>JAFYBM010000258.1 GCA_017540225.1 Oscillospiraceae bacterium | reverse complement strand
TGCCATGAGTTCTTCTATCACTGTCATCCTTTTTCACCACCGCTATTTTGCTTTTTCTTCAGTATAGCACATTATTCGGCGGCTGTAAATTGACAGAATCACAGTTTTTGACTCTGAACTTTTTGTTTTCAACTTTGTGGAATTCTCAGCAGGACTGAACAGGTACATTTCAACTATTTATAATCCTGCCTACAATGATGATGCGTTGAATGCGGAGAACGACATCTACCGGCTTTTGCTTTCGCCGGATCTGGATGCTCTGATTTTGATTTCCGAGCCATTTGCCGATCCGAACCAGCGCAGCCGCATCACAGAGCTGATCCGCAGCAGACCCGAAATCCCGATGGTTGCGATCGGCTCGGATGCTTCCCGCTTTGATCTTCCGAATTGCCTGATGCTCAATACTAGTGATGAGGATGATATTGCCGATGTCACTATGCATCTGATTTCTGAACACGGCTTTACAGACATTGATATTCTGACGGGACCTGATACGATGATAGTTTCGCATCATCGCGTTGCAGGATACCGCAGAGCACTGGAACAAAGCGGTATTCCGTATGATGAATCCCGCGTGATCTACGGCGATTTCTGGCTGAATTCCGGTCATGCGCTGGCGGAACAGTATCTCAGCGGAAAACGAAGAAGGCCGCAGGCGGTTGTCTGCACCAACGATTATATGGCGTTCGGTCTGATTGATGTGCTGTCAAAGGCAGATGTGCGCATACCGGAGGAACTGACGGTCATCGGCTACGAATATGCGCAGGAACGGCATCTGCACAATCCGATCCTGACAACTTATCAGCGGAACCGCCCGGCGCTCGGCAAAGCGGCTGTGCAGATTCTGCTGCACAAACTCAGCGAAGGTGTTTACAGAAGTTTCTCTCCGCCGCGGGGAACGGTCATTCCCGGAAATACCTGCTCCTGCGGTGTCTGCACACCGGAATTCACGGAAGAACTGGAAGCTGTCCGCGCTCGCAGTGACAATGAATTCCTGCATCTGCACAGCCGGCTAGAACTAAAACTGATCGAAGCCAAAAGCATGGAGGATTACCGGCTTGCATTCATCGGTCAGGAATTTTTGCTCCGCAATGTGCAGGAAATGTCCGTCTGCCTGTATGCAAACTGGTATACGGAAGAAGAACCAGGTGAGAATGTGATCTCGTATCCAGTCTATTCCGAAACGCACGAAGGCAATTCCGCAGTGTTCCCGTTTACATCATTGCAGGAGATCATCGGGAAATGCAGGCATCCGGCAGCCTATTTCTATACGCCTTTGTTTTTCAGCAGGTATCCGCGGGGCTATGTGGTGCTGCGCTATGACATTCCGACGACATTGGTGCATAGTCGGCACTGCCGCAGAAAGCAGCGCGACAGCCATCAGCGATGCCATCATCTGCCGGTATATACATTTTTTCATACAGATTCCCCCTAAGCCCTGTGTTTCTGATTTCCAGTATAGCATGGATTATACGCAGATACAATGGCTTTTTTGCTCTTGATTATGACATTTCATCTCATTTGAAGGGCGAAAGAAAATGAGGATGCCGGACAAGCATCCTCACATTCTTCAGTATCATAATAGGAGCCGTTTCAGCAGCGTCAAGTCAATCGCATTGATCTTGCCGTCTTTGCTCATGTCGGCGATTGCGCCCTGCTCCGGTGTCAGCTCGCCGACGGTCAGCAGGTAGTCACGCATCATCACAAGATCTGTCTGATCGCAGATGCCGTCTTGATTGATGTCACCGAGCACATCCGCTTTCTGCGCTGTCACGGCGACTGCGTAATTCACACATGAACTTTGTGCCAGTGCGCCAAGTTTAACCGTTTCCCCGGCGGAAAAATCCTTTTTATAGAGCTGATATGTCACGACCGGATTCCCGTCATCCGTCAGGGGATCGGCAGTCTTTGTCCAGTCGCCGAGCCATGCGGGCACATCCGTGATGCGCGTATCCAGTGCAACATACGCGGTAATATCTGCACCAGCTGTAAATGATGCTTCGTCCCCTGCAAACTTCTTGGAATCACACGCTGTCTGAATCCACTCGGCACCGTCCAGAACCTTCGGCATCGCGGTGAATGTGAATGCCCGATCGCCAAAGACAGTGCTGCCGACCTGTTTTGTTTCGGTCACGACCGACCAGTTTGCGGCATTCACCGTATCACTGACGGTCAGATTGGTGATAAAGCTGCCGTCTGCATACTTGATCGGCTCCGGCGGTGTATAGGTGCTTTCTCCGTTGACGATCACATTCGGGCGCGCCGGCAGCGGTGCATCCGAGCCAAGATAGTAACTGACATGGGGCGGCTGATTATACGCTGACTGCTGGCAGCAATCCTGCGCACGATACTGCATATCATGCATCAGCGTTGTCAGTCGGGTTTTCGTGGTGTAGGTTGTACACCAGACGCGCAGTTTTTTGTTGTCCGTTGTGCGCATGATGAGCTCTTCACGCCAGTCGCCGAACAGGTCGGCAGTCAGGCACGGTACCGCCTTTGTGCTGTTGTTTGACGCACATCCTTCTGCAGTAAAGAAATAGTCGATCTGCGTTGCGGACTTCATCTTTGAAATCATCGTATCGCTGAGCATTTCGCGCTCCAGATCGCCGTCCCAGTAGATCAGGAAATTCATCGACGGGCTGAGACTTGCAATCGTTTTTCCGGTTTTGTCGAGAACTGCTTTTGCAGGTCTGGCGCCCCAAAGCTCTGCGCCCTTGCTGCCTGACCAGACATTATCACCGCAACAGCGTCCGGTGTCTTTGTCGCCATTGATGCGGAAGATCACTTTTCCGGTTTTCGCATCAACAAGGGATACACCGAAGGGCGTATGCTCATGGCACATCCATACTTCTAGCCCGGGACGGTCGGGATCAAGATCACCGAGATGCATGGCGTCGCCGTGCCCCGCGCCGGTTGCCCAGAGCAGCTTTCCGTCATCATCAATCATAGATGAACCCATGCAAATTTCCTGTCTGCCGTCATCGTCCACATCTGCAACCATGAGATTGTGGTTGCCCTGACTGTATGCCGCGCCGGAACCATTGTTGTTGGAATCAAATATCCAGCGGACAGAGAGCTTTTTATCAACAACATCAACTGCCGAGATTGTCATGCGGGTATAATAGCCGCGATTGTAAATGGCAGACGGATGTACGCCGTCCAGATAGGCAATTCCGCTGTTGAAACGGTCCACACGGTTGCCGTAATTGTCACCCCAGTCGCTGACCTTTCCGCGCGGGACAGGGAAATTGATCGTGTCAAGCGCGGCGCCGGTCTGTCCGTCAAACAGCGTCATATATTCCGGACCGTCAAGGATATATCCGCTGCCGTTGCGGTGATTCTTGGAGCCGTCACCGATCACTTTTCCTGTGCCGTCCTTTGTGCCGTCTGCGGTTTTGGTAATCAGCTCGGCGTGTCCGTCACAGTCGAAATCTGCCACGCACATCTGCGTATAATGTTGTCCTGCACGAATATTTTTGCCAAGATCGACACGCCAGAGCGTTCTGCCGTCGAGTGTCACACAGTCGATATAGACATTGCTGGTATTGCCGGATTTGGAATTGTCCTGCGAATCGTTCGGATCCCATTTGAGGAAGATCTCATACTGTCCGTCGCCGTCCACATCACCCACGCAACAGTCATTCGGAGAGTAATTGCTGCCGGGGCTGTTGAGCGGGATGTCAAAGTAATTCGTGCCGGAATGGAATCTGCATTCCTCCGAACCGACGACCGTGCCGTTCACAACAGTATCCACACGATATTTGGAATTTGCATTGCCGCCGTTATCCTGATAGGATGTCGCGTCACCGGATTTGCTTGTGTAAATGAGTTGATTGTCGCGGTAGAGCTGAAATTCTGCGTTGTCATCATCGTCCGCATTCCAGCGCCAGCTCACGAACATCCCGTTTCCTGATTTAACCGCATAGATGCCGCGGTCAAGATGCTCCATGATTGCTGTGCCGTTACCGCCGACACCGTATGCCGCGTGTGCTGCGGTCGTCGGCATTGCAGAACCTGCGCAAAGCAGGACTGCCGTGCTGAATGCGATGAGTTGCTTTCTATTCATCATGATTCCCCCTGTTTATTTGATTTCCGCGGAAAGCGGAATGCCCATTTCCTTGATTCCGTTGCAAATGATCTGCGCGGTGACATTTGCGCCGGTTTCGGTAAAATGTGTAAAGTCCGTGCCGCCGGTCGCGCCGCCCATATAATAGCCCTTGACAGTGTTGTAATCGCGCTTGTTGAAGTCATTGACCATTGCCTGTCCGAGATCGAAATACGGAATATTGTACTTCTTGGCAAGTGCCTGACACGCCGTATCAATATTGCGGTAGCCAACCTTGAACGGCTGCGTCTGGTTCTTGATAGAAAGCGTGGGACTCATCAGAATCGGTGTTGCGCCTTTATCAAGTGCGCCTTTGATATAGAATGTCATATAGTATTCAAAGGAACCTTGTGTCGGATTGTCGGCATTGTAGCACACCGGCGCATATCGCTCCGGCTGCGATGCAGCGCCGTCATTGATTCCAAAGTCGATCAGCAGGTAATCGCCGGGCTTGATGACCTCAAGAATGGAGTTTAATCTTCCATTGTCATAGAAACTCTTGGAACTGCGTCCTGCAATGGAATGATTGGAAACGGTCACATTTGCCGAGAAATAGCTTTGCAGATAATAGCCCCAGCCCTGCTGCGGCTTTTTACTTGCGCTGTAGGATTGAGCCGTAGAATCCGAAGCAACATACAGCGTCGGATGATTGCTGACAGGCTGCTGAACAGTCGGCTGTTCCTGCGACGGATCATAGGTATCCGGTACGGGTTCATCCGTGAAGGTCAGCTTCAGATAATCAAAATTCGGACCGCCTTCTGCGGTATTTGATTGCAGCTTGATTCGGTTGACACCGGCAATCAGCGGCAGCACAATCGCGCGTTCTTCCCATGTTGTCCATGCACCGGTGCTGAGGAAATTCTGCTTCCATTTTTCATTTCCGTCATTCACTGTTATCATCATACTGCGGTCATTTGCCGAACCGTTTGCTATGTTGAATGTGCAGAGATAATTGCCTGTCTGCGGGACATTCACTGCAAAAGTCACATTGCTTTCAGCGTTGTTTTCAAGATTCAAATAATCCTGATAGGCATAGCCCGCATTGCTGCTTTCACGCACACCCGGCGAAAACTGCTGCTCGGAGGCAGCATATTTTGTGTCAGAAAATTCGGTTTCTGCGCCAGTCAGGAAACCGATCATCATTTGAATGTCGGCGGAATCTGCTTTCAGATCACCATTCAGATCGGCAGCCTGCACAAACTGATAGGGCGCAGGCTGCAATACTGCACGTTTGGCAAGCGTCAGATCAATCGCATTAATCTTACCGTCGCCGTTCAGATCTCCCTGCAAAAGCGGATCACCGGTTGCAGGAAGAATCATTGTGTCATTCACTGCCGGAATCTCCGGCGTCTCCGGTTCATCGGGAATAGTCGGCTGCGTGACACCCGGTGTTTCGATATTCATTGCCGCATATGCCAGCTCAGCAAGCCTTGTCGCACCGGAACGGTTCGGATGCAGGCCGTCATCCATATACAGCTTGCTGACATCTGCCGCACTCTTTTTCAGGCAGTCATTCTGCCAGAAATTGAACAGATCGACAACCTCAGCGCCGGTTTCTGCGCTGACCTTGTCCAGTGTGCCGTTATACCATCTGCTCGTCAGCAAGGGATTGCGCTGACAGTCGCCGTTGCGTCCCTGCTGCTTCACAAGAATCACACGCATTCCCTTTGCCTGTGCGCGTTTTGTCATATCGGTGATAATTTCCTGATACTGTTCCGCGGTCGTATTGTTCTTTGCGTTTGTATCATTGATGCCGATGGAAATGATGTAAATGTCGCCGGGCTGACCGTTCTTCTCGATGACATTGAATTGCCCGCCCTGCACGAATCCGCGGGCACATTGCCCCGAGGTCGCCATGTTCATGACCTGCCAGCCGCTTCCGGAGACCAGATCGAGCAGCATCTGCGCCCAGCCCGCCTGCGCGGAGCTGTTCAGCGGATAGTAATTACAGACAGTCGAATCGCCGCAGACCCATATCGTCGGATTCGTGTGCGTCTGCGTTGAAATCTGCTTGATTTCAAGCGCCGAGATCGAAAACGGATTGCCTTCCTTTCCTGCACAGGCGCATATATTGAGCTGCCCGTCCGTAACCGGTACTTGCAGCGTATGATATGCACCGTTTCCGGTCATGTTCATGATCTGGTACATACCCTCGATCGCAACACTGGTGCGTGCTGTGTTGCCGAGCCAGACGGATACCTGATACAGCCCGTTCGGGACATCTGCACAGAAGGTATAGTTCCCGTTCGATGTGGAATTCTTGAACTGCACCGCATCGCTGAGCGCGCCGCTGCCGGATGCCGCAACATTCGCAGCACTTGTCCCGGCAGAAAAGCCGTAGCCGCGGTTTGCGTTGTACCCGTCTGAGGCGCTGACACCGGTGTATCCCGATGCTGTCCCGCCGCCGCCGAAATCAAACTTCCATTCCGTATTTGCGGCGGATGTCTGCAATGGTGCGCCTGCGTAAACGGTGCTGCACAGCAATACGGACAATGCCGCTGCCCACAGCTTTGATTGTCGCTTCATCAATCAAGCCCCCTTTGTTTTCTGTTCCCCCGAACTTGCCGACGTACCGAAGGGGAGATACACCGGCGAAGGCACACATGGGCAGGGGGAATGCCCATATGCGCCGCACGACACTGCACATTCACATTGCGTGCATTTTCAGTTTAGCAGATACCGAAAAGAAAACCAATCAGATATCTGCTCATTTTCCTGCACTTTTCGCTCATAATTGCAGGCGCTGCATTCCTTGCGCCAAAATGTCATGATTATGATAAATTCTGTCATTGTGTGCTGCCTGCCGTCATGCTATAATAAAAATGCAAACCGGCAGACAGCCGGAATAAAAAGGGGGAATTATGATGAAAAATATAGCATCATTTCTGAAAAGAATGACAACATTCAGCATGGCGCTGCTGATGACCGGCATCATCTGTACGGCATTGCCGAAGCAGACTGCATCTGCCGCATCGGTTGATTATCCGCCTGTGCTGCTGCGCATCAGCACGAACGACAACAGCTACAATCTGAACATTTCCGGCACTGCGGATAAATCTGCCTGCGTGACCGCAGCGCTGCAAAATTCGCAGAATGAGAGCTGGCGCTTCGATTACACTGGAACGGACAGCAACGGCAGCTATTACCGCATTGTCAATCAGGCAAGCGGCAGAGTGCTGACGCCGATGGGCTATTCTGTCACAGCCGAAACAGAATGTGTCATCTTCGGAAACACTAATGACAAAACACAATATTGGTATGTGAATCCCGTGGACAAGGACAGCTACGGCAACAATCTGCACTATCAGATTCTGAACTATGCAAATAAAAAACTTGCGCTGACAAATGGCAGCCAGATCACACTCAGTACTTACAGTGGCAGCAATGCACAGAAATGGTTGCTGAATGCGGTCGGTTTGCAGGGCTTCGGTGGCTACTGCAAGGCCATGAACGGCAAAGAGAAAGCGTGCAATCTCGGCGGCACACTCGGCAAAACGGTTGAAGTATCCACATTCGATGAACTGAAAGCTGCCTGCACCAATAACGAAACCTGTACCGTCGTTATCACGAAAAACATCAGCAAAACCGGCACATACAGCAAGGACGGCAACGGCCGCTATCGCTTCACCGATGCGAAAATCTATGTCAATCCGAACAAGACGATCATAGGCAGTTACGGCGCGCATTCACTCTATAATGTGTTCTTCCAGACCTTCGGCGAGAATTACGGTCCCGGACATGATATCATTCTCCGAAATATCGAGATTTCCCATGACAAGGAACTGAACAGCGACAACATCTGGGAATTCGCCTACGGATCAAATTATTGGATCGACCATATCACATTTATAGGACATGACAAAGTCAACGGCGCATCGACCAGAACCGATGACTGGGATAAGTTTCTCAATTTCAAGGGCAACACCGATTTTATCACGATCTCAGACTGCAATTTCGGACTGCATGAATACGGCGTGCTGCTCGGGTATCCGACCGATGATGAAGCGACATACAAGCAGTACAACGGGCATCCCTGCGTGACACTTACAGCGAATTATTATCATGATACGCTGACGCGCGCACCGGGACTCATGCGTTACGGCTATTTCCATTCGCTCAATAATTACGTCAATAAGTTCAGCATGGGTTATACCGTTCACACTGCCTGCGATATTTACGCAGAAAACTGCGTCTACGAAAACGGCGGCAACGTCATCTGTGACTGGAATCAAATTACCTATGCAGGCGCTTATGCGGAAAGCGGCTCGATCTTTTCAAATTGCAGCCGCACCAAGCAGGGCGAAGGGACAAAGAACAATCCGAGCTATTCCAAGCCGAGCAACTTCCGTCCGGCCGGTAATTACAGCTATACCGCAATGCCCACAGCCAATGTCAAGGGCTATGTGACAAAGTATTCCGGCGCACAGTCGGCGGCGACAAATATGACGCACAGCGCGTTTTCTGCGGCGGGATACCGCTCCGCAAACTTCATCACTGCGCCTGATACAACGATGGAGCCCGAGACTATTGAACCCATGAGTGGCAGGCTGATTTCTGATCTGGTTGTGAACGATTCCACACGCAAATCATGGAGCATTGACAGCGACCTGCAAACCGGTGATTTTGTTTTCGGCGACCGCGAAGTCATATGGACAGCGTTGCCCGCAGAGCTGATCGGCAGCGAAGCGATTGTCACTGCCTGCGATGCAAAGAATTCAACCGGCGATGCGCTTGCAGCCTGCAAAGCATCTGCGGATATTACCGTCTGGATTGCGCTCGACAACCGTGTGGAAACCGTGCCGGCATGGATGAACGGCTTTGCAAAATCAAATCTCACCGCACAGAATGATAAGGATGTGATGTTTGATCTTTACAGCAAATCTGTAAAAGCCGGCGAAACGATCACGCTTGGTGCAAACGGACAGAGCAGCTATTGCGTGAATTATACCGTAATTGCATCGCTCCCGAAGCAGGATATTACCGGCGACGGCGTAACCGATTTGCAGGATGTCATTGCACTACGCGATTATCTGCTGACAACCGGCACGCTGAAAAATCCGGCAGCGGCTGACCGGAACGGCGACGGCAAAATCAATGCGATTGATCTCACTCTGCTCAAGCGCGAGCTGCTGACTGCTCCGGCAGTCACCACCGCACCTGCCGAAACAACAGTCATTGCCACAACAACGACAACAGCGGCAGTCAGCAATTCCTATGAATCCGCAGATTTCAAATTCTCCGGTAAGGTCTATCTCGTCGGTGATTCCACAGTCTGCGACTATGACAGCAACAGCAATCAGACACTCGATCGCTACGGCTGGGGGCAAAAAATCGCCGGCTGCTACAACAATATAACCGTCACAAATCTCGCACTTTCAGGAAGAAGCTCCCGCAGTTTCCTCACCGAGAAAAACTACCAGACGCTGAAATCGTCGATCGGCAAGGGCGACTATTTGTTCATTCAGTTTGGACACAACGATGAAAAGACCGATGAAAGCACCTATCCGGGGCTCGGCACTTATCCGAATCTCGACTGGAAAACGCTGGACAGCAGCGGCAAGGATGCGCAGGGACGCTATTCTTACGAATACATCTTGGCGGCATACTATATCAATCTGGCGAAAAATGCCGGTGCGCAGCCTGTGCTTGTGACGCCGATCTCGCGCCGGAATCCGGACGGCACACCAAATTACAGCGGACATACCATTTATCAGAACGGGATGCTGACACTCGGAAAGAATTACAATGTTCCCGTGATTGACATGACCGCGCTGACAACAAAGCTCTACAATGATCTGTATACCTACGGCGGAGCAAATGAAACTGCGAAGCTCCATTGCTATACCGACGCCGCGCATACCACACTTGACAACACGCATTTGAGCGGTGCGGGGGCACAGAAGCTCGCTTCCATGATAGCGGAGCAGACAAAGCAACTCGGTCTGACGGTCGGGAACAGAAAGAAATAAGATGAACGGAGCAGTTTGCTTGCAGCGAACTGCTCCGTTTTTACACCAATACATGATGGGTGAAATCGTCAGGAAAATGATTAGAAATGTCATTGTAATAACGACTGAAATCAGATACAATATAAGCAGAAACAAACATTGCTGAAAAAGAAACGGGGGTTATTCAATGAAGCTGAAATCAAGAAAAATTGCTGCGCTGACTGGTGCAATGATTGTACTAATGCAGGGATTCAATCAGCCAAGTACAGTATTCGCAGAAGCACAGCAATATCTGCGCGGGGATATGGATAGCAACGGCGTGCTGGATGCGCGTGATCTGACACTGATGAAGCGCGGATTGATAAACGGCATGGATGCGCTGAAATCAAACATTGCCGATGTGACCGCAGACGGAAACACAGACATTGCAGATGCAGAAATGCTGCGCGATTATCTGCTCGCAAAGATACCGGAATTCCCGGAAATCTACAATACAGAGCCGGAAACTCCGGTGCTGACAGGTACGAGAAAAATGGAATATCTCAGCCGAGGTGTATGTGCAGTCAGCAGCGGCAGCGGCGTGTTTGTGAGCTGGCGTCTGCTTGCGGATGACCCGCAGGATATTGCATTCAATGTCTACCGCACAACAGACGGCAAAACAGAAAAGCTCAACAGTGCGCCACTGACCGGCGGCACAAACTTCACCGATACAAAGGCAAATCTCAAAAAGAGCAATACCTATACAGTCAAAGCCGTGATCGGTGGGCAGGAATATGATACGGACGGCAGTGATACACTTGCGGCGAATTCCACGGCGAATGTGCGTATTGTCAACATTAAACAGGGAAGCCAGATTCACTTTGTCTGGGTTGGTGATTTCAACGGCGACGGCAACTATGATTATCTTGTTGACCGCAACACCGATGAGCACCAGAAGCTCGAAGCCTATCTGCATGACGGCACTTATCTGTATACGATCGACCTCGGCTACAACAGCGAAAACAAAAACAACATCACGCCCGGCGCATCTGCGATCGACTGCGGAATGTGGGACGGTGCAACCGTTTATGATATGGACTGCGACGGCTATGCAGATATTCTGCTGCGTATCGCGGACGGCGTGACATTCGGCGACGGCTCACAGTATCACAATGCGAATCCGGTCGCGCAGGAAATCGCCGTGATTGACGGAAAAACCGGTACATTGAAAGCGTCAACGCCCGTGCCGGATGATTACGCATCGGTCGGGACACTCGCCTGCATGATGGAGATTGGTTATCTCGACGGCGTGCGCCCAAGCGTGGTCTGCTGGATGAAAAACCGCAATAAGGACAAAACCTTCAACAGCATCACAGCAGCATTCGGCTACGATGAAACCGGTACATTCAAAATGCACTGGAAATACAAAAATGAAGTGCTGTTTAACAATCGCACCGAGTATAAAAACGGTTATGCGGAAGCACATCAGATTCGCGTTGCCGATGTGGATTACGACGGCAAAGACGAAGTGCTGCACATGGGCTATTGCCTGAACGGTGACGGCTCACTGCGTTATCATATCGACGAGATCGTTCACGGCGACCGCTGGTTTGTCGGCTCTTTCTGCAATGCGAATAACAATCACGAAATGATGGGCTACGGCATTCAGCAGAACAATCAGTTCGGACTGCTTGAATATTTTTACAACGCATCGACCGGTGAAATGCTCTGGACAAATTACGCAAAAGAAGGTACTGCCGATGTCGGACGCGGCAATATCGGCGACATCGACCCGAATCATGACGGCTTTGAGGTGTGGTCGTTCCAGGGGTTATACAATCACGACGGCACGCGCATCGGTGACAACGCGCTGTACCCGTGCATCCGGCTCTGGTGGGACGGCGACCTGCTCGCAGAATCCTATAATGACAAGAAATTCGAGAAATTTAATTATCAGACCGGCAGCGTGGAACGCCTGCTCTCGCCGTGGAAGATCACGGACTGCACCGGCGCAACACGCGGCGCACCGATGTTCTATGCAGATATTACCGGCGACTGGCGCGAGGAAGTCATCATGACAAGCAGTGATTTTTCAAAGCTTGTGATTCTCGAAACAACCGCGCCAACCGACACGCGGCTCTACTGTCTCGCACAGAATCCCTGCTACCGAAACTGCATGACCGCAAAGGGCTATTTCCAGTCGCATATGCTCGACTATTACCTCGGCACAGGCATGGAAATGCCGCAGACACCGGATATTTCGATTATTCCGAAAGCTGCACATTAAGCAGCAGATTTTGAATCCCCCCTTTTACTCGTCCCGTCCGCCCTCTCGGACGGGACATTTTTCTTGACAGTGATTGACAAACAAGTGTGTTTATGATATGATAGAATTAACCCTGATAAGGAGGCATCGCATATGCGCATGGACGAAATCGGCTGGCATCACACACACGATGCGGCATTTCATAATATCAGACCGGAAGGTGCAGGAGACTGGCTGTTTCTGCTCATCAAATCACCGTGCCGCGTGGACGGAGAAGCGTTTCCAGCCGGCACCATGATACTCTACACATCGGAGTTCCCACAGGATTACGGCGCAGACGGCACACAGTATATTGATGACTGGATGCACTTTGATCCGGATACCGATGAGCGCAAGCTGCTCACCAATCTGCAAATTCCGCTGAATACGCCGGTCACGCTGAAAAACAGCAATGCGCTGTCTAAACTGCTGCGCGACATCAATTTTGAATATTATTCTGCGCATCAATATCGGCAGGAGGTCGTCGATCTGCAATTCAAAATGCTCCTGTATCAGATTGCAGAGCAGATTACGCCGCCGCGGGAAGCTGTTTCAGCGCGTCTGCAATGGATTCACGAGAGCATTTATCGCAAGCCGTTTGACAAATTCTCGGCGGTGCGGTTTGCGGCGGAATTATCCGTTACACCGGAGCAGTTTGAAACAGCATATCAATCTCAGTTTGGCATTACCTTTGCCGATGACATTCATCGCAGCATTCTCGGCTATGGAAAAAAGCGTATGCTGGAAGCCGGTCTGACCGCTGAGGAAGCTGCCCAGATCTGCGGCTATGCGGATACTGCGGAATTTCTGCACGATCTTACGAACTATTACCCCGAATAAAACGAACCCGTCTGCCAAAAACAGACGGGTCATTTTTTTGCTTTTGTGCGATACTGCACGGCTGTCATGCCGATGCGCTCCTTGAATTGCCGCATGAAATGCGATTCATTGTTGTAGCCGCACTGCATGGCAATTTCCTGAATGCGCATGTCGGTATAGGTGAGAAGCTGCTTAGCGCGGTTCATCCGCGATGTAATGATGTCTTCCATGCAGCTCACATTGAAAAATTGCTTATAAAGGCGCTGCAAATGGCTTCGGCTGATGCCAGCGGAATGCGCAAGCTGCTCAATATTCCACTCCTTCTGCGGTTCTGACATGATCTCGCGCCGTATTCTTGACAGAACTTCTTTGTAATCATACATACCGTCCGAAACGGCTGCCTGCTGCATCAGTACCGCTGCCGCTTCGGAAATGCCCTGTTCCGTTTCATGCAGTGTCGGGAACTGCAAATCCAGCACAGACGAAATCAGCTTCGGTGCAGTCGAATTCTGACCGAGCAGCTTCTGAAAGCGCTGTTCCGCCCGCATCAGCAGCATTTCTGATTCCGTATCACTTTGCAGAAACATCATGGCAAAAAGCGTTTCCTGCATTCTTGCGCAGACTGCGGTTTCCGGTGTGGTATGCCGGAGCGCGCTGGCGAGCAGCTGCGCTGTATCATAGGCGGAATGCTGCACCGTTTCATGACAGGCAATCAGCAGAATCTGCGCCGTTGTATGCTGCTTTTTTGCAGTGTGCAGCATATCCGGCAGGCGCTCAGCAAGACCGCGGCGGTTCAGCAAGCCAGTCTCAGGATCATGAACCGTCAGCAGTTCAATCTGCGCACGCATTTTTACAGTATTGATGCGCTTCTGCAAGGCAAATAAACCGTTTGCGGCGGCATCGCACCAGTAAACATAGGATGCGTCCGCCTGAATTTCCTCCGGCTCATGATAAGCAGTAGCGAGAAATCCAAAAAACTGTCCGTGCGCGTGCAGCGAAGAAAGCAAAACGAGCTTCGGCTCATGCGGCTGACGGAGCGCCGGCAGAATCTCAGCGGTCGGATATTCAAGCATGGACGGCTGATTCTCACCGCGTCGTTTGGAGAGCGCAAGCCGCATGGAATCCGGGAACCCATGCTGCCGAAACTGTGACGGATTGTCCGCATCTGCACACCAATCCGCACAAAGGCACACATCCAGCCACTGCCATGCAGGAAGCATATACCCGACATGATCGACCTCCTTTGCCCATTCCGCAAGCGTTTCGGCGCTGCGAAGCCGGTCGATCAGATTTGCGGTCAGATGCTGTCGTTTTTCCATGAAACGCTGAATCTGCGCCCGCAGAAATTGCTCTGTCAGCAGCGCATCTGCACCGCTTTCTGAAACTGAACAGCCGCAGCTCCCGCCGTATCGGATTGTCTGTGGGTATTCAGAATATCCTGCCGGCATTCCGGCTATCATCTCATAAAGCTGCATGACAGCATCCTCACCGTATTGCCGGTCTCTGCCGGAAACGGTTGTGATCTTCGGACTGCAAAGCCACGCATCCCAGCTGCCGTCATAACCGGTCACGCGGATATCCTCCGGCACCCGGATGCCGTTTGCCTGCAAGGATTCTATCAGTGCTGCCGCCATCGGATCACTGGTACACACGATACCGTCCGGTTTTTCCAGCGTACCGTCTGCGATCTGCTGCCCGATCTGACGCGGAATTTCCTTCCAGAAGTGCCCGTAGAAAATATCAGATTCAGACACAGGCAGTCCTGCCTCGTACATTGCCTGCCGGAAACCGGCGGCGCGCTCCGCAGAGGAATGATGCTGCGGAAATCCAGTGATGCAGATGATCTTTCTGCATCCGTGCGCTTCGATCAAATGCTTTGTCAGCAGCCGAACACTCTCCTGCTGGCGGGGATGGATATTCTGAAATGGCAGGCATTCTTCGCCTAAAATCAGGCAGGGAATATCCGTCTGGGAGAGCAGATGCAGAATGCGTTCGATCAGTGGGCGGCTGCGAAACAGATCAACCGGAAACAAAATGCCGTCCAGACTTGCCTTACAGATCAGTGTGTAGATGTTTTCGAGACCATTGATATAGTCATCATGCATCATTTCCGTCTGCGCATTAAAAACGCCGGACAGCACGATCACATCAAGCCCAAGCCGGAATGCCTGTGTCTGAATACCGCGCAGAAGCTCAAAATCCAGCGGATCTGCGATTTCCGGCATCAATACACCGATTTTTCCGTTTGCCTGCATCCGAATTCCCCCCTTCCTGTTATTCTATATCAGTATATCATGAATGCGGCGCTTTGTCAATGTGATCCTGCACGATTTCATCATGATATTGAGGCAAAACTGCATTGTCTTCCTTACGGAAATCCATTACAATAAAGATATAAAAACTGAGTGCATAGCGCCCCGAAAAGCAGACCCCTTCCTGCTTGGAACAGGCGATATGCAAACCGGAGAACGGGGGAAATATTATGAAACCTACAATCAAAAAGCTGACCGCCAGCCTGTGTTCCGCTGTTCTGTTGGCAGCAGTCGGAACGCATTTCCCGGCAAATCAATCCACTGCAATGGCAGTATCAAACACCATTGTCAACGACACTTTCTGGAAAGACACAAGCGGCAATTTCATTTATTCGCAGGGCGGCGGCGTATTCCAATTCGGTGATACCTATTACTGGTACGGTGTCCACTATTCCGGCGCGGAAACCTACGCCAAAAGTCCGACGGGCAAGAACAGCGATACGGCATTCAAATCCGTCACCTGCTATTCCTCAAAGGATCTGGTCAATTGGAAATTTGAAAACGATGTCTTGACCTCGTCCACCAAGGATTTCGGCTGGGCATACTGGGTCGGCAGAATGGGCGTGGCATACTGCAAGCAATCAAAAAAATATGTGCTTGTCACGCAGTATAATGACAGCATTCTGTTTGCGTCCTGCGATTCACCGACCGGCAATTTCAAGGTAGAGAAAGTACAGGATCAGATTGACGGCGTGCTGAAACAGGGCACCGGCGACCAGACCGTTTTCGTCGATGACGACGGGCAGGCTTATATCATCTGCTCGAACAAGGGCGGACGGGGACATCAGTATGTTTCGCGTCTGCGTCCCTCGGATTTTCTCTATGCGGAGAAGGCAACCGAGGTCGCAAAGGGCAGCGGACGCGAAGGCAACTGCCTGTTCAAATACAAGGGCAAATACTACTTCTGTGCCTCCGATCTGCACGGCTGGAATTCCTCGCACAGCTACTACATGGTCGCTGACAATCTGCTCGGCCCGTACTCCGGGTGGAAAGTGATGGAAGGCACGGACGAAGACTTTTCCCATGTCACACAGACCGGCTTCTTCTACACGGTCAAGGGCACTAAGCAGGAAACTGTGCTGTTCTGCGGCGACCGCTGGAGCGATTTTGCCGGCAACGGCATCGGCTACAATCAGTGGGTGCCGCTGACGGTCAACGGCTGCAATGTCAAGTTCAATTCACTGAGCGAATGGAATCTCGATGCTGTGACCGGCGAATGGTCGGTTGGCGCAGGCAACAATTACTGCCTGAATCCCTCCTTTGAAGCCGACCGCGTCTCGCAGACAACGCTTGCGGGCTGGAAATTCTCCGGCACGGGCAACAGCAACAAAAAGAGCGGCCACACAGGAAACTGGTGCGCACAGCAGTATGATGCAAACGCATTCAAAGCCACCATGACGCAGGATGCAGCAGTCCCGAAAGGCACCTACACACTGAAAGCATGGGTCAAGAGTACCGGCGGACAAAACAGCGCGATGGTCTATGTTCGCGGATACGGCGGCGACGACAAAATCATGAATGTCAACAAAAAAATGGACAGCTGGACACAGATCACGATCGACAATATCGCCGTGACAACAGGAAAAGTGCAGATCGGCGTGTACTCCGATGCAAAAGCGGGCAACTGGCTCATGGTCGATGATTTTACCCTCATCGGTGACGGCGCACAGCCCGTTGTTACGCCGGTTGAACCCATCTCATACGCAGACGGACAGTACATTAAGAATCTGACCGTCAATGACACAGAAAATGCCGCAGACTGGTCGGTACAGACTGAGAAGAAGACCGGCAGCAGCGTCTTCGGCGACAGAGCATTCACATTTACCGGCGAGATGCCCGCTGTGCTGAACGGTGCAGAGTGGATTTCGACGGCGTGCGATTCCAAAAAATACGGCGATACGGAGGCGCAGTTCACCGCAGGCGCAGATATTACCGCATTCGTCGCCCTTGATACCCGTGTGACAGATGTACCCGCATGGCTCGGCGACTGGAAGCAGACCGCTGACACAGTAACCGATGACGGTGATCCGCAGGTGATCTATCAGCTCTACCGCAGAGATTTCGCGGCGAATGAAACTGTCACGCTCGGTGCATTGGCGCAGGCGAACTGCGTGAATTACGCAGTTGCGGTCACGGCGAAACAAGCGAAATCTGTGATCGGCGACATCAATGTAGACGGTATTTGCAACATTGCGGATGTTGTGATGCTGCAAAAGTATCTCCTGACAGAGGGCACACTGACTGCGGAACAGGCAGCAATCGCGGATTTGAATGCTGACGGAAAGCTCAATGCGATTGATCTGACCTTGCTGAAACGCATTCTGATCCAGTAAAAAGCAATACAATACGCAGAAAAACGAAGCGGTAATCCGAAAGGTATGGCCGCTTCGTTTTGTTATCTCCTTCTGCTGCCGGTACCGTTCCATATCACCGATAAAGCGAAGGCGTGTCCGAAATGGACACGCCTCAGTTTGTCGATAAAGAATGCTCGTAATGAATAATAAGGTATCCAATTCGCGGATGCTGTTATAGAATGGGCGCCTCTATCGCAGGCGTCCAAACCAGCCTAGCTCTTTGCACGCTAGGAGATTCCGCCCTCTGGCATTAGTTTGCTGCGCAAACAGTGAGCGGCTTATGGCTCTGCCCTAAGAGCCC
>JAFYBM010000002.1 GCA_017540225.1 Oscillospiraceae bacterium | reverse complement strand
GAAAAATACGGCGACCGGATCCTCTCCCGCCTGCTTTTCGGTACACGCGCACTGCCCTTTTTCGGACGGGATATACGGGTGCAGAAAAGTCTGCAGAGCAATCAGAGATAAGGAGGCTTACAAATGAACGAGGTTTCTGTTCAGGAGATCAACAAACTGGCTCATGATACACCGGAGCTGTTCGTGATCGACGCGGAGGCTGCCTATGACAAGCAGCTTCGCACCCTTGCGAATGACATCTGCCGTCATGCCAAGGAGCACCCGATCACGCTGATTGCCGGACCCTCCGGCTCCGGAAAAACCACAACGGCCTGCCGCCTTGAGCAGATTCTGGACGCAGCCGGCTTTGAATCACATACGCTCTCAATGGATAATTACTACTCCGACGGCTCCAAAAACCGCGGAATTGTCGATCAGTTCGGCAAGCAGGATTATGAATCTCCGCTGCGTCTCGATACCGATCTGCTCCATTCGCAGCTGAAGTCACTTGCCCGCGGAGATACCGTGGAGCTGCCGGAATTTGATTTTGCAGCCCAGAAGCAGCGGAAATCCGGAAAGATCCTGCACCGGAAGCCCAATGAGCTGATTATCATGGAGGGCATTCACGCGCTGAATCCGGAGGTAACAGGGGATACACATGAAATCGCAAACCGCATTTATCTCAGCGTCCGCACACGCATCACAATGGGCGATGACAGACTGCATCCCTCGCTGATCCGGTTTGCGCGCCGCCTGATCCGCGATCACCGGACAAGAGGACGTCTGCCGGCAGAATCCTGTGAAATGCTCAGCAGCATTTCCAGAGGCGAAAATCTTTACATCATGCCGTATAAGCATTTTGCAGACTATGAGCTGGATACATTTATGGGCTATGAGCTTTCGATCTATCAGCCGATGCTGCTGGAAACCGTGCGGCAGCTTGCAGAAACAGCAGCCGCAGAAAGCGGTGTCCCGATGCTGCTGAAATTTCTGGAGGCACTGACCCCGATGGAGCCGACATGGATTCCGGATCAGTCGCTTGTGCGTGAATTCATCGGCGGCTCACTTTTCACAAGCTGATGCGTGAGCCTTTTGCCGTCTGCATATCCGGCCACAGACCGGAACGTCTGCCGACCGGCTCTGCACTGCACATGATGCAAAGTCTTTTGTACTGCGAGATCGAAACGGCCATCGCAGACGGTGCAAATCAGTTTTATGTCGGCATGGCACGCGGCACAGACCTCTGGGCAGCGGATATGATCCTCTATTTCCGCAGTCAGCATCCGCAGATCAGGCTGACGGCAGTGCTCCCTTATCAGGACCGAAGCCGGTCCATCAGGGGTGCCGAGCGGTTCCATGTTCATGCCGTGCTTTCAGCAGCCGACAATATCATTTCAATCAGCGAGCACTATTACAAAGGCTGTTTCCGTGCGCGCAATGCTTATATGATCGAGCACAGCAAGCGCATTATCGCATTGATGCTGGATGAAAAATCCGGCACGGGACAAACTATTCGTATGGCAAAACGTGCAGGCCTTGAGCTGCGGATCCTCTCCGCCGAAATGGCAAAGCTGCAAACTGCGCCCGCACATGAATTTTTCCGATTCTAAACAGAAAGGAGCCGCAGCCTGTATACAGCATTCCCATGCGTATACACGCTGCAAAACCAATATGGCAACTTCAAAAAAACGCCGCCGCGGACCGAAGGCGGGCAGTACAGCAATCCCCTTTATGATTACATTTCTGATTTCTCTTTTTGTATTCGGGGGTGTCGGACTGTATTTCTACAACAAGCTGACCGTTAAAAACAACGAATTGCAGCCGATGCAGAGTGCGACAACCAGTATCTCCGACGCGGATGTCAACTCCATTCTGTTCGTGCTGGATCCGACAGAGGACAACCGTAAGGATGCTGTCATGATGATGCGCTTTGATCCGGTGCGAAAGATGATCTTCTGCATCGGTGTGCCGCTTGATCTCAAGGTCGAGCATGAAAACAAGACCATGTCTGTGCAGGAATGCTATTCGACCTATGGCATGGAGGCGCTGAAAAATGCCGTTTCCGTTCTGCTGGATCAGCCGATCGACCGGTATATGAAAATGGACAGCGAAGGATTTAAGAAGCTTGTCACGCTGATCGGAAACGTCACATACCGTATCCCGATCCGTGACCAGTTCCTGAAACCGACTGAAGCACCCGCCACTTTGGATAACGACCAGTTTGTTACGCTGCTGACGAGTATGAATTATAAGAGCGAGGAGGAGCGCTGCAATGTTATCGGCAACTCCATCGCAACGCTGCTGAATCAGTGCATGGGCGGCGAGGAATATGCACGCAGCAGAGGCGAAACTGACGGCGGCAAGCGTGTTGCCCGCAATCTCGACAGCTATTTCAGTGCGATCATCAATGATGTGACGACTGACATCACGGCAATGGACTTCTCCGATCATCGCCATGCAATCAGCTATGTCTTTGAATTTGCACAGGCACCGGCCAGAGGCATGGGCGTCATCTGTGATATACAGGCAGACGGCACACTGGTTCCGAACCCGACCTTCCTGAATAACCTGAAAATTACATTCTATCAGGTATCGGTAAACGGATCCGGTTCCGATGACGGCAGCACAGAAGACGGCGCTGAGGGAGAAGCCGGTGAGAATGCAGAACCGGTATCAGACGATCCGGAAGCGGCAAACGCAGCTGCACCGGCAGATCAATAAACGATATTCACTGAGGGAGCGGAATAACCGCTCCCTCTTTTTTGCTGTATTTATTGCATTCTGCTTATGCTTTATCCATTTTTTCTTAAAAAAGCACAGTAAAAATCCGCAATGTCTGCTGCGAGAGAAAAATTTTGTCCACATTTTATTGACAAAATAAAGAATTCCTCTTGACAAATGTCTTGATTTCTTTTATAATAAAAGTGAGAAGCCGGTTCCGCTGTGAACGCTGCGCCGCGGATCGGTTGAAAGGGGAAATATTCATGGGGGGACATGATAAAAAATGTATCGGTGTCATCGCAGCGGAAGTCAACAGCATCGAGCAGCGGCAGATCATGCGCGGGATTATTGACCGTTCCCGTGAGCTTGGCCGCAGAACTGTTGTTTTTTCTAATCTCTATAATCCGTATGAATATGACACCGCACTGGAACTCGAAAACGAAATTTACAGGCTGATTTTTTCACGTGCGCTCTGCGGTCTGATCATGATTGCGGAATCCTTTACAAATCCGGCTCTTCAGGAAAAATTGCAGGGGCTGCTTTCGCAGCGGCAGGATATTCCGGTCGTTATTATCGGAATCTATCTGAAAGCGCTGGATTTTCCGAATGTCCGCTTTATCAACGCAAATGATGCGCTGGACATGGAGGAGCTGACGGATCATCTGCTTGATGTGCATCATTTCCGCCGCATCGACCTTCTGACCGGCATGAAGGAAAATGAAGCCGCCGAACAGCGTGTGATCGGCTTCCGCCGTTCCATCGTCCGGCATCAGGTGCCGATGGAAAATGCGCGTGTCTACTACGGGAATTTCTGGACGGATTCCGGCGAAGCGCACGCTCGCCGCTATCTTTCCGGCGAGCTGGAGCTGCCGGATGCCATCATCTGCGCAAATGACTATATGGCATACGGAATGCTGGATGTGCTGATCGAACACGGTGTCCGTGTGCCGGAGCAGGTTACGGTTGTCGGCTATGAATACATCCATGAACGGATTTATCATGCGCCGCTGCTGACAACCTATGAACGCGGACGGAGCCGTCTGGGGGCTGATGCCGTTGAAATTGTGAATCTTCTGGCGGCCGGCGCGAATCCGCTTCCCTATACAGCACCGCGCGGCAGACTGATTACCGGCGGAAGCTGTCCCTGCGGCGCTGTCCATGCACAGCTTTCCGTTGAGCTGGAGGAGCTGCGCGAAAAACAGAAATACGATAAATGGAATGTACTCGGCACGCTGGAACAGAAGCTGACGCTTTGCAGCAATCTTGATGAGCTGATACAGGTGCTCGGTGAACGGCATTACTGGGTTCGGTCTGTGCAGAATATGTATCTTTGTCTAGCCGAAAACTGGTATGACGCAACAGCCGAAACACCGAGTGAATATATGACCTGCCGCAGCATCATGCCGTGGAATCAGCATAATCCGCCGATTGACTGCTCCTGCTTTGATTTTCAAGCACTGTATGCGAATGCACCGGATACGGCTGTGCATTATTATCTTCCGCTTTTTTTTGAAAAGCATTTCTTTGGCTGCTTTGTGCTGGAATATCATCATGCAGATACATATGACGACATTTTTCGCAACTGGATGAAGTCGATTTCAATTGGACTGATGTTTCTCTGCATGAAAAATGATATACGGTATCTGCTGCAATGCCAGAACCTTTCCGAGCAGCTTGATTCGCTGACCGGTCTGTATAATCAGCGCGGATTTGAAGCGGCTTTGCAGGCAAAAATGCGCTCTGATCCTTCTCCGATCTATGCAATTGCGCTGCGGATCGGTGCGATCAAGACCGATATGAGCGCCGAGGGTCAGGCTGTTCAGTCGCAGCTGCTCCAGCAGACCGCAGAGGTATTCCGGCTGCTGCATCTGGAGGAGGCACTGTGTGCGCACACGGAAATGCAGACCTTTGTCTGTGCAGGCTTCCCATGTGAATCACAGGAGCAGTGTGACCGGATCTGCGAGAAGATTACGGCGGTTCTGCTGCATCATTCCTCGGTTTGCCGAACCGTCGGCATGGAAACGGTTGTGATTACATCCATGCTGCTTCCGGCAGATACCACAGCGGCCGGCTGTATCCGCGAAATGAACGCGGCACTGGATGAACAGGCAGATGCACTGGCGCTTCTGCGCACGCAGCCTCATGCCGAGACGCTCTTTTCTGTACGGAACCGTATCTACCGCATGGAGCTTTGTACTGCTGACAGTATTTGCAGACAGTATTCCTTCAGCACCGGCTATTTCCGGCAGATTTATAAGGAGCTGTTCGGAATCAGCTTCCATCAGGATATGATCCGTGCGCGTGTATTCTGTGCTATTTTCCTGCTGCTGACAACTGTGCAGAGCATTGCGGCCATTGCAGAGCAATGCGGCTACGAGGACGGAAATTACTTCCTGCGTCAGTTCCAGAAAATTACGGGCCTTACACCGGGACAGTACCGCAAAAACGGCTGATGCCGCATATCTCATAAATGAAAGCCTCCGGCAGATCGGAAACAGGGCTTGCGCCCGCTTCCGTTTCGCCGGAGGCATAGCTTTTTAACGGTGTCTCAGTTCGGGATGCGCTGCATAAAACGCTTCCTTATTTTGGTACATATCTTCATCAGCAAGCCGCATGGCAGCCCGAATATCTCCGCTGTCTTCGTCATAATGGCAGCCGACTGCAAAACAGACATTTTCCGGATCGCCGGCGCTTTCTTTCAGCGCCTTTACCTTGCGGTCAAATTCAGAACGTGTGCAGCCGGAAATAATTACCATAAACTCATCTCCGCCGGCACGGAAGATCTCATCTCCGCCAAACAGTTCCTGAAGCAGAATGGCGGCTTTTCGCAGCAAAATGTCACCGGCACCGTGTCCGAGCGTATCATTAACCTGTTTCAGGCCGTTCAGATCGGCAAAAATAATACCGAACGTGATGGGCAGTTTTTCTGCACCGGAAACAATATTGCTGATTTTGTTATTCATGGCGTTGCGGTTTTTGACGCCGGTCAGCAGATCAGTATAGCTGATATGCTTCAGTCGCTTCAGAAGCAGATAGTTTGCAATTTGCGAGGAAATAAAGTATGTTGTCAGCTCCAGCGTTTCCTTGATGCGCATGGTATCGTTGGTATCAAAATTCGTGACCCAGATGAAGCCCAGTACTTCATTATTATACCGGAGAGGGAACAATACGACACTGTTGACGTGTGCTTCCTCCAGCGTCTGATACCACGGATGGTTGATCTCACTGATGCGCTGCATATCCTGATCGTTTTTGATAATGATATAGTCGCTGTCACCGATTGTATCAGTCCATGAAGCAGCAATATCATAAAAATTATGAAACTGCGTGACACGTTTCAGAATGCTGCCTTCACGAATATTTGTCGCAAGCACGGAGCAGGTTCCGGCATTGTAATCAACCAGCAGAAGCGTACAGACTGCGGCATCGCAAAGCACCCGTATATCCTTGATGACTTCCTCCATTGTTTTCCGGAAATCATTTGTACCGTGCAGCTTGATGCAGGTTTTCAGCACATCCAGCGCAGTTTCTGCGGAATGCACCGATGCCATATCAGCATCCGAAAACTCGGTCAGCTGGAGCGAATATGCGCAGTAATAAGTATTATCAACCTGATAATGCACCGGCATCACAAAGATTTTCTGCCAGCATTTCATGCTGTTGGAGCGCATATATGTGTGAATCAACTGTTTATGTACCGCAGCGCGGAACCAAAGATCTTCAAAATTCGGATCCTGCGGCAGATAGAGATCATAGAATGAATCTGGTATAAACTTCCTGCCGCGCAGCTCCGGAATCGCAAAATTCGACGGGTTTTCCAGCAATTCTGTAAAGCTGTGATTCGCCGCCACAATGCGGATTTCTCCGTATCTGTCTTCACTGATCTTCTCAACCGAAATGACACAAGTCATGGATTGGAAGCCTTCGACATATTCCTGAAAGTTCATGTTGTGCCCTTTCCACAGCCGATTATCAGACTGCTGATTTGATTTAGATCATGCGCCTGCGCACAGAGCTTATTTATATTATAGCATAAAATCGGAGTAAAGTCCAGCACATAATATGAACTTTTTCGCTTTATGTGCTTTTTCTTTCGGTATTACGGTTTTTCTGAAACTTTCGGAAAATCATATAATTGACTTCTACCCAAAATTTCTACCGAT
>JAFYBM010000257.1 GCA_017540225.1 Oscillospiraceae bacterium | reverse complement strand
GTCATCAGCAAGTACAAGCTGACGACCTTCTGTGCGCCGCCGACGATGTACCGCTTCATGCTTCAGGAGGATATGACGCAGTTCGATCTTTCCAGCATCCAGAATTTCTGCAATGCAGGCGAGCCGCTGAATCCGGAGGTCTTTAACCGCATCTATGAGCTGACCGGCAAGAAGATGCGCGAGGGCTTCGGTCAGACCGAGGGCACTGTGCTGATTGCCAATTTCCCGTGGATCGACCCGAAACCCGGTTCAACCGGAAAGCCGTCTCCGCTCTACAATATCCATCTGCTCCGTCCGGACGGGACAGAATGCGATGACGGCGAGGAGGGCAGCATCATGGCCTGCGGTATTGACAAGCAGCACCCGACCGGCCTTTTCTGCGGATACTATAAAAATCCGGAGCTGACAAAGGCCGTTCTCGGCGGCGAAAACTACGATACCGGCGATGTTGCATGGCGCGATTCGCACGGATATTTCTGGTTTGTCGGCAGAAATGACGACGTGATCAAGTGCTCCGGCTACCGCATCGGCCCGTTTGAGGTCGAGAGCGCGCTGCTGACGCATCCGGCTGTCGTGGAATCCGCGATCACCGGCGCACCGGATCCGATCCGCGGTCAGGTTGTCAAAGCGACCGTTGTGCTTGCAAAGGGCTATACGCCTTCTCCGGAGCTGACAAAAGAGCTTCAGAATCATGTGAAAAAAGAGACTGCGCCCTATAAGTATCCGCGTGTGATCGAATATGTGGACGAGCTGCCGAAAACGCTCGGCGGCAAGATCAAGCGCGCACAGATTCGTCACACCGATGAGGAAAATGCTGCAAACAGCAATACATGACTGACAAAACACGGACACATTCAGCAAAGCCGCTGCTGGATGTGTCTGTGATTTCTGATACCGAAAGGAGCAACCTTAATATGTTCAAAACCGTTGCACGCTGTCTGCGCGAATATAAAGCGGTGACAATCATCACTGTGCTGTTTATGTTCGGCGAAGCGGCGATTGAGGCGGTCATCCCGTTTATCACAGCGCGGCTTGTCGATCATATTTCCGCAGGCGTTGAAATGCCTTTTGTACTGAAAACCGGCCTGATTCTTGTGCTGATGACATTGCTTTCGCTGTTTTTCGGCGGTTCGGCAGGCTTCACGAGCGCAAAGGCTTCCTCAGGCTTTGCCAAAAATATTCGTCACGATATTTTTTAGAAGGTACAGACCTTCGCCTTCAGCAATATCGACAAGTTTTCATCCTCGTCGCTCGTCACGCGCCTGACGACCGACATCAACAATGTGCAGATGGCTTTCATGATGCTCATCCGCATTGCCGTGCGCGCCCCGCTGATGCTGGTTTTTTCCATCACAATGGCATTTATCATGGGCGGCAAGCTCGCCGGAACCTTTGTTGTCGTGATTCCGGTTCTGGTGGCGGGGCTGCTGCTCATCGCCAAATTTGCGATGCCTGCTTTCCGCAGAGTGTTCAAGAAATATGACCGCCTGAACGAATCCATTGAAGAAAATGTCCGCGGAATGCGTGTCGTCAAGGGCTTTGCGCGTGAAGAATACGAAAAAAAGAAATTCCATACCGCGGCAGAGGACATTTGCGCGGATTTCACAAAGGCCGAGCGGATTGTTGCCATGAACGGACCGATCATGCAGCTTTGCCTCTATTTTAATATGTCCTTCATTCTGCTGGTCGGCTCACGCATCATCATCAATCACGAAAGTGCGATCAATGTCGGCGAAATGTCCAGTATGCTGACCTACGGCTTCCAGATTCTCATTCAGCTCATGATGCTCTCGATGATCTATGTCATGCTGACGATGTCGGCGGAATCCATCAAGCGAATCGGTGAGGTGCTGGATGAGGAAACAGATATTCACAATCCCGAAACCGCACTGACCGAGGTGCGTGACGGCAGTATCTGCTTTGAAAACGTCAGCTTCAAGTATTCGCAGAAGGCGAAAAAATTTGCACTCGCAGATATAGATCTGACCATTCCTTCCGGTGCAACGGTCGGTATCATCGGCGGTACAGGTTCCAGCAAATCGACCTTTGTGCAGCTCATTCCGCGGCTCTATGACGTCACCGAGGGCAAGGTTTCGGTCGGCGGCGCGGATGTTCGGGCGTATGATCTGCACGCGCTGCGCGATGCCGTGGCAATGGTGCTGCAAAAGAATGTTCTCTTTTCCGGCACGATCAAGGAGAATCTCCGCTGGGGCAATCCGGATGCGACCGACGAGGAACTGATTGAAGCCTGCAAGCTCGCGCAGGCACATGACTTTGTCGAGAGCTTCCCCGATGGCTACGATACAAAGATTGAGCAGGGCGGTACAAATGTCTCCGGCGGACAGAAGCAGCGTCTCTGTATAGCGCGCGCGCTGCTCAAAAAGCCGAAGATTCTGATTCTTGACGATTCGACCAGCGCAGTCGATACCAAGACCGATGCGTTTATTCGCGCCGGTTTCCGGAAGTTTATTCCGGAAACAACCAAGATCATCATTGCCCAGCGGATTGCCTCTGTCATGGATGCGGATATGATTCTCGTCCTTGATAACGGCAGAATCGCCGCTGTCGGCACACATGATGAGCTGCTGAAATCCTGCGCGATCTACCGTGAGGTCTATGAGCAGCAGACGAACGGAGGTGACAGCGATGCCGCCTAAAATGAACAAATATGCAGAACAGCGCAAGCCCGGCGATGCGGCAAAATCCATGGCGCGGCTAGTGAAAATGCTGCGCGGCTTCTATCCGAAGCTGTTTCCGGTTGCAGTTGTGTGCATCCTGTTTTCGTCTGCAACTTCATCGGTTCCTGCGATCTTCCTGCAAAAGGTCATCACCGATATTCAGACCTATTCTGCATCGGGTGACTGGGAATCCGCAAAAGCCGTGATTTATCCCAAAGTCTTTTTCCTGATCGGACTGTATGTGCTGTCGATTATCTGCATGACGCTCTGGCAGCAGCTTGTTGCGATCATGACGCACGGCTTTCTCAACAAAATGCGCTGTACGCTGTTCGATAAGATGCAGGATCTTCCGATCCGCTATTTCGATACGCACAAGCACGGCGACATCATGAGCCACTACACCAATGATATAGACACGATCCGGCAGCTTCTTTCGCAGGCATTGCCCTCACTGATTCAGGCCGGCTCCATTGTCATCTTTGTGTTCGGAATCATGCTTTATTACAGCCTCTGGCTGACACTGATTGTTGTTCTGGGCGTTGTTGTGATGATGTGGGTCTCCAAGACAATCGGCGGCGGCTCCGCAAAATTCTTTATCCGGCAGCAGGCGGCCGTCGGCAAGACCGAGGGCTTTGTGCAGGAAATGATGAACGGCCAGAAGGTCGTGCAGGTGTTCAATCACGAGGCGCAGAGCCAGCGTGATTTCGATGAGATCAATAATGCGCTCTATGAGGATATGTACCGCGCACACGCCTACGCCAATGCACTCGTGCCGATCATCATGAACATCGGCAATGTGCTGTATGTCGTGATTGCAACGGTCGGCGGCGCGCTGGTGCTCTCCCATGTGCCGAATGTGTCGTTCTCCGGCCTGCCGCTCGGCATTGACATTGTTGTGCCGTTCCTCAATATGACAAAGCAGTTCACCGGAAATCTCAATCAGGTGACGCAGCAGATCAATGCGATCGTCATGGCAGTTGCCGGTGCAGACCGCATCTTCAATCTGATGGATCAGGCGCCGGAGGCCGATGACGGCTATGTCACAATGGTCAATGTGCATACCGCAGCGGACGGCACAGTTACCGAAGCCAATGAGATCACGCACGAGTGGGCATGGAAGCACCCGCATACAGCAGACGGCACCGTGACCTATACGCCGCTGCGCGGTGAGGTCACGCTCAATGAGGTCGATTTCGCCTATGAGGAGGGCAAGCCGGTGCTGCATGATGTTTCCGTCTTTGCAGAGCCGGGTCAGAAGATCGCATTGGTCGGCGCGACCGGTGCCGGTAAAACAACAATCACCAACCTCATCAACCGCTTCTATGACATCGCAGACGGCAAGATCCGCTATGACGGCATCAATATCAACAAGATCAAAAAGGCCGATCTGCGGCGCTCGCTCGGCATTGTTTTGCAGGAAACAAACCTTTTTACCGGTACGGTCATGGATAATATCCGCTACGGGCGGCTGGAGGCCTCTGATGATGACTGCATTGCAGCGGCAAAGCTCGCAGGCGCCGATGATTTCATCACGCGGCTGCCGGAGGGCTATGACACCATGCTGAGCGGAAACGGCGCAAATCTCTCGCAGGGGCAGCGTCAGCTCATTGCAATCGCGCGCGCAGCCGTTGCCGATCCGCCGGTCATGATCCTCGATGAAGCAACATCCTCGATCGACACCCGAACCGAAGCGATTGTGCAGCGCGGCATGGATGCGCTGATGAAGGGGAGAACCGTGTTTGTCATTGCGCATCGTCTTTCGACTGTCAAAAATTCCGATGTCATCATGGTGCTTGACCACGGCCGCATCATTGAGCGCGGCAGCCACGACGCACTGATCAAAAAGAAGGGAACATATTATCAGCTCTATACCGGCGCGTTTGAGCTGGATTAACTGGAGGATTCAAGAATGCTGGAAGCACTATTGCAGTTTGCACTGAAGCTCTGCCCGAAGCCGCTGAAGAAGATCTGGGACAAATATGAAAACATCTGGCGCTATTGCTACTACGGCTTGTGGACGACCGTGATTTCCTATGTGACCAAAATCATCGGTCAATGGCTGTTCGGGCTGGCGGGATATACAATGAAGCAGACCGTTCCGAATATCCTCAATACGACAGTTTCATGGATTATCGCGGCGACGTTTGCGTTTCTGGTCAACAAAAAGTATGTGTTCATGAGCAAGACCACGGAGCGCTCCGAGCTGATGCATGAGATCTATACGTTCTACGGCGCACGCCTTGTCTCCTTCGGAATGGAGGTTATGCTCATGTGGCTGACGACCGTCCTGCTCGAATGGAATTATTATCTGATGGCGTTCCTTGTGCAGTTCCTGATCGTCGCGCTGAATTATGTATTCAGCAAGCTGGTTGTGTTCAAGAAAGGCGCAGAAAATGCGCAGAATGCAGGCGAACAGTCCGCAGAGATAGCAAAAAGCGAATCGGTTTAACGCAGAAAACCGGAAACGATCCTGATACAAAAGGGTTACAAACCGGAGAATTTACTTGACAACCGGATGCAAACCGAATATAATAAACACAAATTCTGAGAAAGGCAGGTGAACACCATGAAACACCGCACACCAAAACATCAATATCACAATCAATACTGCACATGGAGTTTGCCCGCATGGACTGACTGATCGCACGATTTTGTCATGAACCGAAGCACCTCTGCGTTTGCAGGGGTGCTTTTTGCGGCGCAAAAATACTCCGGAAAGGAAACAATCATGTTTGAAATTCAAGGAAAATATGCTTCTGCGAAGATTTTTGCGGAGATCGCAGAGGAGAGCGCCGTCGCACAGATTCTGACACTTTGCAATCAGCCTGTGAGCCGCGGTGCAAAAATCCGCATTATGCCCGATGTGCATACCGGCGCAGGCTGCACGATCGGTACGACCATGACCGTCACTGACACCGCGATTCCGAATCTTGTCGGCGTGGACATCGGCTGCGGCATGGAAACTGTCCGGCTCAAGGAAACACATATTGAGCTGCAAAAGCTCGATAAGCTGATCTACCGCTGCATTCCCGCAGGCTGTGAGGTCCGCGAAACACCGCACCGCTTTGCAGATAAATTTGCGCGCGAAAGCCTTTACTGCGCCGAGCATATTCATGTGCGGCGGCTGATGCAGAGCATCGGTTCGCTCGGCGGCGGCAATCACTTTATCGAAGCAGATCAGGGTGAGGACGGCAGCATTTATCTTGTTATTCACTCCGGCTCGCGTCATCTTGGCGTTGAGGTTGCAAAATACTATCAGGAGGAAGCCTACCGGCAGCTGAATCACACCTCCAAGGCGGATATTGACGCGCTGATTGCTTCGCTGAAAGCGCAGGGGCGGCAGAAGGATATTCAGAAGGAGCTGAAAAAGCTGCAATCGGAAACGCACACCGATGTGCCGAAGCATCTTGCATATACGGCGGGAACACTGTTTTTGCAGTATATCCATGACATGAAGCTCACGCAGGAATTTGCTATGCTCAACCGGAAGGCAATGATGGATGAGCTGGTCCGCGGAATGGGCGTACACATTGCAGAGCAGTTCACAACGATCCACAACTATATTGATACCGAGCACATGATTCTGCGAAAGGGCGCGGTTTCCGCACGCGCAGGAGAAAAGCTGCTGATTCCGATGAATATGCGGGACGGCAGCCTGATCTGCACAGGCAAGGGAAATGACGACTGGAATCAGTCTGCGCCGCACGGTGCAGGACGGCTGATGTCCCGTTCGGAGGCAAAGGCTTCCTTTACGGTATCCGAATTCAAAAAGCAGATGTCCGGAATATATACCACATCCGTGGGCAGCGGCACGCTTGATGAATGTCCGATGGCGTATAAGCCGATGGAGGCGATTACCGGCTGTATCGGAGATACGGTTGAGATCAACGAGATTATCCGGCCGATTTATAATTTCAAGGCAGGTGCGGAAGAATGAAAGATTTTGTACCCTATGGAAAACTGAGCAAAAAGAAAAAGCGGGAATATGACCGGAAACGGCGCATGACATGGGGATTTTCTCCTGTGACGCGCATTGCGGAAACGGATAAAAAGCACTATTCTCGCAAAATCAAGCACAAAAAAAGCGGCAGGGAGGATTCCCTGCCGTGTTTTGCTGTCTGTGTCAGGTGCTTTGGTTGATCGCAGAGGCACCTGTTTCTATAAATCGTTTCAGTGCCGGCAGGAGCTGCTGTGCCGTTTGCCGTCCGGTCGCGTAGACTTCCCGCATGATGCCGGCATCATGTGTCAGATGCTCGACAGGCAGCTTCTGCGGCGGACGGATCACAAATGCTCTGCCCTCGTTCTCCGCCTGTGCAGCATATGCCGTCTGCCTGTTATATACGATATGCCGCCGCTCCATTGCGCGGATCAGCGCCGGATATTTCCGATAGACCGTCCGCACCAAAGGCATCATACTGTTCGGCCCTTTCTCATAGCCAAGCGGCTGCGTTAAAATGACGATATTTCGCGCATAGCCTTTGTACTCCATGTATTTCAGCGGAATGGAATCCGCAATGCCGCCGTCCAGCAGCTCATATCCGCCGACACGCACGATCCGTGATGCAAGCGGCATGGATGCACAGGCGCGCACCCATTCCATTTCGTCGCGGCTGATGAGATCACGGCAGCGGTGATAGATCGCTTTGCCTGTATTGACATCGGTGCAGGCAATATAAAACGGTATGCCGTTTTTGACGAATGTGTCATTGTCGATCGGGTCAAGCTCCTCCGGAATGGTATGATAACAGAATTCTGCGCCGTACATATCGCCGGTCAGCAGCAGGGAAGCATAGCTGCAAAAGCGCGGGTCTGAAGCAAAGCGCGTGCAGTAGCGCAGCGGCCGGCCGAGCTGCCTTGTGAGATAATTGCAGCCGAAGGTCGCACCGGCAGAGATGCCGGCCACACCGTCCGTCTGAATGTCATTTTCCAGAAAAACGTCAATGATGCCGGCTGTGAATAATCCGCGCATGGCACCGCCTTCCATGACGAGTCCGAGTTTCTGTTTCATTTTTATCCTCCTTTTCCGCCGGACTGTGAATGCAGACGGAAATCTGATTTTTGGGATGCTGCCCTGCAATCAGTCCTCCGAAAACGCCATTCACGGCCGCGGAGAAAAACACTTGACATTTGAATTGATTTGTGCTATAATAATAAGGCACCGTTCAAAACGGGCTCGTAGCTCAGCTGGGAGAGCGCCGCGTTCGCAACGCGGAGGTCAAGGGTTCGATCCCCTCCGGGTCCATACGGGTAATATGCAGCCTTTCGGATGATTCCGAAGGGCTGTATGCTTTTCGGTGCCGGAAACAGGAAG
>JAFYBM010000031.1 GCA_017540225.1 Oscillospiraceae bacterium | reverse complement strand
CGTTGATGTGGGACTGCATACCGACACCGTCGAGGTTGCCGGCAGCCTTGATGCGCTTCGCAGTTGTCAGGATCGCATCACGCTTGAAGCCTGCGTACTCATTGTAGTCATTATAGAAGAGGTGGCAGTTCTTCGGTGCATATTTTCTGGCGTATTCAAACGCCTTGTCGATGAAGTGATTGTCGCCGTAAACAGAAACCCACGGAGAGTTGCCGTTGTTGTAGCCCTTGCCGCGCGGGCCGCCGTTGCTGTCGTTCATGCACTCATTGCAGACATCGTATGCATAGAGGTTCAGGTTCGGATACTTCGTTGCATACAGATTGAACATATTTTTGATATAGCTTTCAAGGCGCTGGTTCATGACAGATTCCGAAACATAGCTGCCGGAGTCGCTTTGCATATTTTCCTTGAAGAACCATTCCGGAGTCTGAGAATGCCATACCATTGTGTGGCCGCGGAAAGCCAGTCCGTTTTCGGCACAGAAATCCGCAATCTTTGCAAAGCCGTCATCCCTTACCTTAATGTCGGTATTGGTGCAGCCGGCGCCCTTCCAGGCGAGCGTTGCATCCGGCTTTGTCTCATTCTCGCACTCGATTGCGTTGCAATCCTTGAGCAGAATATTCCTGATGCCTTGGTTGTTGATGGTTGTGCCGTTGAAGATGTTGCCCGAGCGGATGCCGTAGTTAACAAGCATATCCTTGAGGCCCTCATCTGCTGCGCTTGCGGACATCGGCTCTGCTTTGCCTGTGACCTTCACATCATCATATATGAAGTCATCGGTAGAATCCGTTGTAATTGTCAATTTGAAAGAATAAGAGTTTTCCGGTGCTTTATAGGATGCACCGAGCGTTGCCCACTCGCCGCCCTTAACATCCTGCTCATCGAGGATTTTAACGGTTTTTTCCTTCGTGTCGAAATCGACAGTCGTCAGTGTGAGCTTGAAATGCTGATCTGTTTCAGCGGATACGCGGACAGAATAGTCATACTTTCTGCCGCCGGTCAAATACAGATCCTTTTCAGAAACAACACCGTCTGTCGGTGCTTTTCTGCCGGAAACGAGCATACCGCGGGATCCGCCGTAGCCGATGCCCTCGATCGCGGTGACCTCAGTGAGGTAATCCGCTGATTCCGTATACCAGCCTCCGTAATTGATCTCAAAGTCGTTCAGCACAAGATCCGTAGCGTGTGCTGCTGTGAAGGGCATACTCGATAGTACGGACACCGAGCACGCCACGGCAGTAATTCCTGCCATCAAACGTTTACGCTTCATAAAATTCCCCCTGAATATTCTGATTCTGATCCTCTCAGTTCCTCAGTTCCGAATCCCATATGCCTCCGGCAGTGTGCGGTACAACTTCAGTACGAAGGGGTGTACATCTGCGAACCTCGCATCGCTTTCAGTATATGGTATCCATTGATCTTATTGTATCAAATTGTCTGCTTAATTGCAATGTACGATTTGCAGAATTGTTGGACAAAATACAGAACAATTATCAAATTCTACGTCCTAATTTCAATAAATCGGTGCGTTTTTCTAAAAAACATAGTGTTTTCCGGCTTGTAAAGCCGAAAATAGATACAGACAAGTTGTACATTTCTTTTTGCTTGTACGTTCAACTTTATTAACAAATAAAGAAGTACCGTGCGCAGCCCACTGCTCCGCACGGTACAACTTATACTATTATATTAAGCACAAACGCTCACAGCTTGGAATAGCCGTAGCTGTTAATCAGTGCATCGACCTTTGCGCCCTTCTTGCAGAGCGGGCATTCATTTGCGGGATGGCTGTCATAGCTCGGCAGGTCTTCCGCCGAGAACAGTGACCGGACCTCGATGCCCTGAACCTCATCAATCGCAGAGAAAATGGCGCCGACAGCAACCAGCTCACCGCTGTAATACTTCAGGCAGTCAATGGCGCGGTTGATGCTCTTGCCCGTCGAAGCAGAACTGATGAGCAGCAGAACCCGCTTGCCCCAGATCTTTTTCTGCGTATTGTCGCGGAAAATCATCTGGCTGACCGCATTCAGCTCCGGCGTAATGAGATTGATGTCATTGCCCTGATTGATTCCGCTCTGGGAAAGCGCCTCTGCAAGAAATGCACCGAGAATCTCAGTTCCCTCAAGACATATGATCGTATCCACATAGGTATTTGTGAATTCGTGTCCAAGCTCCGTGGCTGCATCCCTGGCCATTTTGCAGCTGGTCTTGATCGCAGTCATGTCTACATAGTAATTGACGTGCGAGTGGTTTGTGGCATAATGACCGGGGATAATGCCGATCGTGATGCGGCTATTTTTTTTGGATGCAATAACCTGTACTCTGTCTTCCATAAAAACCTCCTCAAAGCAGGTTTCCCCTGCCGTTTGACTGTATTATATCACATAATGCAGGAAAATGCAATGGGAGAGAATAAAAAATCCTATAATTTGCCGCACAGGGGCAAAAGCGAAAGCCGGCACCGCCTCCGCGCAGTGCCGGCATATTCCGTTTTTTTCAGATGAACCATTCCCGAAAGAGCCTTATTTTTTGAGCAAAAGCCGTTTCAGAGCGGAAAGGTCACGGCTGTCAGCCGCGAGATCCGTTGCCGTATCGGCAGCATAGCCCTGCTCCCATGTCAGCGTCTTTTTGCCGCAAAGTGCATCGCGCAGTGCAGATGCATCGGCTGCGGTCACACTACCGTCGAGGTTCACGTCGCCGCGCATACCCTTTGTAGAGTATGGGATACCGTCTGTGAACCGGATCAGGATGTAATTGACGTTGATCGCCTTGTCGGCACTGCGGAAATTCAGTGTCAGGCTGCCGTCAGTAACCTTGACAGTCCCTTTGACAGTCGTTCCGTCTGTCGGGCAGTTCTGCGCCACGAGCGCTTCATCAGACTTGCCGTAGTTTGCATAGACAGAAGGATTCGTCGAGCAGTTCCACGGATTGCTGAAGCTCATCTCAACGCTGTATGTGCCGTTCGGAAGCGTGAAGCCATAGTCGATATGACGGTCAATATCATGCTCATACTGATTCTTTGTGTAGCGGTAGGATGCGGTCTTTGCCTGGCCGTCCATTGTCGCGGATTCATTCGGCCATGTATTTGCGGTGTAGATACCGGTGCTCTTGGATGCGCCGTTATACTGGTCGGTCGGATCGTCGATCAGACCCCACTGCATACCGGAAACCTCATCCGGTCCGTAAAGCTGTTCTGTCAGGCTGTTGTAATAGCCGAACTTGTCGCTGCCGGTTGCGGTCGAAGTCTTCTGGTCGCCGCAGTCCACGAAATATGCGATATTCTCATCCATGCTGTAATTCAGCTTTGCAGATGTCATATAGACGAAATCACAGATCTTTGCGGATTCCTTGTCGTCATTCGAGGAGAATGTGACATCGAGGCAGGGATGGGTCTCGCCGTCTGCTTCCACCTGTTTCAGGCAGCGTGCAACAACGTCTGCCGGAACGGGAATGCGGACATCATAGACATCCTGATTGCCGGTGTAATTCAGCGTTTCAGCATAGAGGATCGCATCACCGACACGAACACGGATCGACTTGCCGTTATCGGATTTGCGCAGTTTGATCAGCAGCGAGGTGTACGGCGAATCCGGATCAACTTCCATCTGATAGCGGAAGTATCCGCCCGGCTTTGCATAGCGGTAAGTGCTGTCATCGGTGACTGCCTGTGTATTGTATTCCAGCATCATGTGCTGACCGTCGTTTTCATACTGGCCGTAGCCCGGCTGAACGGTATCGGTCGTTGTAAACTTCGCACGCGGCGGGATCTCTTCAATCACAGTGCCGTTTGTCACAAAATTCCAGTAGATGCCGTATCTCTGCTGATACTGCTGATAATGCGGCGTGAAGGTCAGTTTCTGGCTGGTGTCATTCAGTGTGAACTTCATCGAATTTGCATCTTTGACCATATGGTCGTTGATTTCAGCCATAAATGAGGTAATCGACTGACCCTGCTTGGAGATCTGGATATTCTGATTGGAAACGATTGCTTCCTTCGGAATGGTGACCCACATACCGGTGGAGTCAGTGGTCATGTTCTGCTTGCCAAGCTCTGCACTCAGCACAACAGGACCGTATTTGAAGCCGTAAACGCTGGTCTTATCCGGCAGATTGTAAGCGACAACCGCCTCGGGGATCGTGACAGTGATCTTGTCGCCGCTGGAGAAGCTGCCCGTGACCTGTGCATAATCATCGACGTTCTTGTAGTTGTACTTTGTGCCGTTGACCGCGACGGTCACTGTGCCTGCCGCCCAGTCCGGAATACGGAAGCGGAATTCGAGGTCGCCGCTGCCGTCGATCGTGAAGGTGGAGGTATTGCCCTCCGGGATCTCGCTCGCCTGTGTGACGGTCACATTCTGATCAGACCATCTGACGCTGGAGCTCTGATACATATTGACATAAAGGATATTGCCGGAATGCATATAGATCGTGTCGCCGAGCTTGGACATACTTTCCATACCGCTTCCCGTGCAGCACCAGAATTTGTCATACGGTGTGCTGTAGACCTTAAAATAGCCGGTTGCCATCGGCTGGAAGTAGGTCGTCATGCCGGATTCCGGATTCTGCGAGGACAGAATCGAATTATAATAGGTCTGCTCGTAGAAATCCATGTACTTTTTATCGCCGGTAACCTTGTAAAGCTCGCGGCTGAGCTTGAGCATATTATAGGAGTTACAGGTTTCGCAGTTGCAGTTGGTACGCTCCTTGTCGAGAATATCGTCCATACCGAAATGCTCCCACTCACTGTTGCCGCCGGTGATATAGGTGTGATGTGTCACAACCATATCCCAGAAGGCTTCTGCATACTGAAGATGTTTGGAAGCATCAATGCGCTGACCGTTTACAGTTTTGCCGTCGAGAACTTCATAGCGTTTGATGGCGCCGACAAACTTCGGGATGGTCGTATTCGCGTGCTTACCGTTCAGGACATTTGCGCCGCCCTTCAGGACTCTTTCCTGCAGCGCGTTTTCATCGAAGTAATCGCCGGCGATGGCGTAGTTATCGTTGCCGGTGATTGCGTAGAGTTCATACAGACAGTCGTTCATGCCGCCGTATTCGATTGACAGAACAGTGTTGTGTGTCTGCTGATTCCATGTCTTGCAGCGGTTCAGTGTCCAGTCGCCGAGTCCGGAAGCGATCGTCTTGGCGAGATCCTTGCCGGTGTACTTATAGACATCAACAAGACCCTGAATCAGCTTGTGCATGGTGTACCACGGCACCCAAGATTCATTGATAATGTTTGTCTTGCCCTGCTGCACGAGATCGAACTGGATCTCGACATTGTTCTGATCCTTCATCTGGCCTGCCCACAGGAATCCCGGCTTGCCCTTGGAATTCTGCTGACATTCTCTCATGCCGGAGAGGAGCGCGTCCATTTTATCGGAAAGAGATTTGCGCTGTGCATCGGTCAGACTCGGATTCTGATAGGCCAGAGCCACGGCGGAGAGATAGTGTCCGACCGAATGGCCGGCGATCAGCGTATTTTCCCAGCCTCCGTAGCGCTTTGCACCGTAGGTATTCATCTTTGCATTTTCGCGGAAGCCGCAGAGCAGCCTGTTCGTATCAAACGAAAGCAGGTATTCCAGCTCCTTGCTGAATGCATTGGTGCAGTAGCTGTCAGTCATCGTAATATCACTGAGGCTGAAATCTTCGATCGCAATATCTGCTGCGGATACTGTGAGCGGCTCTGCCGGATTGATCTTCGGCAGAATTCCGGCTGTTCCGAAGAGTACGGAACACGCCGCTGCGGCGGCTGCTGTCCGTCTGATGATCTGATGTTTCATAAGAACCCCCTGTAAACAGATAAAAGATATTGTTGTTTTTTCTCGCGGAACCGTCTCAGCCGTGATCTGCTGCGGATGATGCAGCCGCGTGCCCTCCTTTCGGATCTGATTCAACTGAATACATTTCCATTATACTAACAATTATAAAGCGTTTAACCGGATTTGTATAGTCCTATTGTCATATAGAATTGTTAAATTGTGCCGATATTGTACGGTTACTTTCAGCATTGCTGATAAATCGTAATTAAATTTTCAGCCTGACGCGAAGCCTCAACCTGTAAAGACAGGATATTTCACGCAGCATACAGGTACGGCAAAATAGTCACATAAATATTTCGCATAACGGCAATCAAAAACAATTCTGAGCCGGAATATCCATGCTGTCTCCATACTTGTCTCTTTTTCTGCCTCTCCCATTGCGTTTTTTCTCAAAATATGCTATAATACTATAGAATCATACTGATTCTCTATAACGTTTATAAAAAGGTGTATTATGATTAGTTTCAATGTGCCGCCGGTCGTCGGCAACGAAATGGATTACATCAGACACGCAATCGAACAGAAGCGGATTTCCGGCGACGGAGAATTCACCAAGCGCTGCTGCGCACGGATGGAGGAGCGCTTTCATGCAAAGCACGTTCTTCTGACGACAAGCGGTACCAGTGCGCTTGATATGGCTGCAATCCTTTGCAATTTTCAGAAGGGTGATGAGGTCATCCTTCCAAGCTATACCTTTTCCAGCACCGCAAACGCAATGATTCTGGGCGGTGCCGTACCTGTTTTTGTCGATATCCGGCCGGATACCATGAATATTGACGAAACAAAGATCGAAGCTGCAATCACACCGCACACCAAAGCAATCGTTGCCATGCATTACGCCGGCGTTGCGTGCGAAATGGATACCATTATGGCAATTGCGCAGAAGCACGGACTCAAAGTTATCGAAGATGCGGCACAGGGCGTCATGGCTTCCTATAAAGGACGCGCGCTCGGCACGATCGGTGATCTGGGCTGCTTTTCCTTCCATGAAACAAAAAATTATTCGATGGGTGAAGGCGGTGCGCTGCTTGTCAATCACGAAAAAGACATGGAACGTGCGGAGATTCTGCGGGAAAAAGGCACAAACCGCTCCAAATTCTTCCGCGGAGAGATTGATAAATATACATGGGTCGATTTCGGAGACAGCTTCCTGCCGAGCGAGATCAATGCCGCCTATCTCTGGGGACAGCTTCAGATGCTCGATGAGATCAATGCAGACCGTCTGCATACACACAAATGCTACAGTGAAGCCTTTGCGCCTCTTGCTGAACAGGGACTGATCGAAATTCAGCATATTCCGGCGGAATGCGCGCATAATGCGCATATGTTTTACATCAAGCTGCGTGATCTGGAACAGCGGACTGCATTTATCCGTTTCATGAAGGCACGCGGTATTACAACGGTGTTTCATTATGTCCCGCTGCACTCTGCGCCTGCCGGCCGGAAATACGGCAGATTCCACGGAGAGGACGTCTATACCACAAAAGAAAGCGAACGGCTTGTACGGCTTCCGATGTATTTCCGCATGACTGACGAAGACCGCAAGACCGTCATTGCTGCCGTTCAGGCTTTCTTTGCACAAACGGAGGCCCGCTAATATGACAGGAACAAATACGGATATGAAGCATCCGATGTGCAAAGCGTTCCTGAGCGCATTTGTGATATTTCTCATTGGAATCCTGCCAATTCTGATTGCTTCAGGCGGTGTTTACATCTGGACGGGCGATTATCCGGCGCAAACAATTGTTTTTATTGAACGGATTCACAGGATGCTGCACAGCGGACAGGGACTGCCGGCGTTTGACTGGGGTTCTATGCTCGGCATGGATTTCCTGACCTCCTATCACGATCATCTTTTTTCCCCTTTTGAGTGGTTTTTGTATGCACTGCCGTATGCCGCGGTCCCCTATGCACACAGCTTGTTCATGGCCGGAAAGATCGGCCTTTCCGCTGTCACTGCATATGCCTACTGCCGGCAGTATGTCAAAAGCAATCAGACCGCATATATCTGCGGCTTGCTGTATGCTTTTTCGGGATTCCAGATCTTCAATCTGGTGTATCAGTTTTCAGACCGGTATCTGCTGTTCCCGCTGCTGCTCTACTGCTTTGACCGACTGGTCATCGACAAAAAGCCCTTCTGCTTCGCGGCACTGCTTGCCTTGAATTGTCTCATCAGTCCCTATTTTACATGGATGATATGCCTCTTTTTGCTGATATACTATGTTGTCAGAACTGCGACAGGCAGCTTCCCGCGCCTGAATCTCCGGCTGTTTCTGCGTCTGGGTCTGGAATCGGTTTGCGGTGTCTTCGGCGGTTCGATCGTTCTGCTGCCGTTTTACCGGGTGCTTTCGGGCAATACCCGAGCTTCTG
>JAFYBM010000030.1 GCA_017540225.1 Oscillospiraceae bacterium | reverse complement strand
CTCTTTTCATACGCAGAGCGGCTGCTGCCGGATTTTCACCGGCAGACAGCCGCCGACAATTTGTGTAGTATTCGATGCACTGCCGGTGTTGCTTTTCCGGCACTGCATCCGCATACTGATATCATTCGGGCAGACAGTTCTGTCCGCTTCTATTTTACTACAAAAAAGCGCATTCGTCAAGCATTTCTCGAAAAATGCGGGGAGGAACCTATAAAATTATGCATTTCGCTTGCTTTTTTCTCTGAAATATGATAGAATAAAAGGGCAATTATATATAGAAAGGATGCATAAATGATGATGGACACAACACATACAGTCAGTGAGATCAGAAATCCTGATCTCTGGGAAAGCGGAGAGCGCAAAATCCGCTGGGTTAAGGGCAATATGCCTCTGCTGAGAAGCATTGAGGAAGACTTTGCTGCAACCAAACCGTTTGCCGGCAAGCGAATCGCTCTGTCGATTCACCTTGAGGCAAAAACTGCCTACCTCTGCCGTGTACTGGCAGCGGGCGGCGCCGAGATGTATATTACCGGCTCCAATCCGCTCTCTACGCAGGATGATGTCGCTGCGGCGCTTGTCCACGGCGGACTGAACGTCTTTGCGTGGCACGGCACAACGCCGGAGGAGTATGAGGCACATACCAGAAAGGTCATCGAGGCAAAACCGCATTTCATCATTGATGACGGCGGCGATCTTGTCACGCTGATCCACGAAGAATATCCGGAGCTGCTTCCGAATGTGATCGGCGGCTGCGAGGAGACGACAACCGGCATTCTCCGCCTGAAGGCGATGGCTGCCGCAGGAACGCTGAAATTCCCGATGATGCTGGTCAATGATGCAGACTGCAAGCATCTGTTCGATAACCGCTACGGTACAGGTCAGTCCGTCTGGGACGGCATCAACCGCACGACCAATCTGATCGTTGCAGGCAAGACTGTTGTCATCGCAGGCTACGGCTGGTGCGGCAAGGGGGCTGCAATGCGCGCAAAGGGACTCGGCGCCAAGGTCATCGTCACCGAGATTGATCCGGTCAAGGCGATCGAGGCGGTCATGGACGGCTTTACGGTCATGAAAATGGAGGAGGCTGCAAAGATCGGCGACTTTTTCGTGACGGTCACGGGCTGCAATCATGTTATTACCGAAAAGAGCTTCCTGAATATGCACGAGGGCGCAATTCTTTGCAACGCAGGCCATTTTGATGTTGAGGTCGATATGGCAGGGCTGCGTGAGCTTGCAGTCGAATCCTTTGAGGCACGGAACAATATCATGGGCTACAAGCTGCCGAACGGCGTGACAATCTATGTCATCGCGGAGGGCAGACTGGTGAACCTTGCAGCCGGTGACGGCCATCCGGCTGAAATCATGGATATGAGCTTTGCGATTCAGGCACTCAGTGCGCAGTGGCTGATTCAGAACCGCGATTCGGTCAGCTCTGTGCTGAATAATGTTCCGCGTGAGGTCGATGAGGCGGTTGCATGGCGCAAGCTGAACAGCATGGGCCTTCAGATTGATACACTGACGCAGGAGCAGCGGGTCTATCTTTACGGAAGCGCGGAAGAATAAGAAAACGGAGGAATGGGTATGACAGTTTCAGAGCAGCTTGAAGCAAGCCGTTCGTTTGTTGCGGAAAAAGTTCAGTTTCAGCCGAAGATCGCGCTCGTACTCGGTTCCGGTCTCGGTGCTTTTGCCGACCGGATTGACGTGAAGCAGACGCTTGACTATGCCGAGATTCCCGGTTTTCCGGTTTCGACCGTGGCAGGACATGCCGGACGGTTTGTGTTCGGATACTGTGACGGGGTTCCTGTTGCTGTGATGCAGGGCAGAGTGCATATGTATGAAGGCTATACGCCGCAGGAAGCAGTGCTTCCGATCCGGCTGCTTCGGCTGCTCGGAGCTGAAATTCTGTTCCTGACGAATGCGGCAGGCGGAATTCAGCCCGGCATGAAGGCAGGAGAATTCATGCTGATTACCGATCAGATCTCCAGCTTTGTGCCGTCGCCGCTCCGCGGTGCG
>JAFYBM010000256.1 GCA_017540225.1 Oscillospiraceae bacterium | reverse complement strand
GGCATTGAAGAACTCCACGATGTGAAATCCGCAGCGGTTGACATAAAAATGGATATTACGTTTCTCAAAATACGGTGTGCAGGTTTCCCAGACGTCCACTTCCGGATGCATCGCCTCTATTGAAAGCCATGCTGCATAGCCTAGCCCCATACTGTGCATCTCCGGATTCACAAATAGAAGTTCCAGATCACCGCGGCGGTTTTCTTTGTCAATGCGCAAAACGACACCTCCCGCGTATTTGCCTCCATACAGAATACGATAGGTTTCAGCTTTTTCACCGTCAATGGCATTTTCAATTGTCCGGCGGGAGATAATCTCCCCGCCCTCCTCAAAATGATCGTCACGCGGTCCGAACTCTTCGACTGCGCCGTAAAGAAAGGCTTTCTGATTGTCAAGAATGAACTGCTCACGGTCAGACGGTTCCAGAGGAATTAGATTGATATGGGGGATTGGTTTCATAATTGGCAGCTCCTTTCGTGTTTCTGACTGTATTATAAAAGTGCAACATTGAATTAACATTGAGTGGAATCTCCATGAAAGATTGGTGATAACCGGAATTTTTCAAGATTCATTTAAGCTTTCCGCCGTAGAGTTAGGGTAACATAAATGGAAAGGGTGATCGGTATGCAGACACAGATAAATCGCATTGTACTAATCCCGGCATATCAGCCGGAGGAACGTCTTGTGACGCTTGCCGCAGAGCTGCATGAAAACGGATTTACTGTTGTCATTGTGGATGACGGCAGCGGGGATGATTTCGCGGCGATTTTTGACAAAGCCTCCGGTCATGCTGTGATTCTGCATCACCCGGAAAACCGCGGCAAGGGCGCAGCCCTGAAAACCGGCATTTCCGCCATCCGTGAACGCTTCGCCGCACCCTATATCATCGTGACCGCAGACGCCGACGGACAGCATACCCCCACCGATATTCTCCGTGTGAGCTATACTGCCGAGCTTTACCGCGACGCACTTGTGCTTGGCAGCCGGGGGTTTGACAAAGATGTTCCGCTGCGTAGCCGCTTCGGGAATTCCTTGACGCGGCTCGTGTTCCGGCTTTCCACCGGTGTCCGTGTGGAGGATACCCAGACCGGGCTTCGGGCATTCAGTGACGAACTCACGGACAGGATGCTTGCCGTTTCCGGTGACCGCTATGAATACGAAATGAACGTCCTCCTTGAATTTGCAAAAGGCGGGATTCCGATCCGGGAGCTGCGTATCGAGACAGTCTACCTCAACGGGAATGCCTCCTCGCATTTCCATCCGCTGCGGGATTCCTGCCGCATCTACAAGGAGATTCTGAAATTCTCCCTCTCCTCGTTCGTGAGCTTTCTGACGGATTACGGACTGTTCTGCCTGCTGTCTGCCCTGACGGGAATGCCTCTTGTTTCCAATATCATTGCCCGCGTTCTCAGCGCGGGGCTGAATTTTACGCTCAACCACCGGCTCGTCTTTGAGAGCCGCGAAAATGTGCTTCACTCTGCCGTGCGCTACTTTGCACTGGCAGCAGCAATCCTCGTTTGCAATACGCTGCTGCTCAAGGGACTGCTGGCACTGGGCTGCAAGGCGTTTCTCGCGAAGCTCCTAACAGAGCTGCTCCTGTTCACGGTCAGCTATCTCGTGCAGCATCATTTTGTTTTCCGAAAGGAGCGAAAAAAGGTATGAAACGAAAGCTGTTTCCCATTTGCTACGGCACGGCGCTCGTGCTGTTCACGACCTATATTTCGCTGGATACATTTGTTCTGCGGAGAAGCTATCAGACAGACACTACGCAAATGAATACCGCTATGTTTGAAGTCCTCGAAACAACTCAGCATGTCACGGAACCACAGACTACAACTGAATTGCAGACCGAAACAGAAATGCAGACTGAGACAGAATTACAGACGGAAACCGAAACAGCCCCGCAGACCGAAACAGAAACACAGACCGAACCGGAAACCGAAGCAGCATCCGCCGCCGACGGTCAGGCGCAGATCACCTTGACGGAATATTACGAATACAATACCAGAATTTACGTTGCGGATGTGGTGCTCCCCTCCGCGCAATATCTGAAAACCGCCTTTGCCGAGGATACCTACGGCAGGAATATCACGGCGAAAACGTCCGAGATCGCTGCGGCACACAATGCGGTATTTGCAATTAACGGCGATTATTACGGTGCGCATGAACACGGCTATGTCATCCGAAATGGGATTATGTATCGGGATGTCAGGGGTTCCAATGATGTGCTGTGCATTTTTGCGGACGGTACGATGCAGGTTTTCAGTCCGGATGATTATACTGCGCAGGAGCTGGTGGATATGGGCGTCTGGCAGGCGTTCAGCTTCGGACCGGGTCTGCTCGCGGACGGACAGATCACTGTGACAACAGATCAGGAGGTCAGCAGAGCGATGGCAAGCAACCCCCGCACGGCGATCGGACAGATCAGTGCAAATCATTTTATCTTTGTCGTATCCGATGGCAGAACGCAGGAGAGCGCCGGTTTGTCGCTTTATGAGCTGGCAGAGTTCATGCAGGGTCTCGGTGTGACGACTGCCTACAACCTCGACGGCGGCGGTTCCTCCGCGATGTATTATAACGGGCAGATCGTCAACAAACCGACCACGAACGGAGAGATCCGGGAGAGAGGAGTGAGCGACATTGTGTACATTGGATAGAAAGCTGCTGCGGCAGATCCTGCTGCATATTGGTTCAGCCGTCTGGTTTGCATTTTTCGGGGCAGTTTACGAGCATTTCAGCCACGAGGTCTATTCGTACTGGATGATCTACGCCTTTGCGTTCCCGCTGGTGCTCGGTGCGCTGCCCTATACGCTCTGCATGTGGAGATCCTACTTTCCGGGTGAGCGCGTCATGCAGCTCTGGAACGCCGCCATTCTGACATGGACTGTCGGCTCGGTGTTCAAGGGCGTGCTGGATATTTACGGCACGACCAATTCGCTCCTGATCGTCTATCCGGTTGCGGGTGGATTGCTGGCTGTGGCTGCGGTCACGGTACTGGCGTTTCAGAGATCACCGGTCAAACCGGAGAGCTGTAAACCGCAATAAACAAAAAAGTCCGGCAGCCACCGGACTTTTTAATGGAAAAACGATTATTGAAATGTCACTGTGAAACATGTCTTGCCTTGTTCACTTGAAACGGAAATGCTTCCATGATTGCGTTCTGTCAGACCTTTAGCGATGGCAAGCCCCAGACCAAAGGAGCTGTCCGTTCTGGCATCGTCTGCCTGATAGAAACGCTCAAAAATATGCGGCAGATCCTCGGGTGCAATGCCTTTTCCGGTATTCTCCACGCACAGGACAATGCTTCCGGACTGTTCGGACAGCGAAATGTGTATCACTCCGTCCGGTTCAGTATGCTTGATCGCATTGTCAATTAAAATTGCCATGAGCTGGCGCAGATCATCCTCGCTTCCATGCATCGTCCTTTGGCGGGAAGATCTGATCCACGATTTTCTGTGAAATGCCCTTTCCGTTGTGCTGATCGGTGTAAAGATACTCCAGAATCTCGCCTTGATCAGACACAACGACCGCCGTCACAGAACCATAGGAGCCCTGCT
>JAFYBM010000255.1 GCA_017540225.1 Oscillospiraceae bacterium | reverse complement strand
GACTTGATGTCCCAGATTCTCCACGGTGCAATAATCTGCATATCCGGGCAGAATGCCTTAATGGTCAGCTCGAAGCGAACCTGATCGTTGCCCTTGCCGGTGCAGCCGTGGCAGATCGCATCTGCGCCCTCTTTCATGGCAATCTCAGCAATTCTCTTTGCGATAATCGGTCTTGCAAAGGATGTGCCGAGCAGATACTTGCCCTCATAGACAGCGCCCGCCTTGACGGTCGGGAACACATAATCGTCGATAAATTCATCGGTGAGATCCTCAATATAGAGCTTTGAGGCACCGGTCTTGATTGCCTTTTCTTCCAGTCCGTCGAGCTCAGTTCCCTGTCCGACATCGCCGGAAACCGCAATGACCTCGCAGCCCGGATAGGTTTCCTTCAGCCACGGAATGATAATGGACGTATCCAGACCGCCGGAATATGCAAGTACAATTTTCTTCGGAATTTTCGTTTCAGCCATGATGATTGATCTTCCTTTCCGCGGCAGCAGCGGCCGCTCTTCAGTACGTTTATTATTATACACGAAATTCCTGATTTGTCAAGCCGAACTTGCATAAATCAGGAATATTCATGTATATTATACTATATTTGCATATTTATATGCATATTATGCATTGTTCAATCAAAGAACTTGCAGAAATCCTGTGTGCCGTAGTAGCAATACTCCGCATTCTCATTATACGCAAAGCCGACACCGAGATCAGTGTATTTCTTATTCAGCATATTCTGACGGTGCTCATTGGAATTGAGCCAGCCGTTCAGAGCATCGAAAATATTACGGTAACCGTAGTCAATATTCTCGCCGCCGTATTCATAGTCAATACCGGCATTGAGCATTCTGTCAGAGCGATCCACACCGTCCGAGCCAACATGGCTGACAAAATTGTGATCTGCCATATCAGCGCTGTGTTTCTGTGCGAGCTTCGCAAGCTCCGGATTCCAGTTCAGGAGCGGCAGCTCATAGCGTGCACGAATACCGTTTGCGCCGTAGTAATTCAGCTTGGAAAGCACCATAAAATCATTTTTATCGGTCAGATTCGGGAAATCAATACTGATGTCGTCGCGCATTACAAAAATTGCATACATCTGTCCTTTTTCATTGCTTTCAGAGCCGTTTTGAATGGTATCGAAGTATTCACGGAGCTGATAGCCCTCCGGAACAGTATAGTTCTCGCAGAATTTGTAATAGCCGACAATATTGTCCTGATACGCGATTGCGATAGTCGTATCCAGCGGATCATCTGCGAATATTGCAAAGATGATATTGCCCATCTCATAGGAGACAGTCAGCATTTCGTTCGGCTGCTTCTTTCCGGTCAGCACAGAAATCGAAACGCCGAGCGGATAGGAAACACTGTCTGCGGTCAGCTCCGGAGCGAGCGGCTTTGTCTGCATGGGCTGCGCTGAGGTTCCGGTTTCCGCTGCGGTTGTCACCGCAGTTGTTTCCGTGCTTTCCGGCTCTGTTTCGGTAAACACCGCAGTTGTTTCATTCGCAGAAGCAGAGGTTGTCTCAGCAGGAGCTGTTGTAGTCTGCTCATCGCCGGGATATTCAGGCAGCGGCAGATAACCTGCAATCTGCCGGATAATAATCAGCACATCATTGACAGTATAATTCCCGTCACCGTCAACATCTGCATTCAGAAATCCGGCCATAGACATATTGATACTGTCACCGACAATGAACCGAGAAAGCAAAACTGCATCCGAAACATCAATCGTTTTATCTGTATTCACATCGCCGGGATACCTGACTGTACCGTGAACAGCAACCGAAACAACTGTCACAAGAGCGAGCATGGTTGTGAGAACGACTGCACGGTGCAATCGGTGCTTTCTTGCCTTTTCACTTTTCATAGCCATACCCCTTTCGATTCATTCGTCAAAAAGCAGTTTCAGGATTCCTCATGCTCCGGATGATAGATCATAATATCCGGCAGCAGTCGGAATTGTTCATTATAATCCAGCCCCCAGCCGATTACAAATTCATCGGGAATGGAAAAGCCGACATAATCCGCCTCAACCTTTCCGACCAGATGCGGAAGCCGTCTGGAAGGCTTATCCAGCATCGCGGCAATCCGGATGCTTTTCGCACCTTTGTCCGCAAAATTGTGCATCACAGTATCCATCGTCTGTCCGGTATCCACGATGTCCTCAACGATCAGGACATTCCTTCCGCTGACATTGATCTGCTCCCCAAGCTCAAAGATCGGAGAGCCGGCCGGGCGCGTACCCTGATAGGATTTAATCTTGATAAAATCAAGCTCGCAGGGAATGCTGACCGCACGGACTAGATCTGATGCAAAGAAGACTGCGCCGCGCAGCGTACACAGAACCAGCAGCGGCTGTTCTTCGGTGATTCCGGCGTAATCGCGGTTAATCTCCCCTGCCATTTCCTGAATGCGAGCCTTAACCTCGTCGCCTGTTTTCAAGATGGAAAACTGTTTGTTCATAGCGCTGTTTCCGTCCTTTCAGCGTTTCATTTCCGGTAAATTGTTCAAATATCCCATACTCTATAACATTATACCACATATTGCCGAAAATGTCAATACTTTTCCAAGAAAAATTGTAAGTGTTGCACTCTCGGTTGATTCCAAAAATAGATATACTATTTGTATAAAAGAAATCCGGAGAGCACAGTCTCCGGATCGGTTTATTCTTTTACGCGAAGCTGCTCCGCCAATGCTGCGTCAGGCGTTACAAACGCAGTCTGATAATTCGTATAGATCACCATGCCCGGTCTTGCGCCGGCAGGCTTCTTCACAAATCTCGCCGGACAGTAATCGACCTTGGCCTGTGCCGAATCCCTGCCCTTGCTGTAATATGCCGCAAGCATCGCCGCTTCCTCCAGCGAACGGTCTGTCGGAGCCGCACCGTCTGTCACCAGAATAACGTGTGCCCCGTGGACCAGCTGCGTGTGCAGCCAAATATCGGTTTTCTCGGCAAATTTCAATGTCAGCTGATCGTTTTGCTTATTATTCCTTCCGACAAACATATCCATGCCGTCACTTTAACGGAAATGCAGCGGCTGCATCGGCTTCGGCGGCTTTCCGGCCTTTCTGCTTTCACGCAGATAGCCCTGCTCCGTCAGTTCCAGCCGGAGCTGCACAATATCCGATTCACATTCCGCACGGGTCAGCGCATCAAATACACTGTCAATATACTGCTGCTCACGCTCCCCTTCTGCGATCAGTTCAGTCAGCTTTTTCCGCGCATTGCAGGCCTTGCGGTATTTTTTATAGTATGCCTGCGCATTCTGCGCCGGCGTCAGGCGGACGTCCAGCGGAATTTCCACGGACGGACAGCTTTCTTCATAGAAATCCTCGACTTTGGCAACACGGTCGCCGCGCTGAATACGGTACAGATTTGCGGAAATCAGGTCACCGCAGCGGCGGTCGTTCTCCATTGTTTCACAGTCTATCAATTCCTGCTTCTGATTTGCAACACGCTTTGCAATGCGCTCGGATGTATTGACCAGAAACCGGAACAGGTCATTTGAACGCTGGTGCATCCGCGTATAATGATCGCGCTGCGCAAAAAAAGCATCCAGCGTTTCACTGGCACCGGCATATTCTGCCGTAACCATAAACGCACCGTATTGCTTTACGCGCAGATAGGAAAAATCCTTGAGCTGTCCCTCCTTCGTGCGGACAGTCGTATAGCAGCGCTTTTCCGGAGCGCGCAGCGCCTCCTGCGTCTGATGCACGGCAAACAGGAACCGTGTCAGCTCCTCTTCCGAAAGCGGCAGCGTCACAGCTTCTCCGCGTCCTGTATAGTATTCCCATTCCCGCGCAACGATCGGAGAAACACCTTCAAACATCCGGATCACTGCCTTTGCCAACGGCATAGATGCGCTTTCCTTCATTTTTTCCGCAATCTCCGCATCATCACAATTCGTCATGCAGATGCGGGCTTCCCGCGGCGGCGCAGCATATTCCATCGCCGGCAGAACCAGACGTACACGCGATATATCCTCATCCACGCGGCGCAAACTGTCAATAATGCGTCCGTTTTCATTAACGAGGATCACATTCGAGAATTTGCCCATGATCTCGCAGACCAGTGTCAGCAGAACGGAATCACCCATTTCGTTGTTTGCGCGGATCCGGAACCGCAGAATGCGCTCCAGACCGTCCTGCTCGATTGCTTCGAGTCTGCCGCCGCTGAGATGCTTGCGCAGCAGCATACAGAACATCGGCGGAACAGCCGGATTTTCAGGTGTTGTCTGCGTGATATGTACGCGGGCTGCATCTGCGGATGCCGAAAACAACACACGCACCGCGCCGCCCTTTCCGCGGAATGACAGCACAAGCTCGTCTCTTCCGGGCTGATAAATCTTGTCGATACGGGTGCCCAGCAGCTTTTCCAGCTCCTGCCGGATACAGTAAAGATATGCACCATCCAGTGCCATATTATATTTCCTCCCGACTTATCCCATAAAACCGCCGAATGAAGCAAACTCCCCTGCGATCATGCCTGCTGCAAGGTTTGCAAACGGCGCGTCCTCCGCGGATATTTCCGGAACCGCAAGCTGCACATTCTGCTGCCGGTCGCTGTCAAGCATGGCAATGCAGGTACAGAGGCGGCTCAGACGGATCAGGTCGCTTTCCGGCTCCGCTGCACCCATCCAGTTGACATCCGGAATACCGATGCTGCACAGAATCAGCTCCACGCCGTATAGCGCACGCAGAATCGTTGTCAGCAGTGCAGGCTCATAGAGATCGGGCGCACTTTCGTCTTCAAAAGCCATACCCCAGCCGTCCGGCTGCGGAATGCCGTCACTCAGGCTCAGACGAACAGAATAGAATACATCATCGCCGGCGATCATCTTCATCGCAGTGTAGCAATCACGAACAAATCTTGTCCGGTCATCAAAATCGCCGCCAAATCTGCCGTCTCTGTGGAACGCGGCAAGGCTCTCACCAAACAGACTGCGATCCGCAGCATTGAGCGCAAGGCCGCTGCATCCGGCAGCAACAGCCGCTTTCGCCGCATTTGCACAGACCACAACAAGTGCCGTCAGCTCGTCATCCGTCAGGATCGGCGCGTCGGTCGGCAGGCTCGCACTGTGCTCCATTGCGGCAGGACGCAGTGCATGGTGTCCCGCATGATCGAGCAGCGCGACAATGAGCGGACGGATACCGAATGCCGCCTCTGATGCTGCACAGATCGCCTGATTCAGTGCAGTGAATGCATCCTGATTCTCTGCGCTGATGACAAGGCCGTTAGAAAAATACCGCGCCTCCGGAAGAATCGCCGCCGGTTCCAGTACGACAATGCTGTAGGGCAGCTGCCGCACTGCATTTTCATAGCGGCGGACAGTTTCTTCGCTCGGCGCGCCGGTTTCTGTGCCGTCATTCCCCGGCTGCATCATCAGAATGCGGCGGCTTTTCAGCGAATAACCATGCAGCTCACCCGCGGTATCCAGTGCAGACGTATCATCTGTCAGCGGAAAGAATACGCCGATTTTCTGTGCCTGTTTCCGTAATTCATTCAGTTGTTCCATGTTTTACTCCCTTCTGAAACGGAATGCCCGCCGCCGGCTTTCCGGCAGCAGGCATATCCGCTGAATATACTGTTTATTTCAGTGTAACCAGTCCTGCAATGCTGCGGACAATCTGAATCAGATCTTCGCCGTTGATCTTGGCGTCGTGGTTCACATCTGCATTTACCTGACCCTGCTCGGTGACATTGACTTTGTCGCCGACACTGAAGCGTGCGATCAGAACTGCATCGGTCACATCAGTTTCGCCGCTGCAATCCGCATCACCGAGTATTGCCTGCTTCGGCGTGACGGTCGGCTGCTTAGATTCACTCGGTTCATCAGTCTGCACATCCTCGGCAGGCTTTGTTCCGTCCGGCTCAATGCCGCCGATCAGCTTATCGCCGTCATATATGCAGATATTGTCATTGCGGACTTCGGGAGGATCCAGTGCAAAGAAAGCAGTATTGCTTTCAAATACTTTCAGATCCTGGTAGCTCGGGTCATTGTTCGGATCCCAGATATCTCCGTAATAGAAGCCGATCTCGAACTGAACTTTTTTGCCGCAGTTGACAAAGTTATAGCCGTCATATGTCAGCTCAACATAGGCAATATTCGGATCCTTTTCCCATTTGACCGGTGCACTCAGCGTACCGGAATGCTCTTTTGCAGTTTCAGTCAGAACCTGATCGTAAAGGATCTTTGCCTGGATCAGGCTGAAGTCCTTGATCTCAGACGTATTGAAATAGTAGCGGATCTTCATGTCCTTCGGGGGCTTCGGTGCGCTGCTCTTGGCACGCAGGGAAATCTGTGTGACGCCGGAACCGTCGTCCTGCTTGATGTCAACGCCGCAGGCTTCGATATAGGTGTCGTTGCTGCCGCCTTCACCGTTCTCGCCGCCGGAGCCTCTGCCGCCGTCATTGACAGGCGGGAAATCCGGCGTGACCTTCTGCTTGTCTGCGAGCTCATCCTTATATGCAAGATAGAGGCCGGCTGCTGCGCCCGGGCAGGCAGCGTTGTAGTCGATCGTAACCTCGTTGTAGATCCAGTCTTTTGTGATGTCATTGTGGCCGTCATTGGAATCCGGGCCGCCGGCAAGCGCGCCGAAGAGCACATAGAGCTGCTGATCGGGATCTTCGCATTTTGTCAGGCCGGAGGATGCACGGTGATGCGGATATGCTGCGGAATGCTCGTCAAAGCCGACGATGAAGCAGCGCGGACCGTGCGATGCAGAAGTCGTATCAAACTCCTTCTTGCCATCCTCATCCTCACTCTTGACCTTGCCGGTCTCAAGATATGTGATGTCGTTCTTGCCGAGGATGTATTCCATCTGTCCCTTCGCCCACTCGGTGAAGCTGTAATCCGGAAGGGCCTTATGTGAATCCTCTGTATATTTGTCCTTGCCTTTGTTGTATTTGTCGTAAACCAGCATGGTGAACTGGGCTGCGGTGTTGTAGCGGCAGGAGCCCCATGTATCCAGCCAGAAATAGCCCTGCGGGCTGATCTTTCCGAGTTTGCCGTCCATGTAGGCGCAATAGCCCTTTGCGCATTCGCCCCAGAAGTCGATCACCTCATACGGGCTCTTCTCATTGACCGTGATGTATTCCATCGCAAGGTCAGTGAGCTCTTTCGGATTGCTCTCGAAGGTCTTGTCGGATTTGTAGGTTTCCGAGATAATGCCGAGCAGCAGGTTTACGCCGTTCCACATATCGTTCCAGCAGTAAACATAGCTCGGGGAAGCATAGTAATCAACCAGCGGCATCGCAAGATCAATATATTTTTTGTCGCCGGTAATCAGATAAAGCCAGCAGGCTGCGAAGCAGTAATCGTCTTCCCACTTGGAAGAAGTGTAGTATGCATCCGGGCCCTGTGTGGTATCAGCCTTTGCCTTCGGATTGCTGTCTGCAAATTCAAACAGTGCCTTGCCGTAATCCAGACACTTTTCCGCATATTCCGGATCGGTTTCCTTGAAGTTGAGATAGTTAATGAGCAGGCAGGCTGCCGTATTTGCGACGTTGCAGGTCGTCGGATTTTCCGGCGTTGCGAACCATGCGGGACGGTTCATTGTGTCATTCTGCGGAAGCTGCCAGTAAGCATGGTCAATGTCGCCGTCACCAACCTGGTAGCAGAAGCATTTGACCTTTCCGTCCTTGTCACGGAAGGTGCAGCGCATAAAATAATCACAGAAATGTCGGATAATCGTTTCGACGTGTTCCTGCTCTCCGCATTCGATATATGCATCGCGGAATTCATAATAGCCCCATGAAACCGTTGTGCCGGAATATGCCTCAGGCAGGCCGAATTTCACATGGTCGCCCGCATCATGATAGCCGCCGGAAACGTCAACGGTTCCGTCCTTTTTGCCGGTGTTCAGAATGTCGTAGTTTTCCTTGATAAACGCTTCGGAAAGATTCGTTCCGACCTCTCCGTCCGCAATCGTAAAGGAGTCCATCGTTTTCAGCGGAACTTCCGCATCATAAGTGTGACAGTTCGCACGCCATTTGAAGCGGCTGTGTTCCTCAACCTCCGGCCCGCACATATTGGCATCATAGAAATACAGAGAATATTGCAGGCACTTTGCAAAGTTATCGTAATCCCCTGCCGGATCCGTCACAAGCGCATTTGCCTGTAATGCCGGTGAAAACGGCACGGATACCACCGCAGTCAGTACAGCCATTGCAGTAGCGGCAGATCTCCGGATCCCTTTCTTTCTGAAATTCATCCAAATCCCTCCTCATGATCGCAGCCCTGTTATATTTTCGGGCATTCATACTGTCAGTATAGCATATTTTCGGAAAAAAAACAAGTCATAAACTAAAAATCCGCAATACTTAATCAAAGAATCGCAATTTTTTTTGAAAATCCTCTTGATTTTTTTTTCAAAGTATGATATAATAGCTAAGTCAGGTTTGAAATTCCTGCGAACCACACGGAGATGTATCGAAGTGGTCATAACGAGAACGACTCGAAATCGTTTGAGCAGTAAAATGCTCCGTGGGTTCGAATCCCACCATCTCCGCCATCTGGGGCATTAGCGCAGCTGGGAGCGCACCACACTGGCAGTGTGGGGGTCACGGGTTCGAATCCCGTATGCTCCATACCAGACTGATCTCGAAAACAATGTATCTGCATTGTTTTCGAGATTCTTTTTTTGCCTGTTTTCCATTCTGTTCGTTGTTTGTTCGTTATTTTGAAATTTGTGCGTCAAAACCGGAATCT
>JAFYBM010000254.1 GCA_017540225.1 Oscillospiraceae bacterium | reverse complement strand
ATCGACCAGCCCCTTTTCACGGAGCCGGTCGATTGTTTTGGATATTGTCACAGGCGACTTGATACCGCAGTTTGCTGCGATTGTTTGCTGCTTGACTGAGATCACCGCTTTGCCTTGCAGTGTTGAACAGGCAGCTGGGAGGCTGCACAGATACGCATATACCGCTATTTCCTTTGTATCCAGCCTCAGCTTAAAGATGTGATTGCTTAACCGAAACAGTCTCACTGTGAAGCCTCCTTTTAGTATAGTTGTAGTATAGTTGACTTTCGGGGATAGGTTTGCTATAATGGATACATATAGCAAGCCTATCTGGAAGGAGGAAACCGATATGCTGAAACCCGAAGAGGTACGCGGCAGTCTGCCGTCTGAAACTGAAATCAAAGAACACGGCGTTTCCTATTACGCGCTTGCCGATGAATACTACTACGATGAAGACGGTGTCTATCACTACGAGCGGATGTTTGACAAGCCGATGGATGAGGGCGGAAAACCGTTCAACAGTGTGGCATTTGAGACGTATGATGACTCCGATCAGATAGGCTTTTTTATAGAATATAAGGACGGCTATCAGTTCGGCAATCATGCCGGATTTTATGAGAACGGCGCACTGAGCTTTTATACCCGGATGGATGAGAAAGAATACTACACATATGAATGGTACGAAAACGGCGTTCTCAAAAAAATGACTGAACGGGACATAGCACGCGGTAAGACTTGCGGCCGCAGCAAGGAATATGAATGGTACGAAACCGGTGTTCTTCAAAAGAAGACGGAACGGTACCAAAAGCGCGGTCAGACTTTCTGCTGCCGCAGCATGGAATATGATGAAACCGGCGTTCTCAAAAAGAGGTCGGAATGGAACAGAAAGAAAGGTCAGACTGGCTGCCGCTGCAGGGAATATGACGGAAACGGAAAACCGATCCGGGAGAGCCGCGACTGAACATCCCGCGCGTAATACCTGTGCATTCACGGAAGGAGGAAAACAATATGCTGACACCGGAGGAGGTCAGGGAAATACTGCTGCCCGTTGATATGGAATATCTCATTGAGCACGGCATTGACAGTGAATCGGATGCGCTGGAAGAGGGATTCTACACCGACGAAAACGGAATGTATCACTATCAGCGGGTCATGGACAAAGCAACCTTCACGCCGTTCAACGGTCTGATGATTCATTTTTCCGAGGATGATCCCGATCGGATTGAAGGCTATTCGCAAATGAAGGAAGGCTATCCGCTCGATGATGTTAAATTTTATCTGAGCGGTGCGCTGTATCTCTATGAGCGGCACGATGAATCGGAGCACTATCAATACATCTGGCACGAAAACGGCGCGCTGGAATCAGTCCGCGTATGGCACAGAAGAGACCAGCGGAAGTACTGCCGCAGCAGATTTTATGACGAAACCGGCAGGCTGATCAAGCAGTCGGTCGGCTGTGAGATCACGGCGGCATATAAGCCGGATGCGGCGGATTCGCCCTTTGATTTCACATTCCACGAGAACGGCGAATTCCGGACGATCACCAAAAAGGCGCCGACTGCCGACGATTTTTATACCGGCATCGAGCTTGACCCGGACGGATACCCCGTTCGCATTTCCGTGAATCCGCACTATACAGAGGAGTCGCTCGGCGT
>JAFYBM010000253.1 GCA_017540225.1 Oscillospiraceae bacterium | reverse complement strand
TGCCTGTTATCAATCCCGAAACTGCACCTGTGGTGAAGCACATCTTTGAGCTGCGGTTGCAGGGACTGAGCCAAAGGAAAATCTCTGACAGACTCAATGAGGAACAAATCCTTTGTCCGTCCGAGTATTATTATCAAAGGCAGGGCAAGGAGAATCCTGTAAACAGCCGCAAACTATGGAGCAGACCTGTTGTCGATCGTATTCTTCATAATCCTATGTATCTCGGAAACTTGGTTCAGCTCAAAACCACAACTGTGTCGCACAAGAATCACAAGCTGGTCAGGAAAGATGAAGCGGAATCAAAGTCAATCAGTCTATGCAACACATCTGAAACTGATGGCAAATTATGACTGAAAAACAGAACAATTCTTAACGGACGAACGCCGCCTGATGTAACAGTCAGGCGGCGGTTCGTTTTTTGTGAATGCAAAGCGGTTTCCGCAACGGCTGTCCACAAGTATCTTGCGAACGTGTGCCCGTGTGCCGCACAGTGCGGGCATTTTTTTGCCATGACAGAGCTGCCTTTCTATTGTTTGTGTGGTAGAATAAAAAATACCCCCATCGGTATTGTTATATACCAGATGAGGGTATTTGGCAAGTCTATTGTGTGATGGGGCACAGCAGCGTCTGTCCGGATCGGAACTCAGTAATATTTGATTTCCTCGGCAAGCAGCTCCTCATAATCATCGAGATGCTCCAGCATTTTTCCGGTTCCTTCGGCCACGCAGTCCAGCGGAAATTCCGCGACGTAAACCGGCATACCGGTCTCGCGGTTGATGAGCTTATCCATGCCGCGCAGCAATGCGCTGCCGCCTGTCAGTGTGATGCCCTGCTCAATGACATCCGCCGAAAGCTCCGGCGGTGTATGCGCAAGTGTATCGCGGATTGCATCCATAATGTCGCAGAGCGGCTCATAGAGTGCATCGCGCACTTCCTCCGAGGTAATCATGATGTTTTCCGGCAGTCCGTTCAGCAGATTCCGTCCGCGAACCTCCATTTCAGTGACCGTTGTTTCCGGAAATGCCGATCCGATGCCGATTTTTACATCCTCTGCCGTCCGTTCACCGATCAGCAGACTGTATTTTTTCCGGATGTAGTTTACGATCGCCTGATCGAAAGCATCGCCGGCTGTCCGCACGGAACGGGACGCAACAATGCCGCCCATTGAGATTACGGCGATCTCACTGGTGCCGCCGCCGATGTCAACGATCATGGTACCGGTCGGCTCCATGATCGGCAGACCTGCACCGAGTGCTGCCGCAATCGGCTCGGAAACGAGCTGTACCGGACGGGCGCCGGCCTTTTCGGCCGCCTCCTTGACGGCACGGCGCTCAACCGCCGTCACGCCGGACGGAATGCAGATAATGACCCGCGCCTTGGTAAAGACCGTACCCTTCAGTGATTTTTTGATCAGCTCATGAAGCATGGTCGCTGCAATATCAAAATCCGCAATGACGCCTTCCTTCAGCGGCTTGACCGCGATGACAGAGCCGGGGGTTCTGCCGATAATCTCCTTGGCTTCCTTGCCGACAGAGCACGGCTGATCTGTGCGGGTATTGACCGCAACGACGGAAGGCTCCCGCATGATGATGCCCTTGCCGCGCGCGTAGATCAGGGTATTGGCGGTACCGAGATCAATGCCGATATATCTGGTAAACATGGTTTGCTCCTTTTTTTGTTCTGTTTTCAGTACAAGTGACTGCTTTACTCTTTATTTTACCACAAAACTGCGCGCTCGACAATCTTTTTTATCGGATACAGTGATTTTCAGCATTTTGCACAAATAATCATTGCAACAATATTCGTTTTTGAACAGCACTGATGCGCCTCCGCTCAGGAAATGCTCCAGTCCAGCAGCCGCAGCAGATCCTGATTCAGAAGCTGCATCTCGTTTTTCCGCATCGGATATCCGCCAGTCAGCAATGCCTGAATATAAAGGATTTCAAGGCAGCATTGCAGTTTTTCGCTGTCGCTGAGCTGCATCAGCCGCCGGATCAGCGGATTGTCGGTATTCAGATACAGCTTTGCAACGGCATCCTCGCGGTATTCACCGGCAAATGCATCCAGCATTCCGCGGAAAAGATCTGCCGTCTGCTCCATCGAATGCCGGATGTCCCGCAGCAGCAGCGCATCCTCATTGACCGAAAACAAAACAGGCAGCTCCGCAGGTGCAAAGCGCTTCAGGGAGGCTGTGCAGTCATAATCCGCAAGCATGGTATTGCATTCCGCGATCAGCCGCAGGGCTGCGGCCGGATCGGCAAGCTCCGGTTTTTCAAGCATTTCATCGAGCCGCTCGGTTTTCATCTGCATAACAGAAATATCGGGCTGCAACAGCGGCATCCGTTCGAGAAGCTGTGCGACATAGGTGTATCCTGCGTTCACGAGCAGCGTATTCCGTGCGGCCGAAATCGCCGCAACCTGCCGGAATTCGTCAAGATAACCGGAATAATAGACCGGCGTATGCAGTTCAAGCAGATCACTGCCGGTCAGTGTGCCGAAGGACGTTTCAAAGGTCAGATACGGGAAGAATGCACGGAACAGTGCATCATCCTCCGTTGCAACGGACTGCACCGCAAGCCTGTGAATACGGACGATCCGCTGAAGAAGCGGGTCACCCTTTGCGGCCAGCGCTTTGAGATAATCCGTCAGGCAGCCGGAAAGCTCCTCTCTTGCACGCAGCAGGGCGTCATTTTCATAAAAATCTTCACGCGAAGCCGTCGGCTGCAGGCCGTTCGTATTCAGAAACACGCGCACGAAAAATGCCCATTTCGGCAGCAGCTTTGTGCCGTCCTCCGTCAGCAGCATATTTTTCAGATAGATGCGGTGTGAATGCTTCGCGGTCGGTGCGGTTTCGGCGGAAAGGATATATGCAATACCGGAAAACAGTCCGCTCGGAGAATCCAGCGGAATATAACCGAGAAATTTCGCACCAAAGAGTGTTTCGCCGAGCGTCATGATCTGTGCATACTGCGTTTCGCCGGAAGGAAAGGGCGGATTGAGCAGCTTTTTCTGTGTTCCCTGAACCAACAGGATCGGCTCCGGCAGCGGCAGTCCGTAATACTGCACAAGCTGTGTCAGGCGCTCTGCGGTAAAATATTTTTCGGCATCCTTTTTCGGGGTGAGCAGGATCCTTGTCCCGATCTTCGGCAGCGGATCGCATTCCGTGATCGTATAAGTACCGTCCGGATTGCCGCACCATTCCAGCGACTGCTCCGGTGTCCGGAAGGAGCGCGTCTGCACGCGGATGACATCCGAGACAAGAAAGCAGGAAAGCAGCCCGATCCCGAAGCGGCCGATGTAGTCCTCCTGCACCCTTCCGGCAGCAAGATCATGCTTTGAGGACTGCCCGATCACCGCGAGAAACCGGTGTATCTCCTCTTTTGTGAGTCCGGTTCCGGTGTCGGTGAAGCAGAGCTGCGGGATACCGTTTTCCTCCGAAAGAATGAGACAGATCTCATTTTCGCTCCGGTCCTCCGGAAACTGCTTGCGCTTTGCAGCAATTGCATCCACTGCATTCTGAAGCAGCTCACGGACAAACACATCCGGTGCGCTGTAGAGATGATTGGAGAGAATGTCGATCATTCCGCCGAGATTGACCTGAAAGACAAAGGAATCCGGCGAGGCACCTTCCTGCTGCATAGTAAACGCCTCCTTGTTCATGAGATACAGTATTTCATCTATCATACCACAAAAAGCCTGAAAAATCAAGCAGCAGCATTCTGTTTTATACGGCATTCCGGCGCTTTGCTGCGGCGCTGCCGTATCAAATCAATGCTGCTGCAATTTTATTCTGCGGGTTCCGGCGCGTCGGCGGGCGGCGGACAGAGCGGGAAGGTCAGGTAAACCTTGAACAGATCGCCGTCCGTACTCAGCCGCATGGTTCCGTTTTGCAGAACCGTGAGATCGCGGGCAATAGACAGTCCGAGGCCGCTTCCCTCGGTATGACGGGAGGCATCGCCGCGGACAAACCGCTCCATCAGTTCATCCGGCGAGACATTCAGCGGCTGTGCGGAAATGTTTTTCAGCGAAATGACAGCCTGATCGTCCTGCTTTTTGACATCGAGATAGACTCTGGTTCCGGAGAGCGCATATTTGCACGCATTGTTCAGCAGATTATCAAATACACGCCAGATCTGCCGGCCGTCCGCAAGAATGGTCAGCGGTTCTTCCGGTGCGCTGACCTTGAGCGTCAGCTCCTTTGATTCCATCAGTTCTTCGTATTCGCCGGCAAGCTGCGAGAGCAGCACCTGCAAATCTGTCGGCAGCAGCTCAACGGTCAGGTTTCCGGTCGAGGCTTTGGAGGCATCGACCAGATCAATTGTCAGCTTCTGGAGCCGTGCGGCCTGCCGGCGCAGTACATCCAGATATTCGGCTGCGGTTTCATTCGGCATCTGCTCACGGCTCAGCAGATCGACATAATTGACGATCGAAGTCAGCGGTGTTTTGAGGTCATGAGAAACATTGGTAATCAGCTCTGTCCGCAGATGCTCGGCTTTGGTCTGCTGCGCGACGATTTCTGCGACTTTTCCGGTGATTTCATTCAGTGAGGCATCAAAGCTGCCGAAATCGGAGAACAGCTTGACCGGATGCTGTGCCGGTGTGAAATCGCCTGTTTCCATCTGCCGCACATGACGGTGCAGCTCAAAATAGGCATAGATACTGTAGATCATGAACAGCAGCGCCAGCAGGTCGATGCAGAGCGTGAGCGGTATGAACGCAGGCGCATTCAGCAGCGTGAAAACATTGAGGCAGAACAGCGCTGCCGACAGGACAACAAACAGAATGACGGCCAGTGTGCGGTTCCGAAACAGATTCAGCAGGAATCTGAGAATCCGGAACAGGCCGAAATCCTGCCAGAAGCAGCTGGTTTTCATCCGGATTGCGGTCGTATAGAGCCAGAGTATACTGCACGCAGCGATACAGAAGATCATGCCGATGCAGAAAATGGCGATGGTCCGGTAAGGCGAGCGGACGTCAAACAGGGTTCGCATCAGAAGCCATGATGCAAACAGCATGGCTGGCGGCAGCAGCCAGAAGCATTCATATGCGATGCGGTGAACCGGCGAGACGGTAACGGTTTCATCACCGGCGGTGTGTCCGGCTGCCGTACACATGGCGATGCAGGCGAGCACCGTCAGCACAAGCAGTACGAACATCAGCACGACAGACCATTCCGAATGCCGGAACAGCAGTGAAAAGATCGCATAATTAGCACGAATCGTATCATCTGCCTGCATATTTTCATAGAGATAGCTCCGGATATAGCAGTTTTGCGTTTCGGCGTGCTCGCCGCGGATCGTAATATCCAGAGCAGTGGTGAGCAGCTTTTCCAGATCTTCATCGACGGCACGGACGAGCAGCCCGCCGTCCTTCATATTGTAGTAGCTTTCCAGCGTTGTCAGAAACTGATTCTGTGTTTTATAGGCGCTGATCTCAACAACGATCGAGGAATCATCCGGCTTGGGGGCAGTACCCTGTCCGTCCGCCTGAAAACCGGCTGCCGATGCCGCGACGATCTTCCATTTGCAGAGATCGCCGTAAACCTTTTTATAGTCAAATTTGTTTGCTTCGCCGGCTGATTCAAAGAACATATAGTCTGTATACGGATCCTCATAGCTTTTGACTTCCAGTCCGTTGTGATAGGCGTTGTCCACACGGTTATCGGAAAAATACCAGAGCTTATATTCCGAAGGATCCGCCAGATAGCGCGCAACATTGCCGTAGGTGATCTCCTGATAGGCATTGACCGGATCGTCAAAATGCTTCTGCTCCTGATAATCGCGCTGTTTCAGATAGATACTGCGCGTATAGACAGCAGAAGCAAGCACCGGCAGATCCGAGCCGTAGTCCGGATCGTTCGTCAGCAGCAGATTGCCGTCCGTGTCCGTTGCGGCAAAGCGGTAATTGGTGTTTGCGGGATCAAAGCGCTGCTCATAGCTGTGCAGATTCATTTCAATGCCGTAGGAGCCGGCGCTGATAAACACTTTTTCGCGTTCAGCCGGATCCGGCATATCGGCACGCAGGGTCAATTGCAGATAATTGAGAACATCCTGCTCCTTGTCTCTCTGCGTCATATCCAGAAAGGCCTGCCGGAAATCAACATTATTGACCGGAAAGCCGATGCCGATATTGAGAATGACGATCAGCAGCGAAATGCCGAATCCCCAAAGAAAAATAATAGAAAGTACAACGGACAGGATCTGTACTGCCCTGCTGTACCGGATATTTGATGCCATATAATCTCCTTTTTAAGGCTTTTCGAGCTTATAGCCCTGTCCCCAGACAACCTTGATCTGGCGCGGCTCCTGCGGGTTGATCTCCAGCTTTTCGCGCAGATGCCGGATGTGGACGGCGACTGTGTTTTCCGAGCCGATCGGATTGGCTTTCCAGACAGCCTGATAGATCTCACGCGGTGGGAACACAGTCCCGACATTGTGCATCAGCAGGGAAAGAATCTCGTATTCGATCGGCGTCAGCGGGACGGGGACGCCGTCCAGCGAAGCAGAGCGTGCTTTCATATTCAGAGAAATGCTGCCGACTGTCAGGATGTGGGGGTCATCCGCTTCGGCAGCGCCCAGCCGCAGATAGCGCCTGAGCTGCGAGCGCACACGCGCCACAACCTCTGCCGGTGAAAACGGCTTTGTGATGTAGTCATCCGCACCGACATTCAGCCCGAGAATCTTATCGGAATCCTCGGATTTTGCCGTCAGCAGAATGACCGGTACATTGCTGAATTTCCGGATCTCGGTCATTGCCGTGATACCGTCTGTTTCGGGCATCATAATATCCATGAGGATGAGCTGAATGTTTTTTGTCCGTGCGATCTCGACTGCCTCACGGCCGGAATAGGCACAGACTGTCTCCCAGCCCTCTGCGCGGAGATAGATATTCAGCGCTGAGACAATATCGCGCTCGTCATCGCAGATCAGGATCGTTTCCATTGTTTTCAACTTCCTTTCACCGGTAATGTTCTTCTTTTATTATACAACCATCCATGCAAAGATGCAAGGGCTGATTTCTAAATGTTTTCTTAAATTCTCACTGATACCGGATACAGGCAGAAATGCACTGCCTCCAAAAAACGTGCGGCGGGCAGGCTGATTTCTGTGCAGTGCTCCCCTTGCAAAAATGCCGCTGATATGGTATAATATTATGTCTTAATGTGTATTCCCGCCTGTCGGAAAGGAGCTGCTGTCCCGTGATTATGAACCTGCATACGCACACGCATCATTCTCCCGATGCCGGGCAGACGGTCGCGGAGCGGCTGCGCGAGGCAAATGCGCTCGGTCTGCAATTCATGGCCGTGACCGACCATGTGGAGATCAACCGCTACTATCCCGCCGAATACTACGGAAAAGAAGAAACAGACGAATACTGGTATGACGGCGGCGGTGTTTTTGAACGCTCGGCTGCCGAGATCATGCAGGAACAGAAAAACAGCGGCAGCGTCCGGCTGCTCTGCGGCGCGGAAATCGGTCAGATTCCGCAGGATCCGGAATTATCGGCGCGGATTTACAATGATCCGCGTGTGGATCTGGTCATCGGCTCGGTGCATGAGCTGCCGGAACGGCCGGATTTTTATTTCCTTGATTATGAGAAAGAGGATATTCCCGCGCTGGTGACAGCCTATTTCGAGGAGGTTTACCGCCTTGCACAGACCGACTGCTGGGACATCCTCGGCCATCTGACCTACGGGCTGCGCTATCTGCCGAACCGCCGTGCCTATGATCTGACGCCGCATCTGGAGCTAATCGACGAGATCTTCCGGACGGTCATCGCAAAGGACAAGGCAATTGAGCTGAACGGCTCCGGTCTGCGTAAGCCGCAGCCCTATATTGACCCAGACCTCATCCTGATAAAACGCTATCGTGAGCTGGGCGGAAAGCACCTGACGATCAGCACGGATGCGCACAATACGCAGTATCTCGGCTTCGGGCTGTGGCTGCTGGAGGATATGGCAAGAACGGCCGGCTTCACCGAGCTGACATGGTTTGAGAAGCATCAGCCGCGAAAGGTTGCATTATGAAACAATATCAGAGAATTACCTGCATTCTGCTGTGTTTGCTGCTGACCGGCTGCGGCACGGCACAGAGCAGCAGCGATACCGCAGAGCAGTCTGCATCTGAAACATCTGCGGATGCCGCCGGAGAGACCGCGCCTGCGGAAACCGATGCGCCGGAAACAAAACCGGAAACGCCGATATACGATTATGTTCACGGCGAGGACGGCTATTTTTCGCTGGTTGACGAGGGCTTCGGCACGCCTGTCAAGTTACAGGAGGGCGGCACCTGCTGGGTCGTTTCCGCGGCAACCGCGATCGAATCCAATGCATTGGTAACGCGCGGCGAAACAATTACGGTTGACCCCTATACGCTGCTCGATGCCTGCTACGGCCCCGATCGGGCAGAGGGATGGTTCCTCGCGGAGAATCTCTCGCCGGAATCGTTTGGCGGCTGGGGCTGGCAAGTGATCGAAGCGCTTGCAGACGGCGTGGACGGCCTGCTCCTGACCGAAGCAAATAATTACACCGACTGTTCGCAGGAGCAGCTCAAGGAAGCAATCCGCACGCAGGGCGCCGTCAATATCGCCGTTCCCGACCGTCAGGATAAAAAGGGCTTTTTCGGCGCGTATCAGACTGTCAATGATCCCGCGCCAAAAGATTACGACCATGCGGTCAATATCATCGGCTGGGACGATCATTTCCCGAAGGAATATTTCCGCGAAAAGGCTCAAAAGGACGGCGCATGGCTGATTCAGAACAGCAAATCCGAGAAATATGTCTGCTACTGGCTTTCGTATGAAACGCCGTTTCTGGAACCGTATACGTTCTCGGTTTCGCAGGATTACGGTGATGTTGTCGCCTATGATGCCGGCAATGGAAGCACCATTGATGAAGGCGAGGTCACAACGACCGCAAATGTGTTCCATCATGCGGGAACGCTCGCAGCAGTCGGAACATATACCGTAGCGAACGGCCAGAAAATGACGGTCGAGATCCGCGATGCGGCACTGGAAAATGTGCTGTATACGCAGGAGGCTGAATTTGCATACAAAGGCTATCACCTGATTGACCTCGAAACGCCGCAGGAAGTCAGCGATTATGCAATCGTGATCCGCTATGAGGGTGAAGCACCCGT
>JAFYBM010000252.1 GCA_017540225.1 Oscillospiraceae bacterium | reverse complement strand
TAGGGCGATTTTCTGGACGGTGTTTGCAGTCTGCTGACCGTATCCGGCACATAGCGCTGCACGACCTCACAGTCCTCGGCGTGTGCCTGCCTGCAATAGATCATAACCGCAAAATAACAGGTTAGCAGGATGAGGATTGAAACGACCGGCATGGTCTCATTTTCCTTTGCATAGATCGCAAACGGAAAGATCATCACCACAAAGCTCATCAGCACACGGTAGCGCACCATTGTAAAATAGTATGCGGTTGTGGCAATGAACATCGTGAACAGCAGAAAAAGACCGACCGTATAGCCCATATATTTTGCGGCAAGAACAGACTGCGGTGTCAGGAACCAGACCATAAAGTCAATTTGCAGAGAGGAATCTGCCGGTGCCCAGAAGGGTGTCCGGCGTCCGAGCAGAATAAAAGCGACTGCGAGCGCCAGAACAGCGATGCCGGTCAGAATATAAAGCACACCGCCGATCAGCGGACGCTTTTTGACAAAATCAAACAGGCGGAAAAGCCCTGTCTGAATCAGCAGCGAAAGCAGAATCCAGAGCAGAGTCAGATTCGCTGCGTAATGATAGAAAATACCCGCAACGACCGTCACGGAAAAAAGCAGCGGGATCCGGCTGGGCTGGATCAGCCAGCGCAGCAGCGGATTGCGCTGAATTACGGATTCGTTTTTCATGAATATCACCTGCCGCATACCGCAGCCGCGGCACCGGAATCATCAGTTTGGTAGGGGGGAGGGGTTCGTTATTGTTCGCCGTCTGCACGGACAAGATGCCGTTCCTTTGTTGCCGCCCAGAGAGAACCGTTTTTCGGGACGGCCGCGTGCATGACTGTCTGCTCCGGCACAACCAGATAGACCTGTGCGGGCAGACGGTCTGTCAGCGAGACAGTCTCCGCATCGGCGTGAGATGTAAAATACAGCAGCACACTGCCGGATTCCTGCATCAGCGCCGGCGGAACCGGTGAAAGACCGCCGAGCTGCTCGGCCGGACGGAAGCCGCCGGACAGCAGATTGACCGCTTCAACAGCAAGCTGTTCTCCGTCATCCACGGAAACATCGCTCCATGCGCCGGCAGTATCCGTATAGCACAGCTTGCAGGGATAGCCGTATTTGGCACAGAGCATCAGAAAGCCGAGTGCGGTTTCCGTAAGCTGCTCCTCTGTTTCAAGCCGCTCATCCATCGGGATTTCCCGCGTATCGCGCCGGAAATCCAGCACAACAGACAGCCGCGACAGTGCAATCGGCTCATCCTGCCGCACCATCAGATGATGCCGCTTTGAGGAGAGCTTCCAGTTGATGCGTTTGAGCGAATCGCCGGGGATATAATCACGGTGCTCATAACCCGGCATTGCAGAAGCAGAAAATGTCGGCTCGGATTCGGTTTCCTCATCCGCCGCAGCAACCGCTGTCGTAACGGAGCGGAACAGTGCAGAATTGGTTTTCAGCTCCGGAATCTCCGGCGAGACGAGCAGCTGTGTCTGCACATCATTTTTCAGCCGCAGCGAAAACATTGCAAAGAAATCGGAAAGCCGCAGCGCACTGATTGAAACCGTGCCGCAGCCGCAGTAGCGTGTTGTGACCGGAATGCGGTACTCGGCCTGCCGTTCCGTACCCATAGAAAGACAGAGCGGCAGTGTTTCCGGCGTGAGCTGCAAGCGGCGGCGTTTTTTCCAGTCGCGGTATGCGATCTGATAGCGCAGCGCACCGGAGGAGCCTGCAAGCGGCTTCGGCGGCAGCGGTTCCGCATCCGGATTCAGCGGTTCAAAATGGGCATCTGCGGTCAACTCCATGCGCAGGAAAGGCAGCGGTAAAACGGTATCCTTTTCCAGCCGGATGACCGCGGAAAGCTGCCGCTGCTTGGCTGCCGTATCAGGCAGCTCCAGCGCAATCCGCAGCTTTTTCCGCAGATACAGCGTCAGTACGGCGGAAAGCAGCGGCATCAGCAGCAGAAAGCTCAGCATCATTACGCCGATGTCGCCGTCCATATAGAACATGAAGATCAGCGCAATGCCGATCGCACAAAAATAACCTGCCGTCATTGCGCAGCTTCCATCGGCACCGGCACTGTCTGCAGCACATCTCTGATAACAGTGCGCGTATCGCCCTGCTGTGCCTTTCCCTTCGGTGAAAGGATCAGGCGATGCGAAAGCACACTTTCCGCCATTGTTTTGACGTCATCAGGCAGTGCATAGTCTCTGCCGTCAAGAAATGCATTGGCTTTTGCGGCTTTATAGAGCGCAATCGAACCGCGCGGCGATGCACCGAGTGTCAGTGCATCGTGCTGCCGTGTTGCAGCAACGATCTGCAAAATGTAACGCCGGATTGCTTCACTGACAAACACATCCTCAACCTGCTTCTGCAATTGCAGAATATCCTCCGGCCGGAGCACCGCCTCCTGAATATTGTTCAGCGGATTGCTGCGCTCTGTACGGGTGAGGATCAGCAATTCCTCATCCTCCGAAGGATAGCCCATACTCACGCGCATGAAGAAGCGGTCCATCTGAGCCTCCGGCAGATGATAGGTGCCGTAGGTCTCGACCGGATTCTGTGTTGCGAGTACCATGAAGGGCTGCGGCAGCTTGTGCGTCGCGCCGTCGATGGAAATCTGATGCTCCTCCATGACCTCAAGCAGCGCAGATTGCACCTTCGGAGAAGCACGGTTAATTTCGTCCGCGAGCAGAAAATTGCACATTGCAGCGCCTGCGCGGTATTCCAGATCAAAGGTTTTCTGATTGACAAGGGAATAGCCCGTAATATCAGAAGGCATAACATCCGGCGTGAGCTGGATGCGGTTGAAGCTGCCGCCGATTGAGCGTGAAAGTGCGGCGGCGAGCTGGGTCTTTCCGACACCGGGGACATCCTCGATCAGAATATGGCCGCTGCACAGCAAGCCGGAGATCACACAGCGGATGACCTGCTCCTTGCCGACAATGACGCTGCCGATGCTTTCCGTGAGCTTCTGAATATCTGCGTTCATAGCGAAAATCCTTCCGTGAGAGAAATAATTGATACTATATTATAGCATATTATAAGAAAAAACGCAATGGGCGGAGCAGAAAAAGATAGAAACCGCATCTCTGCTGTGCGGGGGGTTGACTTTGACGGAAGATACTGATATAATGATAATAAATGGCAACACTGCGCAAAGCCCGCCTGACGGTTTGAGAGCATATCTGCTTGCATCTGTACCGCCGGCTCTGCGCTGTGCTGCCGAAAGACTGAAACCGGAGGTGATCGGATGCTGTTCACAGCGGATTCACTGGCAGCGGAGCTGCTGAACGAAACAATGCTTGCGGAGGGCAGGGGCTTTACAATCACGAAAACACTCGGGATTCTGCAAACCACCCGAACCGGCAGCGGAGATCCTGTGCCGGTGCAGGACGTCACGCGCACCGAAATTGAGATCAATGCAGCCGCCGTGCGTTTGCTCGGCGAACGCTTCCCGATGCTGAAGATCACCTATCCGCAGACGAAGCTCTCGGAAAAAAGCATCCTGACAGGACAGGACCCGCTCATCATCACGGAAACGCGAACGGATGCTGTTATCATTGTGCCGGAGGAATTTGTGCAGATTCACTGCGGAACAGCGTTTCAGAAGCTCCTGCAAACGGAATGGGCGGCGCAGCTGGATGACCTGACCGCACAGATCGTGAAGCGTCTGCGCCGGCATGAGCTGCGCACAGCGGAAATGTTTTCCGATCAAGCGCTTTCCGCCTCTGCCGCATTCTTTCTGACAGAGGACACGGCTGAATCCGGCATCTGGACGCTGCCGATCTCACGCTGCGGCTTTCTGCCGCTGCAATGGGACGGAGAAATCTGCGGCATGGCACTGCTGCTGGCGGATCGCCTGAAAATGCTGCTTGCGGATGAATGCGGTTCCATGCTTGAAATTGCCGTGCGGCGCGATGATGCAAAAAAACGCTGCACTGTAACGCTGTATTTTTCGCTGAGACAGGACTGAATACCATGCTATCATATCAAACCGAATCGCCGGCAGAAACGCGAGCGCTTGCCGCAAAAATCGGTGCTGCCGTGCGCACCGGAACCTGCATTGCCTTTTTCGGCGGGATGGGCGCAGGAAAAACAACGTTTATCCGCGGATTATGCGAAGGCATGGGGCTGCCCGACATCGTCAGCTCCCCGACCTTTGCGCTTGTCAATGAATATCACGCGGCGGGCTGTGTGCCGGTCTATCATTTTGATATGTACCGCGTCACAAATGCAGAAGCGCTGGAAACGACCGGCTTCTGGGATTATCCGCAGGAAGAAGCCGTATTCGTGATCGAATGGGCGGAGAATATTGAGGAGGAGCTGCCGCAGCTGCTGCTGAAGATCCGGATTCAGGGCAGCGGCGATCAGCCGCGGCAGATCACTTTGGAAGGAGAAGAGCTGCTCCATGATTTTAGCGGTTGATACATCAGGAAAGACCTGTTCCTGTGCTGTTGTCAAAGACGGTGTGCTGCTCGGCAGCCGGATGATCTATACGCAGCGGGCACATTCGCAGATTCTGCTGCCGACTGTGAAGCAGCTGCTTGCAGATACCGGATACACTGTGCAGGATGTGGATGTTTTCGCTTGTGCGAACGGCCCCGGCTCCTATACATGTCTGCGCATCGGTATTGCGGCGATGCAGGCGCTGGCTTTTGCCGGCGGAAAGCAGTGCGCGGGCATTTCCTCGCTCGAAGGGCTTGCATGGAATATATCCGCACGCAGCGGGATTCTCTGTGCCTGCCTTGCAGCACGGAAAAATCTCTGCTACTGTGCATTTTTTGAGAGTGACGGCGCAAACGTCACCCGCCTGACGGATGATGCCGTGACGGAAGTGGGCGACATTGCAGCGCAGATTGAGGCATACCGTGAGCCGGTCATGATTGTCGGTGACGGCATTGCCGTTCTGCGGGAGATCAGCGAGGGATTTCTCGCGGCACCGCTTCATCTCTGCAATCAGTCTGCCAGCGGCATCGCACTTGCCGCGATGCATACGGAACCGGTGCCGCCGGAACAGCTGACCGTCAACTATTTACAGGCCGTCAAAATCGGCTGACATGAGGACGCCATCATGAAAAAACGATTTTTTGCAGCATTTGCCGGCTTATCGCTGCTGCTGAACGGCTGTGCCGGCACAGCGGACAACATGGCAGCAGAGGCACCGGAGGATATCGCGGAGCAGACTGCATCCGCAGAGACCGATTCCGGCGAGGCCGACGAAACAACAACGACTGCCGAAGCGGAAGGAAGCTGGGTGCTTGATCTGATGGAGGGCATATTCGGCTACAATTCACATGAGCCGGTGCCGCCGCCGTCCGGTTCCGTTTCACCGGAGCAGCAGAAGAAGCCTTCGGAGACACTGCCGCCGCCCGATCTGACTGAAACCTATAGGCTGACCCTTGACGAAACAGGACTTGTCACAAGGACAGACGGCATCTATGACGACAATCTCACATGGGTGATCGAGGTCAACGGCCGCATTCAGCTTGAACGCAATGCGGTAAACGAGATGACCTACCGCCCGATGGATTACGGTCCCGGCACATACCGTGTCTGGCTGGAAGCATGGGTGCAGGGCTATCAGCCGGTCAGCAATACCGTTGAATTTGAAGGGCCGCCCGTCGGCTTCATTGCCGACAATGACCGCGAGGAGATCGAGGGCTTTGAATCATGGCGCATTGCGGATCACAAAGGTCATATGAAGCATCTGATCCAGCAGCTTCACGGCTTTTACGGCGATCCGGAATACAAAATGGGCTTCATCATCGACCCTGATCATGACGGTACCTGCAACGGCGTTGTTTACTGCGCGGGCGTAGGGGATGACGGCGAACCTGTGCAGTATATCTATGAAAACATGAGTGATGCGATCCGGTTCAGCAATGCGGATTATCTGGAGAAACAGGGCATCCGCTGCACGCTGGGCATCTGGTGTGACCCTGAAACCGAAACGGATTACATTGTGCGGCTGGAGCCGGATGGCAGCGCCTATGACTGTGTGACAGAACAGCCGGTCAAAAACTTTGAAATGAACGAAAATCTTTTCATTTATACGACAGTGGATGAGAGCGACAGGGATCATTTTTATGTATCCTATCGCGGTGTGCCGGAATTTGAGGGCGCATAACATCCGGAAAACAGGAGGAGTTCTAATATGATCGTGATCGGAAGCGACCACGCCGCAGCAGATCTGCGGCACATTGTCATGAAATATCTTGAAGAAAAGCAGCTCCCGTATATTGACTGCGGCACTGATGAATCTCCGAGCGACTATCCGGTGATCGCAAAGGCGGCCTGCGCAAAGATACAGTCCGGTGAAGCGGTGCGCGGCATTCTGCTTTGCGGCACGGGCATCGGCATGATCCTTGCAGCGAATAAGATGAAAGGGATCCGTGCAGCGGTCTGCTCGGAGCCGTACAGCGCAAGATTCACCCGCCTGCACAACGACGCGAATGTACTCTGCATGGGTGCAAGAGTCGTCGGCAGCGGACTGGCCGCAGAAATTCTGGATGCGTTTTTGTTCACGGATTTTGAGGGCGGCCGTCATCAGCGCAGAGTGGACATGATTACTGCCATTGAGGAAGGCAATGCCGCATTTTGATTCTGCGTGCTTTTGAAAAAACTCGGCCAGAATTTTGAATAAAAATCTCAATCAGTTTTTTGATAAGCAGAAGCCACGGGACATTTTTTCTGTTTCGTGGCTTCTTCCTTTCAACCGGAAAAGCTGCGCCTTGTTTTTCAAAGCCCTTTTATATCTTTTTTTTCTCTCCCATTGCGTTTTTCAATATTATATGCTATAAGTGACGATATTCGGCATTAGTATC
>JAFYBM010000251.1 GCA_017540225.1 Oscillospiraceae bacterium | reverse complement strand
GTTTGGGCAGTTTCACGAAAACAAATTGTTGAAAACCCTTGTTGGGGTGCCTAGTTTTCAACAAGGCAATTTGTGGATTGTGCCAAGAGCGCATCGGCTCCATCGTCCTTTGACCATTTTGCCCAAAGATCCGGACGGCGTTTTCGGGTGATTTCCATGCTCTGCTCCGCTCTCCACTGTGCAATGTTTTTGTGATGTCCGCTGAGAAGCACGGGCGGCACAGCTTCGCCCTCCCAGATTTCCGGACGGGTATACTGCGGGTATTCCAGCAGACCGTTATAGTGACTTTCCTCCTGAAAGGCCTCCGGTGCAGGCAGCACATCCTCACACATTCGTGCAATTGCGTCCGTCAGGATCAGTGCCGGCAGTTCGCCGCCGGTCAGCACATAATCTCCGACCGAAATCTCCTCGTCGGCGATTTTGTCGATCACGCGCTGATCGACGCCTTCATAATGGCCGCAGAGCAGAAAGATCCGCGGCAGCTCCGCAAGCTCCCGCACACGCTGCTGTGTCAGCACAGTTCCCTTCGGGCTCATATAAATCGTATGCATCGGCAGCTCGGATTGTGAACGGACATCCAGCCAGCAGTCATAGATCGGCTGTGCCTGCATGACAAGTCCCATTCCGCCGCCGAACGGCGCATCATCCACGCGGTTGTGCTTATTCTTTGTATATGCGCGGATCTGGTGACAATTGACCGTGATCGCGCCCTTTGCCCGTGCTCTGCCGATGATGCTTTCGGAGAGCACTGCTTCGCACATCTCCGGAAACAGTGTAGCAATCTCAATCTGCATCGTCGAATAATCCTTTCAGCGGTCGGATTGTGATTGTATCGCTTTCAAAATTCACATCAAGCACCACATCCGGAATCACCGGCACGAGCAGCATCCGCCCGTTCGGTGCCTCTACCTCATAGACATCGTTTGCGCCGGTTTGCAGCACATCGTGCAGCTTGCCGTATTCACGGCCGTCATCTGCATCGACCACACGCATTCCCTGCAAATCCTGAATGAAGTAGGTGTCGTCGTCCAGCTCGACATCCGCACGGTTCATATAGAGTATGGTATTGCGCAGGGCGTTGGCCGCTTCCGGCGTATCCACGCCCGCAAACTTGATGAGCGCCATGTTTTTCTGTACGGATGCGCGTTCAATTTCCATCGGCAGATGCTCCCTGCCGCGGTAGAGCGTCTCAAATTCGCAGAGAAATTCCGCACTGTCGCACCACGGCATGACCTTGACCACGCCGCCGAGGCCGTGTGTATTCACGATCTTGCCGATTTCGAGAAACTGTTTTTTCATGGGATCCTCCGTTACAAGAGAACAAGCGGCGGTCGGTACCGTCGCTTGTTTATTTCGGTGTTACTTGGTGTTTTTGATGTTCCAGCGGAACGGGCAGATGCGGGAGGCTTTGGTCGTATCGAACATGAAGTTTTTGTCGATCGTCGTCGTATCAAGGAAGCGGTAATTTGTTTTCTGCTCCGGATTGCCGAATACTCGCTGCTTTAAGCTGACGCCGAAGCTGCTCTTTTGCATGACCGGTCCGAGGCGGTGATTTTCCTTCATGAATGTGACGATCTCAGATGCCATGACCAGCGAGGAATCCGCTACATTATATACGCCCGTATAATTGAGCGTATCTGCCTGACGCAGGAATCCGATCACGAAATCGGAAATGTTGTGTACGCAGCACATATGGAAGCCGTATTCACCCGTCCGGAACACAAAGATCGTTTTGTCATTCGGATCCGTGATGCGTGACATCAGATTCGGGGTGTAATCCAGTGCATAGACCATCGGGATTCGTGCGACGCAGCAGATCATGGTCTTGGTGCCGCGGACATCGTGTGCAAAGGCGGCTTCGGAATTGGCCTTCATTTTGCCGTAATTGGAGATCGGCTTGACAGCTTCGTCCTCGCGCACCGGTTCACGGTTTTCCGGCTGCTTATAGACCTGCGTGGTGCTGAAAAGGATAAACTTCTGCACATCCTTGGAAATAGCAAATTTATAGATGAACTTATCGCAGGCTTCACATTCTGCAATCTGTTCCTTTCCGATTTCCGGACCGAAGTCGTTATCAACGGTGCAGGCAAGATGCACAACGTATTCAATTTTGAATTCATCAAAGATTTCGCCGTATTTACCCTGATCGGCCGGACCAGCTTCGCGGAAGAAGTAATTTTCTTTTCCTTCGTTGTGTGCCGTTGATTTTTTATCTGCGGCGATGACCGTATTGCCTTTTTTGAGGAGGCCGGAGCAGATGTGTTCTCCGATCATACCGCATCCGCCGGTTACAAGAATAGTTGCCATATCATACAGTCCTTTCCGTGGTGGAATGAGCTCATGTCCCCCTCAGACATGACCGCGTACTACCCGATAATGATTCATTATTATTATAACACAGATGGTGCATAAATGCAAGATACTCTAAAAAATTTTACGTTTTCTCATATCCGGCCGGCATTTTCAGGACATCTGTTGTGTATGTTTAATAAAAATGAACGGAAATTGCTCACCGTTTCCTACATATTTCCCCGCAGATTTGAAAAAAACTGCTGCAAAAGCGCAGCGCAGGGTTCCTCCAGCAGCCCTTCCGTGACACGCGGCCGGTGATTATAGGGCAGCTGAAACATCTGCTGCACCGAGCAGACGGCGCCGGCTTTTTCGTCATAGGCGCCGAAAACAACACGTTCGATACGGGAATTGATGATTGCACCGCTGCACATCGGGCAAGGCTCAAGCGTCACATAGAGCGTGCAGCCGGAAAGCCGCCATGATCCGCGCTTTTTCGCGGCTTCCTCGATGGCAAGGATCTCGGCGTGTGCCGTCGGGGAGTGATCCTGTTCACGGCGGTTTCTGCCGCGGCCGAGAATTTCGCCGGTCTGACGGTCAACCACGACCGCACCGACGGGGATTTCGCCTGCTGCTGCTGCCTCTTTCGCCAGCGAAATCGCTTCCTGCATCATTGCAAAATCGTCAATCATAGCCGTTCCTTTCAATAGAAGAGCTGGAACAGCGTCAGCAGAACGGAGGCTGCAAACCACGGCAGCGCAGTGATACTTTGTATAAGGGCTGCAGTTTTCGCCGGCTCGCTCAGGGCTGTCCGATTGTTTCGGAGCCGGAGCTGCGATTTGCGGATACTGAAATAGAATGCGGCTGCGAGCATTCCGACTGAAATCAGCAGCAGCGCATATTCCCAGAGCCGCAGACTGCGGCTTGTATAAAGCACGACCAGCCGTGCATAGGAGAGCGCAGTATAGATCATGCGGAGAAGCACGCCCTTGAAGATCGAGCCGGACCGTATCATCAGGTAGCCGGCTGCAAGACCGATCAGCAGCTCGCTGATCCGGTCGGGCAGCTTATTCGGACACAGAAATGCAATGACAGCCGTCATGACAATCGCAAACGGTTCTCCGAATTGCCGCAGCAGCGGAAGGATTGTACCGCGCAGCAGCAGCTCTGCGAGCACGGCACCGACGATCGCATCGAACAGACCGTATGCATAAATCGCACCCATATCTTTATATGTAAACAGAATCTGTGCGGTTTCAATGCCGAGATTCTGCGCAGTCAGGCTGTAGATTCCGGCGATCATCAAGCCTCCGGCGGCAGCAGCGATATGCTCCGGCAAACCGTTCGGCGCGGCCGGCGCATAAATACTCTGCGGGATATGGCAAAGACGTACCAGCAGTACGGTCGGCAGCAGATATTTCAGCGTGAGAAGCAGTGCCCGCACGCCGACAACCGCCCATTGACTGCCGTTCATTTTCAGCGTCAGAAAGTCGATCCGGATGTCAATATGGATCAGATGCAGCAGCGCAACGAACAAAGAAACGCCGACCAGCTCACAGACCATAAATATCAGCAGCGCAAGCCCGATTTTTTCGCTGCATTTACCGAGTGCCGTGCGCTCGGCAGCCGCTGCATTCTGCCGGAGCGGCGAGCTGTTGACCGTATATACACTTTCCCGTGCGTTGCCGGTAAAGCGGTAAATGAAAGGCTCTTTTGTGCGGCGCCGCCAGTAGAGATAGTCTTTTCCGTATTGCTGATTGACACAATCGTAGTCGAAGCTCTCGATTACATCAATTTCTTCCTGCTCTGTCAACTGCGGCACCTCCTTTGCGAATAGTATGCATAATGTACCTATATTATCTTATTATTATAACAAAATCGCAGCGCAGATTTGTTCGCATTCCGTAAACAGAATATGAACAAATCGTGAATTTATGCACAGTGCTGCAAACTAAGATGACAATTGCACAGCTTTTTGCAACATTATGTATATACAAGCTCGGGACTATTTGTTATAATGAAATTGGACGATTGTCCGAACTGTTTTTTTATTTTTTTGAGGGGGTATACCATGAGAAAAACGCATTATTTCCGTGCAGCAGGCCTTTTGACGGCTGCTGCTCTGATGCTGGCACAGCTCACTGCGATGCCGGTATCAGCCGACGGCTCTCTGACAACCAAAGACATTGCGGGCTGCAACTATGTCAAGGAAGTCAATCTTGAGCTGAAACTCAAATACGAAGATGGTGAAGCACGACCCGAATACACCCGCGCCGATTTCGGCATGAATTCGGATGAGGAGATCAAGGAGGTCTGGCTCGATATCAATGCCGATGTCAGCTCCGACAAGCCGACGATGCCGGTCATCGGATATGATGCGCCCGGCTGCGGCGACTATAACTGGTACGGCGGCGGTGTATGGATCGAGCATCCGTCCGAGCACATGACCGTCATCATCGAGGTTCCGGAGAAGTGGCCGATTCCGGATAAATTCGGCCTCCAGCTCTGGGAGGACAAGGGCCTTGAGTCCATTACCGTCAACAAGATCGGTCTTGTGACCGGCGAGGCGCTGAACATCGGCTCCATGACAAGAAAGGGCGATGTCAACGATGACAAGAAGGTCGATCTGGATGACTGCAAAGCACTGGCTGCCTATCTGACAATGGGCGGCACGCTGGCTGTTGCCGCAAACGGTGACTTCGACCACAATAACCGTCTGACAGCCGTTGACCTGACAATGCTCAAGCGCGGCATCCTCAACGGCGATTTCAACAAGACCATTGAAAACGGTGAAACAGCAATGGAATTTGCGAAGCATCTGAAGCTCGGCTGGAATCTCGGCAACTCGCTGGATGCACAGTCTGTAGGCTATGATCAGAATTCCGCGGATGCCTGGGAGCAGTGCTGGGGCAACCCGCTGACGACCAAGGAGCTGATCGACGCCGTCAAGGCGGCAGGCTTCAATACCGTGCGCGTTCCGGTATCGTGGGGCGGCAAAATGGATAAGAACACCTATAAGATCAGCGATGAGTGGATGAGCCGCGTTCAGAAGATCGTTGACTATGTCATCGACAACGATATGTACTGCATCCTCAACATTCACCACGACAACGGCGGCACCAATAACAGCGGTCAGTTTGTTGAGCCGTCCTATCCGTATTTCTATCCGAATTCCGCACACTATGAGCATTCCGAAAAGTTCGTGACCTCTGTCTGGTCACAGGTCTCTGAACGCTTCTCCGGCTATGACGAGCATCTCATTTTTGAAACGCTCAACGAGCCGCGACTGATGGGCACAACCTATGAATGGTGGTTCGCCTCTGTGGACGCCACCGTGCAGGATGCATTCGACTGCATCAACAAGCTCAATGCAGCAGCGCTGAAAACCATCCGCGATTCCGGCGGCAACAATGCAAAGCGCTATGTGCTCATGCCGACCTATGCGGCGTCTCCGAATGCACTGAATGTCAACGGCATGGTGCTGCCGGATGACGATCATATCATGGCGGAAATCCACGGATACAGACCTGAGGATTTCGCAATGAACGCAACAGCAAGCTGGAGCGAGGCTTCCGGTGCGGGCGAGCTGAAGCAGCTTATGAATACGCTCAAGGCTAAGTTCATGGACAACGATGTTCCGGTCGTCATTGACGAATTCGGCGCGGTCAACAACAACAATGAAGAAAACCGTGCAGAGTGGGCGAAGTATTATGTGACTCTGGCTGATTCCTACGGTATTTCCTGCGTCTGGTGGGATAACAATGCATTCGGTGTCGGCAAAGAAAACTTCGGACTGATTAACCGCAGCAACAACGCGGTGCAGTATCCGAAGATCGTAGAGGCAATGGTTGAAGCGTCCAAGAACCGCGGCTGATGATTCAAAAGAGGCTCCCTTTTTGTAAGGGAGCCTCAGTTTGTCGATATAGTCTGTTTTCTGTTTGTGTCTCTGTCACAGAGGAACAAAAGAGCAAAAATGGTGGAAGAGCCCCGTTCTTTTCGGAGAACGGGGCTTTTTTACGGTTCCTGCAAATCAGAAACAGCGGCCGTTTCACAAAGCACGGTTCCGGGATAATAGTGTGCAAGTATTTCAGCATAGCTGCTGCCCGCTTTCGCCATTGCGTCGGCGCCGAACTGACTCATCCCGACGCCGTGGCCGTAGCCCTGCGTCGTAATCTTGAATGCACCGTACGCATATTCCGCAGTGAAGCAGGCGGAGCGCAGTGAGAGCGCCTGCCTGAGCTGTTCGCCGCTCCAGACCGTATCGCCGCAGGAAATATGCAGCACGGTACCGGCCGGCGTGCGTTCTGCACAGGAAAACCATTCCGCCGGATTCTCCGGCAAAACAGCATCCGGCCTGACCGAAAGCAGTGCCCGCCTGACAGCTTCCTGCGGAAGCACTGCGGATTCCTCATACTGCGGCGCATTGCGGTCTGCTTCGGAGGGCACCGAAATAAGATAAGGAACCGGACTGCCCCAGAGTGTTTCCGCAGATTCCGTCCGGCCGGAGGAAACAGCGTGAAATGCAGCAATGATCGGTTCATCATTACAGTAAAGCAGCAGATTTCCGACTGCATCAACCGCCTCCGAGAGCTTCGCATAGCTTTCTGCAAAGGCGTCTCCGTAAAATGACTGTAGGGCAGCTTTTGTATAAAAGGCCTGATACACATTGCTGTCATCGGAGAAATCTGCGCCTTTGAGTGACGGATCCGGCGAATCTGCGTGCATTTTCCGGATACGCTCTGCATAGGTGTGACAGGCGATCACCTGTGCACGCAGCGCGTCCGGCTCATAGGATGCCGGCATCTCCGCACCGACTGCCCCGATCAGATAATCCCGTACCGGTATCTCCGCAACCTGTCCGGTTTCCGTACACAGCACACGATAACAGCCGTCCGGTGCCGCGGAAGCTGCCGGCTGTGCGGCAGGGGCTTCTGACGGTTCTGTCCGGCTGTCATTGAGCCAAGACGGAAGCAGAAGCATCGCTGCCGCCCCCAGTACATAAAAGAACACTTTGATCTGCATAAGTCGCCTCCGTGCTTCTTTCCTGCATTCCGGTGCCTTTCCGGCAGAAAGCCGGTGCCGGAATACAGGGAAATATCGCCCTGAATGCTTGACAGGAGCGACAAAAAGCGGTATAATAGAAAAGAATATGTGATTGCAGAAATATCATCCGCAACCGGAAAGGAACCAGTCTATGGATCACAAAGAATACATCAAAAATTTATGCGAAGGACTGCGCGATTATTCCGCGCTTGACCCCGCGCTGTATCAGAAATTTCATGTCAACCGCGGCCTGCGCCGTGCAGACGGAACCGGTGTGGTTGCAGGCATTACAAAAATCTGCAACGTTCACGGCTATATGCTCAATGAGGGAGAAGTTGAGCCGATTCCCGGTGAACTGATCTATCGCGGCTATCAGATCACCGATCTGGTTCACGCCGTTGAGCAGGAAAACCGCTTCGGCTATGAGGAAACGGCGTATCTGCTGCTGTTCGGTCATCTTCCGGATGCAGAGCAGCTTGCAGGCTTTCAGAATCTGATTTCTGATTCGCGGGAGCTGCCGGACGGCTTTGTGATCGACATGATCGCAAAGGCCCCCTCCAACAACATCATGAACAAAATGGCGCGCTCGGTGCTGGCGCTGTATTCCTATGACGATGACTGCGAGGTGCAGTCTCTGGAAAACGAGGTGCGCATTGCCGTTTCGATGATCGCGCATCTGCCGGTCATCATGTCGGCGGCCTATCAGGTCAAGCGGCAGCATTTTGACGGCGAAAGCCTTGTCATGCACCCGCTGCGCCCCGAGGAAACCAATGCACAGACGATTCTTTCACTGCTGCGCCTTGACCGGAAATATTCACCGGAGGAAGCGCATCTGCTGGACATCTGCATGATGCTGCACGCTGAACACGGCGGCGGCAACAATTCCGCATTCGCCTGCCGTGTGCTGACATCCTCCGGAACCGATCCCTATTCCGCCTATGCGGCTGCGATCGGGGCGCTCAAGGGCTTCCGTCACGGCGGTGCGAATATCAAGGTCATGGAGCAGCTTGATACCTTTAAGCGGGAGATCAGAAATCCGGAAAACGAGGGCGAGGTTGCCGATCTGATCCGCAGGGTGCTGCGGCGCGAGGCCGGAGACGGCGCGGGGCTTGTTTACGGTATGGGCCATGCAGTTTATACGCTTTCCGATCCGCGTGCAGTTCTGCTGAAGGAGAAGGGCTTTGCGCTGGCAAAGGGCAAAGAGATTGAAGCGGATTTCCGTCTGCTGGAAACGATTGAGCGCCTGACACCGGAGCTGGTTGCAGAAAAATCCGAGCGGGCGGCGCAGAAGAATATCTGTGCGAATGTCGATCTGTATTCCGGTCTTGTTTACCGGATGCTGGGCATTCCCTCAGAGCTGCTGACACCGATGTTTGCAGTTTCCCGTATCGCCGGCTGGTCGGCGCACCGCATTGAGGAGGTGCTGACGGGCGGCAGAATCATCCGTCCGGCGTATAAATCCGTCGCCGGAAAGAAGCCCTATATCCCGCTGGCAGAGCGAAAATGATACGCAAAGCATTGATATGCAGCCTTGTGTTCAGCCTGATGACCTTGCAGCTGCCCTCCTGCGGATTTACAAATCCCGTGGAATCACTGCTCAGCCCGCCGCGTCTGACGGCGGAGCAGGAACAGATCTATCAGGCGCTTCAGAAAGCTGCCGGTTCACAGATCAGCCTGAAATATCCGAAATCCGGCGAACGGCTTTCCGCCTTCATTGTCGAGGATCTTGATGATGACGGCTCGGATGAAGCAATTGTTTTTTATGAATCCGGCCGGAATATTGCCGATGAAAACCCGCTGCGCATCTGTCTGCTCGACCAGACCGAAGACGGCTGGAGCGACATCTGGGACGATGCCGCCGCAGGCGCAGAGATCGACCGTGTGGACATTGCGAAGCTCGGCACAAATCCGCGGACGAATCTCATCATCAGCTACAGCATGGTTGACGGCGCAGAGCACGCCGCCGAGGTCTTTCATTATGACCATGCAGACGGCTCGCTGACCAAAAATCTTTCGGTGCAGTATTCGGTGATGGCACTGCGCGACCTGAATCTGGACGGCAGTCTGGAGCTGTTTGTCGCATCGGCAGCGAAAGCGCCGGCGCCTGCAATGGCAACCGTCTATGAGCTGGGCGAAAACGGCCATTATCTGCCGCCGTCCCAGATCAGCCTGCCCGATGCATTTACGGATATTTCACGGCTTGTATACGGCGCATTGCCGACCGGCCGCGGTCAGGAAACAATCCCTGCTGTCTATATGGACGGCATTACCGGCGCAACAACCGTTCAGACGGTTGTCATCAGCTACCGCGAAAACAGTCTCTGGCTGGAATATGCCGACAGCGCCGACCGTTTTCCGAATTCTGCGCGTCCCGGCGGCTGTCAGACAATGGATGTGGACAATGACGGCGAAGCGGAAATTCCGATCAACACCGCCTTTTACGGCTATTCCAATGCACCGGAGCGCTCACCGCTGAATATGACAAACTGGTATGTCTGCCGGAACGGTCTGCTGATGCAGAAATATTCCTCCTATTATGCAGTGCAGGAGGGTTATGTGTTCCGGCTCCCGAAGCGCTGGGAGCACTGTGTGACGGCAGTGCCGGAAAATGAGGAGATCGTTTTTTATGCATTCGATACCGAAAAATCCGGCGAAACGGACGAACCCGTCCTGTTGGAGCCGCTGCTCCGGCTGACGGTTGTGACGGATCCGATTGCGGCAGATGCCATGCAGTCGGAGGGCTATATTCTGCTCCGGCAGCAAAGCAGCCGGTATTATCTCGGCCGGACGGAATCCGGCAGCCGTGCGCTCAGTCTCGCGGAAAGCGAGCTGGTCACGGCGATGCGGTATTTATCCTGAATGATACGGGAAACCCCGAAAGGAGTGCAAATATATGAAGCGTTTGCTGGTTTGCGAGGATGAGGATACCATCCGCGAATTTGTTGTCATCAATCTGAAGCGTGCGGGCTATGATGTCGTCGATGTCAGCAGCGGCGAAGCCGCACTGCGCGTCTTTGAGCAGGAAAACGGCAATTTTGATATTGCCCTGCTCGATATTATGATGCCCGGAATCGACGGCATTACGGTGCTCAAGCGTCTGCGCGAGAAGTCAAAGACGCTCGGTATCATCATGCTTTCGGCCAAGGCACAGGAAATGGATAAGGTCAATGCGCTGATGAATGAGGCGGATGACTATATCACAAAGCCTTTTGCGCCCTCGGAGCTGACCGTGCGCGTGGATGCGCTCTACCGCCGCGTTATTATGAATTCGATGAATTCTGAGGGGGTCAAGATTCTCGAATCGGGGCCGTTCGTCATCAATCTGGACGGCAGAACCGTCACCAAGAACGGCGTGCCGATCGAGCTGACCGATGTGGAATACAAGATCCTGACCTATTTCCTCAAAAACAAGAATACGGCG
>JAFYBM010000250.1 GCA_017540225.1 Oscillospiraceae bacterium | reverse complement strand
GACCTTCTTTTTCCATTTGTATCTGACCGGATGTATCAGTCGTTCAAAAAGGCGCTTGCAGATTTTGCAAAGACCGAAGATAACAAAGAGGTTTATGCTGTTGTATTTGACTGCAATATCCCTTATTTTGATGTTTGTCTGCGGTATGCGAATGCGCGCGATTATGAGAAAAGATCGGCTGATTATGACAAGTACGCTGATCTGTATAAGCCTTACGGCAGAAAAGGGCTGCTCGGCTTCAAATACAATGCGGTCGGGGACTTCAAACGCATAGACTTTGCGGAAGACAGTGTTGTGAAATATTTCCGCAGCAGCGGCTGCTGCCAGTCCGCAGAAGCGGTTTACTATGGCGATGCGGACAGACCTGCGGACACGTTTTCGTATCGGGGCGAAATGCTCCGCGGCGATGTGAAAACAGAGCTGATGCATTATGATGACGGCGCGTTTCAAAAAGACGGTGCGTTCTATTTAGGGCTTGCACCGAAGCTGATGGAACTGTTTGAGGAGATGATCGTCAGCTGTATCCTGCGGCTGAAAGAAGATGAACTCGGACTGGATCAGACCGATGATTTCATCATGTTCATGTGCGGGCATGACGAAAGCAATGCAGACTTTGCGGCGCATGTCAGCCGTACTGTCGAAAAGGATCTGTTTGAACAGCTTACGGATGATTCGGAATGAGACTAAGAAAGGATAAGGTAAATCATATGACAATGCATCACGCGTTCTGCCCCATGTGCGGGGCAGTCATCACCGTTGACCTCTCGCATGACGCACTGATCTGCCCTGTCTGCGGCAGACCGTTTCTGAAAGCGCAGGCAGTTTTTGCCGATCCGGCGCCCGCACCGGCTCCGGTACCGGCAGCGCCGTCCGTGACCTTCTCGAAAAAGGAATTTGCGGCCACGCCTTTGAGCGATCTTGACATCGAATACGGCGTGCTGCGGCGCTATAAGGGAAAGAGCAGCTATGTCATTCTGCCGGACAGCATCAAGGAGATCGGCAGCAATGCATTCCTATCCGCGCGCAATCTGCGCAGTGTCGTTCTGCCGGAGAGCATTACGAAAATCGGCGCGCAGGCGTTCTCGGAGTGCCGGTCGCTTTTCAAATTGCAGATTCCGGACACGGTCACGCTGATCGGCAAGGGCGCATTTTCCAGCTGCAAAGCGCTGACGGAAATCACGATCCCGAACGGCGTGCAGACCGTTGCGGCGGACACGTTCTGGGGCTGCACCGCACTGAAATCCGTACAGTTTCCGCCGACGCTCCTGCGCATCGAATCCCATGCCTTCTACGGCTGCACCGCGCTGATGTCGGCTGGTGTTCCGGCTGCGGCAGCGGTTGCAGATGATGCGTTTCCGGTGCAGACGAACGTCATCTGGATTTGAAGGTATCGCTTAGCGATGATTTGAAATGGGGCTCTGTCCCTCTGCAATTCTAAACGCAGAATCGACCTAAATGCGTGAAATTCAAGCAGGTACTAAAATTTAACATTCATTTCACTGCAAAAAACGTCTGCTTGCAGTTCCGCATAAAAACGTGCTTTTTGAAGCACAAAGAAACAGAG
>JAFYBM010000249.1 GCA_017540225.1 Oscillospiraceae bacterium | reverse complement strand
TTTGGCAGGACTGGAAAAAGAGCAGTCCGGTGCAGTCCTGCTGGACGGCAGGGCGCTCCGGAAAAAGCAGCGCCGCAGGACATTCGGTATGGTCATGCAGAACGTCGATCATCAGCTTTTTTCTGATACTGTTACCGGAGAATGCCGGCTCGGAAACGGGACAGTCAGCGACGAACAAATCACGGAAATCCTCGATCTGCTGCAGCTTTCAGACTATCGTGAACAGCATCCGCAGAGTCTTTCCGGCGGACAGCGCCAGCGCGTCACGATCGCCGCAGTCCTGCCCTCCGGCAAGCAGATTTTGCTGCTGGATGAACCGACAAGCGGACTGGATTACGGCAACATGATGACCGTCAGCCGCGCCCTGCGTGCCCATGCCGCAAACGGCGGGCTCTGTATCGTTGTAACGCACGATACAGAACTGATCCGCGCATTATATGCATAAAAAGAACGTCCCTTCGAGAAAAAGGGACGTTTGATTTTATGCGTGATTCCTTAAAAAAGCAGCGGAAACAGCAGCATCGCGAGATACGCTGCACCGGATGCTGCCAGTGCCACAACGATCAGCGGACAGCCGAAAAATGCAAGCACTACCGCTACAACCGTACCGGCAATGGACGACGGCAGATCGTTTGTTGCGTAGAAAATCGCAGGAATCGTCATCGCGCTCAGCACCGCATACGGAATATAATACAGAATATTCTTGACGAATTTATTTGTGATTTTCTTGCGGAAGAATGTGAACGGGAGCATCCGGATGATGTATGTCGTGATCGCCATGATCGCAATGGAAACAAGAATCCGTGTCATTTCTGCACCTCCTCAGTCTGCTGTGCATCCTGATCGACCGGGAAGCATGCAGCACCGATCACCGCTGCGATCAGCGACGCAATGATCAGGGCGAATCCGCCGCTCATCCACTTCATCGTAATCTTTAACAAAATCGAGATCACTGCTGCAATTGCCACAACCGCGAGAATGCCTTTTGATTTTCGTGCGGGCGGAACAATGATCGCGAGAAACATGCCGTACAGCGCAATGCCGAGTGCATTTGTTAATTTTTCAGGCAAAAGTGATCCGGCAGCCGCGCCAAGCCATGTACCGGCGGTCCAGCCAAGAAACGAAATCAGCGTGATGCCGTACATGAATGCCGGTTTCAGCGGTTCGGGTTCGATCGAAGCAACCGCGAAGATTTCATCCGTGATGCCAAAGGACGCAAGCAATCGCTGCGGAAGACGGAACGAACTGTCTGCCTTCTGTGACAGCGCAAGACTCATCAGCGCATAGCGGATGTTGATGACAAGCTCAGCCAGAAACAGTTCAAAATACGCGCCGTTTGCAGCGATCAGTCCGACGCCGGCGACCTGACCGGCAGAGGTCAGATTCGTCACAGAAATCAAAACAGCTTGCCAGACCGACAAGCCGGATTGTACACATAAAATGCCGAAGCTGAATGAGACCGATAAATAGCCGAGCGCAATCGAAATGCCTTGCGCAAGACCTTTGCGAAATGGTTGCATGAGAATTTCCTTTCTGTCTTTCAATACTATTATTATAGCAGAAAGCGGATGCTTTGTCAACTTGACATTCGGAGCGGTACAATGCGCGAAAAAAACTCCCTCGCGTTTTTCGCCCTCCAGTTGCACCAAAGTTGCCTTAGATGCAGTAGACGAAATAGAAGCATGCGAAAATTTCGGTACTGCCCTTTTCAGCGCAATTATCAAAAACAGTCTCACAGCACGAAAGAAGTATCCGCATGGGATTTTGCATGCGGATACTTCTTCATATACTTATTTCAAAAGCGCACGTTTCAGCAGCGCCAGATCTCTTGCATCCAGTCTGCCGTTTTTGTCAGCATCTGCAGCAGCCGGATTCGCAAGCTGATTCGATGCAGCCGTCAGCCATTTTACCAGTGCCGTCAGATCAGCTGTATTGAACGCACCGTCTGCATTGACATCCATCGGAATCTGTTCACCGGCTGGATATCCATAAGCGGCAAACTCATTCAGATCGCCGCCGCTCTTGACAATCTTCAGCAGATCTGTCGGCGCAGTATCGGCAATCAGCGAAATGCTCCGCGACATGTAACTGCCAAGATCAGACGCCCAGAGCAGCTGATCCGTGTGTCCGTCGTAGACCGCGAATCTGCCTGTGCCGTATGTATCGTAAACGCCGAAACCGTCCAGCACATACGGCTGATCGAATTGCACATAACATGTTGCTTCCGATCCCGTCGCATTCGTTTTCGGGAGCGGGATTCCGGCAGTATCTCCATACAGATAATCCGGCATAGAATCCTGTTCATCAAACAGCCGATAGCACTGCGCCAGTGTTCCGTTTTTCGGCTCCTGAGAAAAATCGCAGATCTCACCGGAAAAATCCTGCTGCAAGGAAAGCTTTTGCGGCGGGATTTTTGCGTATCTGCCGTTGACAAATTTCTTTCCGGCTGATGAGATTGACAGGAACACCGGCGTTTCACTGACTGTCAGCTGCACAGCGCCGTTCGATACCGGCAGTTCCGTCGTGACACCCTCGGCATAGGTTCCGGGC
>JAFYBM010000248.1 GCA_017540225.1 Oscillospiraceae bacterium | reverse complement strand
GGCAAAAGCGTCATCGGCGCGTATGAGAGCATCAGCAAAAAGTTCTCGCCGCTCTGCTGGCTGGCCGCATTCGTGCCGGTCATCATTACGCCGTATTACTGCGTGATCGGCGGCTGGGTGCTCAAATACCTCGTGACCTTTGTCAAAGGTGCGGGCAGCTCTGCCGCAGGCGACGGCTCCTTTTTCACGGGATTCATCGGCGGCGCTTCCGAACCGGCCGTATACTTCCTGCTCTTTCTGCTTGCGACGGCTGCCGTCGTGATGCTCGGCGTGGAAAAGGGCATCGAGCGCATCAGCAAATTCATGATGCCGTTGCTCGTCCTGCTGACGCTCGGCATCGCGGTCTATACGCTGACGCTGGACGGCGCCGCAGCGGGTCTCAGATACTATCTGCTGCCGAATTTCAGCGGGTTCACCTTCCCGATGCTGCTGAAAACCGTTGCCGCGGCAATGGGTCAGCTCTTTTATTCGATGTCGCTGGCAATGGGCATCATGGTGACCTACGGCTCCTATATGCGCAAAGAGGATTCCCTTGAGCAGTCCGTGCGCCAGATCGAGATCTTCGATACCGGCATCGCGATCCTCGCGGGACTGATCATTGTCCCGGCGGTGTTTGTGTTCTCCGGCGGCGACGCTTCCGCGCTGAACGCGGGCCCGAGCCTGATGTTCATTACGCTGCCCAATGTGTTCAGCACCATGGCCGGCGGACAGATCGTCGGCGCGGTTTTCTTCATTCTGGTCGCGCTGGCCGCGATGACGTCCTCGATCTCGCTCATGGAGACAGTCGTCTCGATCATCATGGAAAAATTCAGACTGCGCCGCATTCCGGCCTGTCTCATCACGGTGCTGGTCTGCCTGCTGCTCGGGATGCTCTCGGTGCTCGGATACAGCGCATGGAGCAATGTGAAGCTGATCGGGATGCAGTTCCTTGATTTCTTCGATTTCATCAGCAACAACATCATGATGCCGGTCGTTGCACTGCTGACCTGCATTCTGATCGGCTGGGTCGTGAAGCCGAAATACGTCGAGGAAGAAGTGCTTGCCAGTCAAAAGTCTTTCCGTGCCAGAATGCTGCTTTCGGTGATGCTGCGGTATGTCTGCCCGGTCTGCATGGTCATCATTCTGCTGACGCCGTTCGTCACGGACATCTGATACACAAAAATCGCTCACAGCCGGCCGACTGTGAGCGATTTGCTTTCATCACAAAGGATTCCTGCGGGATTCCGCAAAAACCGTTATGCTGCGCAAACGTGTTCAGCCGCACCGAATCTGACCTCACCGTAATCATAGCCGGTAAAGCCGTAAAATCGGTATTCTGCTGCATAGTACACATATTTGCCGTTCAGCATGGCGATTGCGCTCCCTTTCTTCCGGAATATGCTATCATTATAGCACAAAACGACCGGAATTGCAATAGGCAATCTGCACAAAGATTTCACGCGTTAAAGCTTTTATGTCTTAAACTATGAAAATGTTTCATTCCGCGGTTTCCTGCAAAAGCGCCTCCCATGTCACAGGTTTCTTTGCGACTTTGTTGCAGACATAGTATTTGAGGATAAGCATTGCATCCAGAAGATCAATTTTTTCGTCCTGATTGACGTCTGCTGCAAGTGCCCAGCTTTCGTCCGGATCAATATATCTGCCTGAAATTGACATTGTATAGATCATCAGTGTCAGCTGCGCATCTTCAACAGAGATATCGCCGTCCCCGTTAAAGTCGCCTTTTGTATCAATGTCCTCCGGCTCAAAGCCCTCATCTGTACCAATAACCCGGAAGCTGACACCGTGTTTTCTGGCATAGGCTTCTGCGGTTGAACCGGCGTAGCCGTGGATTGTGAAGTTGCAGGTATACTGCTCTGTCCCCCAATCAAAATCGTTGGAGAAGGGCTTACTATAATAATCGGAATCATTGATTACGCAATCCGGATTTTGGATTGTGACTGAAGAAAGATTTTCGCATCTACCAAAAGCACCGATACCGATATATTTAACGCTTTCCGGAATTGTAACCGTTTTCAGCTTTGACGCATCCGCAAGCCCTTCGCCGTCATTATCCCAGTTGAGAAAACTGTCAGTGATTCCGAGCGTACCTTCCGGAAACTCAATGCTTTCGGGAATATCTCCCTTGATTGCAATGGCAGTGTTATCTGCATAAACAATCCCGTCCGGCTGTGACTGATACCATTCCGATTCCCGCAGATTGATGACATTCCCATATGCTCTGCCGTAATTGATGATGCTGTCCGGCGTCTGAAATGACGAAATCATATCGTATAAGCTGTTCTCGTAAGAAAACAGATCACAATCATCCCCTACAAACGCTGTTTCGCAAATGCTGATTGTTCTGTCTTTGATTGTCATTTCAGTCTTTTCAGAAAGTGAGCCTTTATATGCGTACAAGATATTCCCGATATATACCATTCCGTCCGGCTGTGCCTTATACCAACCGGTATTCCAGAATGCATCGCCGTCAATGCACACGACACTTTCCGGTATTTCTATTTCAGTTAGATTTTCGCAGCCGGCAAATGCGCCGTATGGAATTGTAGTTACGCCCTCGCTGATGACGACCTTTTTGATTGCCGGATTGCCGGCCCATGGGGAATAATTGTAAGGCCCGCCAACAGGACCGCGAGTAAAGCCACTGCCGCCGATAAATGTAGTCATTGCACCTTTTCCAACAATATTGAGTGTTCCTGAAAAGCTGTCGATTCCCCAAGAGATACCGGCACCGTCTCCGCAACTGTTTTGAGACGCACCGCAAAATCCGAATGTGTCCCAGCTGTCACATTTAAAATCTTCACTTGCGCCTTCGTCCTCAAATGCCCCCGCCGGAACCGCACAGCTCCCCGCCAGCATTGCTGCCGCAAGCATACAAGCACCAAACCGCAATCTCCGTTTCATGATCATTTCCTCGCTTTCATAAAATTATCCCAAAACGGGATAATTTTAGTATACCATAATGGTATACTAAAGTCAAGGGGGATTGCGAATGAGACTAAAGGAATAGCGCAGGGCGCGCGGGCTGACGCAGCAGCGGCTTGCGATCGACCTGAACATGAACCAGAACAGCATCAGCCGATATGAAACCGGCGAACGTCAGGCGGACTACCGCACATTGATCCTCTTTGCCGATTATTTTGACGTTTCAGTCGATTATCTGCTGGAGCGCACCGAAAATCCTGCATACTACAAATAACCGTCTGACCGCACGCAGCAGTCAGACGGTTTTATCATCTCTGCATAAGCCAGTAGATCACGCCGTACACCGCAGACGCGGCGGTGCCGTAGAGGATGACGGGGCCCGCGATCGTGAAGATCTTTGTCCCGACGCCGAGGATGAAGCCTTCTGTTTTCGCCTCGACCGCGGCCGCCGCGACGGCATTTGCAAATCCCGTGACCGGCACGAGCGTCCCCGCGCCGCCGTGCTTGGCAAGCTTCTGATACAGTCCGGTGCCGGTCAGCATGGCCGCGCAGAACACAAGGATCACGGATGTCCACGCGCCGGCGGTGTCGGCGTCCAGCCCGCGCCGGAGCAGAAACTGCCGGATGACCTCGCCCGTCAGGCAGATGCCCCCGCCGGTGAAAAACGCTTTCAGTACCGTTGCGGCGCAGTTTGTTTTCCGCGAGGTCTGCGCGACCATTTCGCGGTACATGTCCCTGTCCGGGTCACGCAGCCCCTGTGAATGCAGCCGTTCTGTCATACGCATCACTCCTATCTGCTGACATTTTGTGCAGATACCGGAATTTTATGCTTTGTGATATGCGATTTTCGCCTTGCTTTTTCTCTCGGATTCGTGTATAATATAGGTGTCAGCTTACACACAAATCTGAATCAGATAGGATGAGAACCATGGAAGAATAATATCAAGTGAAATTATCCGTGTTAGTGGATTCGCTGGATTACTGTTCTGATGTTGAATCGGACGGATACTATGTCATGCAGGGAACCAATGAAGTCGTCCCGTACGGCGAGGACCTCTCAGAGGAGTGTCTGCAGGAGGATCCGCTCTGGGAATATCTGCAGTCACATCCGTGCATTCAGCTGCCGACCTCTCGCGAGCTGGAAAGATACGCGCCGGAATGGAACAAAGATATCGTATATCAGTACATTGATGAAATGATCGCCGATGCGAAGCAAAAGGATCTTCTGACCCATGCATACAGATCCAAATTTCACAACAAGATCACGCCTGCATTTCCGGGAAGCTCCAAATTCCGCTCGGAACTCGGTGCACTTGGCCGCATGGATGAATTCCATCAGTATGTCGTGGAAAAGTTTCGGGCGCATCAGCTCGAATTTATCAAAAAATGGTGCAAAGAAAACAATGTGGAGATCATCACGGAATGATCTGTGATCGCGGACAGAAAACCGCCAGCTTATCTGAAACGCAAAACGGGTGCCGACTGTTATGGTCAGCACCCGTTCGTATATTATCATGGGATCAAAGGAACAATGTATCTTTTGCGGGTTCGGGCAAACCCATTTGAAATCATCGCAAAGCGATGCCTTATTCGATCGGCTCAAAGTCCGCGGCACCGTGCTTGCAGAGCGGGCATACAAAGTCCTCGGGGAGCTCCTCGCCCTCGTAGACATACCCGCAGATCGTGCAGACCCAGCCCTTTTTGCCCTCGGTCTGCGGCTTCGGC
>JAFYBM010000247.1 GCA_017540225.1 Oscillospiraceae bacterium | reverse complement strand
ATCTCAAAGGCGGCATCTGCAAAAGGCAGCCCGTCCAGCATATTCACGCGCTTGGTTTCATGCACATCCGGCAGATTCCTGCGGAGATTGCTCAGCGCGTTCTCAGACTGGTCGCATGCAATGACCTCTTTGCCCTTCCGCATCAGCGCAAGCGTATCATTGCCGAAGCCGCAACCGAGATCAAGCACCGGCGTGCTGCATGCCTGAATGATATTATCATAATCATCAAGCCAGTCATCCGTCTGGATCTTCTGCCTGCTGTGTTCTGCAAAAATCTGCTCCCAGTACGCAAGGGAGCGTTTGCTTTCTTCATGCATCATATAGTTCCTTCTGTGTATTCTGTCAGAGAGAATGCGCTGATATTGTCTCTGATTTTTTGAATGAATGCTTCGCCGAACACATAAACCGTGTCTCCAACGGTAAACCAGCCCCATTCATAATCCATATCCATGATTGCGGTTTTATACCGGTAGATGTTCAGACCGATTTGATTGGATAGTTGTTTATCCATCCTGGGAGTATATACATACAATTCGCTTTCACTGTACACATAAACAGAACTGATTTCAGTCAGCATTTCCTGCAAAATCGGCACTAAATACGGCAAACAATTTTCTTCATTCGCATTCGGTTTAATCCTGTACCGAACATACCGGTCCGTTTTCAGTGAATACTTCGTAACATCCTTGAACGGAAAACTCCCCTCAATCAAGTTTTTCACAGGAGTACTCCATGAATGATGCCACGGATTGGCAAAGCGCTCCTTGAACTCCACCATTTCATTGTATGCGCAAATCATAAATTTCGACAACGGAATCGGTTTAGCTGGTTCTTCCTGAATTGCCACTGCATCAACAGAATATACCAGCGGATCGTTTTCCCCGTCAATTCGAATAAAGAAATACTGGACACCGCCATTATCCAAAAAGAAGAGACAGTCCTTGAAATCAAATCCGTACTTTCGGAATCTCCGGTCGAGGATCTCGTCTTCCCGGATCTCCTTGCCGTAATCATAGAAACAGCCTGTTTCATCAAGCAGATCATTTCCGAATCCGGTCCACGGACTGAAATACTTTCCTGCTGTACGCAAATAGTATGTAAACAGTTCGGGAAGCTTCGGAACATGCAATGCTGTCACGCATACGGTCGATCGAACCAAAGCAAGACGCTGCCAATAAGCGATGAAAATGTGATAAAATGCAGACCGCGGTGCCGTTTCTGTAAATTCAGCTTGATTTATGCGGCAAAATATGTTATACTATAAACAGAATACCGTCGGGGTTGATCCGATTGGTATTCGCCTTGATCCCGATGATACTGATTTCGCACATTCCAAATAATGAGAAAGGATAAGAATATATCATTATGATCATAAATCATGCATTCTGCCCTTTATGCGGGTCGGTCATTCCTGTTGACCTCTCGCAGGAAGCAATGATCTGCCCCGATTGCGGCAGACCGTTTATGAACGCACAGGCAATTACAGCCGATCCGACACCGGCACCGTCAGTCGCACCCTTCTCGAAAAAGGAATTCTCGACCACGCCCCTGAGTGATCTTGAAATTGAGCGCGGTGTACTGCTGCGCTATAAAGGCAAGAACAGCTATGTCATTCTGCCGGACTGTATCAAAGAGATCGGCAGCAATGCATTTCTCGCTGCCCGTAACCTTCGCAGTATCGTACTGCCGGACAGTATTACAAAAATCGGCGCACAGGCGTTTTCGGAGTGCCGGCAGCTTGTCAAACTGCGTATACCGGATGCGGTCACGCTGATCGGCAAGGGGGCGTTTTCCGGCTGCAAATCACTGACCGAGGTTACGATCCCGGGCGGCGTTCAGATTGTGGCGAGCGACACCTTCTGGGGCTGTACTGCACTGCGATCCGTACATTTTCCGGCCGCACTCCGCCGCATCGAAACAAATGCCTTCCACGGCTGCACCGCATTGTTATCGGCCGGAGTGCCGACAGGTTCATATATTGCTGACGGAGCCTTCCCGGTTCATACAAACATTATCCAAATCTGATATCTGCAAGGTGCAGTTCAAGGCCGGTGTCAGCGCGGCTGTTATTTCGGCATATCCAGCTGTAAATCATTCGCTGCACAGAAAGTCTGCATCCGCGAATTTTTTTCATATTATGCTTATATAAGAGCCAGTGAAGAAAATGCATTCTTCACTGGCTCATCCTTTTCTGCGTGTTCAGTTTTCATTCAGGAGCGAAGCATATTACAGCTTCAACAGCGCGCGCTTTATTACGGAAAGATCGTCCGCGTCAAGCCGGTTATCTTCATTCATATCCCCCGCTTTCCAATTCGGAAGAACCGTATCCGGAACGGCAAGCAGCCATTTTTGCAGCAGAACCGCATCCGCAATACTGACACTGCCGTCTGCATTGACATCACCCGGGAGAGTTCCCGCCGGAACGAGCTTCAGTCTGTTGGTCGCGAGTGTATTCCTGTTGTCAAACCGGACGGTCGGATTTTTACCGGCAGCAAGCGGATTGTCGCTGTCATACATTGCAAGACAGAGAACGGCGTTCTCATCCAAAGTGCCGTCATATTCAAACAGGAAGGACTTTTCCGTATCGTCACGGAAAGTGCCTTTTTCGATCCTGACAGGTCTGCCGAAGGATCTGAGCTTGTTGCCGTCTGCATCGGTGATCTCCGCACACAGATCAATATGGAAGAATGCCGGTGCAAGACCGGTATTTTTGATTCGCACAACAAGCTTGTTTCCGTACCGGACGGCAGATGTTACGGTAAAATTGTACCCCATTTTGTTGCACATTTCATCTATCACAGCTTTTTGCTCCTGATAGAATTCATAGCTGCAATGACTGTCCTGATCGAGCGCAAAGACCGACATATGCGGTATTTCGATCGTTTCGCGGAATCGCTGCGGCGTCCAGTTCACAAGGGAATACTCGTTTTCTCTGACCGTGTCCCGCATCCATGCATACGGCCAGTAATTCTCCCCGACGACCGGCATATTTGCTCTGTAGGCCGGCAGCAGGCTCCATTCAACATTCGGCATGGAGATCAGACCGTCGTCCCGTTTGTGATCCCGACGGAAAGGGCATACCGGTAGATCTCGCCCCGTGCGTTGGAAGGCAGCACAAGCAGCGTCTTGTCAAAGGCCTCTGCATAATGATCCAGCATGTCTTTCTGAATCTCTAATGAGGGCATATATTTTTCGTCACCGACGGCAAACGAATTATGCCATTCTCCGTAATCGCCGAACGGTCTGACGTCTATCAGCTCCACTCTCGGGTCGCCGTCATATTTTTCCGCCAATGCCTTGACAAAATCCTTGTGTGCCTGCAAATAGACCGGATCATCCCATTTCGGAAATACAATATTTTCGCCGGGGTGATCGCGGGATTCAGCTGTGTTTTTCTTTGCGCCTTTATCATATACCCACTGCGGAACAAAGTCCTCCGCCAGATACGATGAATACGGCATGATGCGGATTTCGTAGGTCATTCCGTACTGCTCACAGGCATCCAGCATTTCGTCGATCTCGTCCCAATGATACACGCCCTCTGCCGGATTCAGGTCATTCCAGTGCGGTGAACCGCTGACAATGGTGACCACATCCCACGCATGATTATCCGCGGAACCGCCGATGCCGTACTCAAAAGCATCGCTGAGCATATGCGGCGAATACGCGGTCATGACAAAACCCTTGTGCGGATTGGAAACCGCTTTGCCCGAAATTTCGGTTTCATAAACTGCTGTGGGAATCCCGAAGCTGTACTGTAGTCCGGGTTCTTCCGGTTCTGCATGGGGAAAAAGCTGCTCGCTGACCATTTCCGCCATTCTGTCAGCACCGCCTGCATTTAGATGCAGCCCGTCCGAAGCATAATACGCTTCCTGTTCGAAATAATGATTTTCGAGACAAAGCTCCAGCCACGGGCGGAACAGGTCGAGCACGCCGGTCTGTTCGGATTCTGCGATCTCGTCGATCACATCGCCGAACCACCTGGACGCAGGGAGCGGATATTTGAACGGATCACTGCTTTCTCCGTGCTGCTTGACCAGATACACTGTCATCCCCTTGGCCTTTGCGCGGCGGATCAGCTCTGTAAGATTGGTCCTGTAATCGGAAGGGTCGGGGGTCGTTGTGTTCTGCTTGGTATAATCATTGATTCCGACCGCCAGCAGCAGGATATCCCCGCTTTTTCCGTAACGCTCGGCTGTGGCGAAGGAATACCCCAGCAGATCGGCTGATGTGATGCCGCTGACGGAGATGTTTCTCACATCATATTTTTCTGTATCAATATAATTGCAGAGATACTGTCCCCAGCCGTGCACGGCATCATCTGTGACATTGTAGCAGCTTGCTGCGGTCGAGTCGCCGCCGACCCAGATCGTCGGTTTTGTTTCTGTACCGGCCGAGATCTGTTCGATTTCCAGCGTACTGATCGAGAACTCCGTGCCGACGCCGGCCCCTGTATAAAGATTGAGCTGTCCGTCCGTTACAGGGATCGTAAAGGAATCCGCAGCATTGCTACCCGTCAGAAAGTAAAGCTGCGGCACACCTTCTGCGGAGATCGTTGTGGAACGATCGTCGCCGGTCGTGACCGTGATTTTATATACGCCTTTCGGCAGATCAACATTGAATACATGATTTGCCACATCCGACTTGAAGCGTACCGCATCTGCGAGCGCTCCCGTTCCGCTTGCCGGAACATCCTCAACCGTGGCGGTATTTGCAAAGCCGTATCCCCTTGCGGAATGATATCCGTCCGCTGCTGAGACACCGGTATAACCGTCCGCCGCACCGAAACCGCCGAAGTCAAACCGCATCAAAATCAGCGAATCGGCGTTCACATCTGCTTTCAGCGGTACGGAAAGCATCGACATTGCTCCGGCTAGCGCCGCTGCAAGTAACCGTTTCATAGGAATCAGCTCCTTTCTCTCATCAAATAAAGGAAGTGTTCGCTGATTTCATTATACTTTATATACCGCGCTTTGTCAACAATAATACATT
>JAFYBM010000246.1 GCA_017540225.1 Oscillospiraceae bacterium | reverse complement strand
CTGGCGATCTTACGCATTGCGGAGTTCGGCTTTTTCGGGGTGGCAGTTTTAACGGCAGTGCAGACACCGCGCTTCTGCGGAGAGCTGAGGTCGATCTGGGACTTCTTCTGTGCATTGTAGCCCTTCTGAAGTGCCGGAGCGGTAGACTTCTCCGTCAGACTTTTTCTGCCCTTGCGAACGAGCTGATTAAAAGTTGGCATGATTTTCCTCCTTCTTTATAAAATAGAATTCTGTGCGCAGACTACAGCTACAGCGCGTAGCGCGCACTCATACATTATAAACGAATATGCACAAAATGTCAAGCATCTTTGAAAATTCTCCGGATTTCACAAAAACGGTACGCTTTTGAAAGCTCTGTTCGCTGTTTTTCCGGTTTATACCGCCGTTTCCGGCAGACTGCGGCAAAAAAAGTTCCTGTCCGCTGCTGTTTTTCCGAAATAGGCCTTGACTTTATCGGAATTTTATAGTATACTATTTTTGTGTATTATGCATTGCACCGGAATCTGCGTCTGTTCAGTGCGCGCGGATTCCGATGGTGTTTTGCGGCAGATGCCGCTGTTGATCTTTTTTCTTTTCTATGTCCCTGCCCGCAGTCAGGCCGGCAGAGACTGATATAATGAGCACGGCGAAAAAAAGACAGCTTCGTGCTCCGAATCAAAAACTGAATAAACCAACGGCGTGTTTCCTGCCGCAGAATCAAATGATCAATACAACACATTTGATGATGAAGGAGGAACGCACAGTTATGTCACTGAGTACACTCATGCTGGCTGCGATGGCTGCGCCGACGGCTGCGATACTGATTATTATTGCTTTGATCGCCGGAGCTGCGATCGGTCTTGCACTGGGTACGTCCCGCGCAAAGCAGGATGTCAGTGCGCAGGTCGAAAAAGCAGAATCCCGCGGCATCGCCAAGGGTATCGAGCAGCGCAAGCGTGATGCGGAAGCAGCAATCGGCAGTGCCGAAAAGGAAGCCGAGCGGATTCGCAATTCAGCCGAAAAAGAGGCTGAGGACCGCAAGAAAGCTGCACTCGTTGAAGCAAAGGACGAGATCTTCAAGCTCCGTACAGATGCGGAAAAGGAGATCAAGGACCGCAGAGCCGATATGAGCCGCCAGGAACGCAGAATCCAGCAAAAAGAAGAAAACCTTGACAAGAAAACAGAGCATTTTGAGCGCAAGGAGGAACAGCTCCAGAACAAAATCCATCAGGCTGAGGAACGCCTCGCTGAGGCCGAGCAGATCAAAAAAGCCGGCACCGAGGAGATCGAGCGCCTCAAGAAAAGTGAAATCGACCTTCTTGAGCGCATATCCGAATTCTCCAAGGAGCAGGCAAAGGATTATCTGCTCAAGCAGCTTGATCAGGATCTTGTCCATGAAAAGGCTGTGAAGATTTCCGCTTTCGAGCAGCAGGTCAAGGCCAGCTGCGAGGATACAGCCCGCAGCTACATCTCCATGGCAATCGCAAAATGTGCCGCAGAGCAGGTCTCTGAGGTCGCAGTCTCCGTTGTTCCGCTGCCGAATGACGAAATGAAAGGCCGTATCATCGGCCGTGAGGGCAGAAATATCCGCTCAATCGAATCGCTGACCGGTGTTGATCTCATCATTGACGATACACCGGAGGCCATCACACTTTCCTGCTTCGATCCGGTTCGCCGTGAGGTCGCAAGACTTGCACTGGAAAAGCTGATCGTAGACGGCCGCATTCATCCGGCCAGCATCGAAGAAAAGGTCGATAAGGCACGCAGAGAGGTCGAAAAGCGCATCAAGCAGGAGGGCGAACGCGCCGTTCTGGAAACGAATGTCCACGGTCTCAATCCGGAGCTGATTCGGCTGCTCGGCCGCCTGACCTTCCGCACGAGCTACCGTCAGAACGTGCTCAACCACAGCATTGAGGTCGCAACGCTTTCCGGTATTCTTGCATCCGAGCTGGGTGTGGATGCCAATATGGCAAGACGCGCCGGTTTGCTGCACGATATCGGTAAGGCACTGACCGCTGAGATCGAAGGCTCCCACGTTGCAATCGGCGTGGATGTCTGCCGCAAGTACAAGGAACCGAATGAGGTCATTCATGCCGTGGAAGCGCACCACAACGATGTGGAACCGCGCACCGCAATCGCCTGTATCGTGCAGGCTGCCGATGCGATTTCCGCCGCAAGACCCGGTGCCCGCAGCGAAAATCTTGAAAGCTACATCAAGCGTCTGCAAAAGCTCGAAGAAATCTGTATGTCCTACGAGGGCGTGGAGAAGTGCTATGCAATGCAGGCAGGCCGTGAGGTTCGCATCATGGTCAAGCCGGAGGTCATCGACGATGAGCGCATGGTTCTGGTCGCACGCGAAATCGCACAGCAGATCGAAAATGATATGGAATATCCCGGACAGATCAAGGTCAATCTCATTCGTGAGAGCCGCGCCGTGGATGTTGCAAAATAATGAAAAAGCGCATGGCTCCTGTGAGTCATGCGCTTTGTGTTTCAAATCACCGTAATCGTGCCGAAATCATAGGTCAGTGCGGTGCGGGTTAATCCATCGGATTCCACGATGAACAGCTGCTTTTCTCCAATCACAATCCGGTATACTGTTCCTGCGGGTGCGTCCGCCGGAATCACGGCCTCTGCTTCCAGCAAAACCGTTCCTGCGGGCAGCACGACAGCCTCTGCCTTCGCAAATAACATATATACATTCGCTTCATCCATATTGCACACCAAATCCGTCGGAGAGAACTGCGGCATCAGCAGCAGGCTGCTTTCCGCTGCACTGAATACCGGAAGCGGTACATTCTCTGCCTCTGCACGAACCGTGAATTGCATACCGGTACACTCCAGCTCATGTGTCAGACGGAATATGAGCTTTACGGTCTCCCCTGCCGCTGCGGATACATTTTCCATTATAATATACGCACCGGATTCGGATAAAGGCGGCTGTTCGGCAGTCCGCACTGTTTCCGCCGGAATTTCCGGCTGTTCAGTGCATTCCAAAGGTGCCTCTGTGCTGACCGGAACTGTCTCTGCAATTGGTTGCTCCGCAGGCTGTTTCGGCATTTCCGTGACAGCAGGGCGCTCCGGTTCAGCATCCGTTTCCGGCAGCACTGCCTCCTGCGGCGGCTGTGTTTCTGTTGCGGCAGCAGCCGTTTCCGCAGAAGCTTGCTGCGGCTGTGTTGTCTTTTGAATTGTCATAGTTACTGCGGCGGCAGATGTGACTGACTCCGCAGCAAATACGGTCTGCATTTCGGTCACTGCTTCCGTTTCGGCCGCGGTCAGAACGGTCTGTTCCGCCAGATCCTCCGAGGAAATCTGCATCTGCTCCGGATCCGGACGGTTCTCAGTGTTGAAGATCATCCAGCCGCCGACCAATGCCAGCATGACACAGGCGGCAAGCGGTACAAACCGCATCGTATCCCAGCAGCGGCCGAATCGCTGCTTCAGGCGTTCCGGTCTGCTGTGCGCCGAGAGCTTTTGCGGTGTATCCGGCATATTCCGCGGCACAGCCGTCAAGCGCTCGCGCAGCCGCTGCTCCAGACGCGCTGCCTGATCGGGCTGCATCCCGAATTTGCTTTTCAGGCTGCGATACAGCGCCGTATCCCGTTCATCCTTTTGTTTCATGCATCTTCCACCCCCGTTTCCTTCCGGATTATCGCCCGCGCCCGCGCAATGCGCGTCCGGACGGTGCTTTCGTTCAAATGCAGGATCTCTGCTGTTTCATGGACTGAATACCCCTGCACTGCAAACAGCATCAGCGGCAGACGGTACTTTTCCGGCAGCCGCAGCATTGCCTCCATGACATCGTGCAGCTCCGGCGTCAGATCCTCCGTCGGGATCTGCTCCATTGCCTCCTCCGCCGTGCGTTTTTTGAGCAGCCAGTGCCGAAGCAGATTTTTGCAGCGGTTCCGCACGGCCGCAGCCAGCCATGCACGCGCTCGCAGCTCATCCGGAAATGTGAGACCGGATTCCAGCAGCTGCATGAAAACATCTGCGGCTGCATCCTCTGCATCTGCCGGATTTTTCAGATAGGACAATGCAATCCCGTATATAAAATCCGCATATTTTCTGTAAAGCAACGTCAATTCTGTCTCCTGCCCCGAAGCCGGCATCCGATCACTTCCTTCCGCACCGTGCGGTGATTCTGCTTTCCCTGTATCATAAACAATCAAAAACCGAAAATGTCTCATTGTTCCGCAAAAATCGGCGCACTGCACAAATTGAATCGCGGATATTTGTGCATTTATCCAATCTTCAAAATTTTTTGAGACATTCTGCCGCTGAAATTGTTATCGTTACAGAGGCACGGCATCTGCTTCTGTCACGAACTCTGTTTTCCCAAATCATCTTCATACATTCAAAGGAGGTTTTCACTATGAAACACACAAATCTGACATCCCGCCTGCTACGGACAGCCTGCGCCGCGGTCATGTCCTTCACGCTCTGCGGTTCTCTTTCCGCATCCGCTGCCACCAATGCCCCGCTGATGGGCGACCTCAGCGGAAACCGGCAGATTGGCCTTGAGGATGCACAGTCTGCACTCAAAACCTACACATTCGGAATGGGCGGCGTTGCATCCGCAGAAGCAAATTCAGAAAACGGCGCCGGCGATATTGATATGGACGGCGAGATCTCGCTCGGCGATGCAGGCAAGATCCTGCGCTATTATACCGAAACGCTCGGCGGCTATCAGCCGCTCTGGGCAGACATCCGCAAGGTTTCCTACGTTGACGGCACCGACTTTTACAGCTATTTTGAAACGGACGAAAACGGCAATCCCGTTCTGGACAATGAGGGGCAGCCGGTTCTGATCCGGCCGAATGCAGACAGCCCCTTCCAGCTCAAGGGTATGTATATCGAGATCGGCTGTGCATCCGGAAAGCCGGGCGACACTGTTACTGTTCCGGTCTATGTAGCAGGTCTGCCGCAGCTTGCAGGCTTCCAGCTGTCGGTCGGGCATGATCCGCGCTTGAAAGCACAGGAAATCACATCTGATCTGCCGGAAAAATTCGGCTGGGGATCTGACAGCCACAATATGGACAACAACCCGTCTTTTGACGACACACACGGCTGCGTCGTCATGGCACAGGCAACTGACCTCAGCATCAATGACGGCTGTGTGATTGCATCGTTCAGCTATCAGATCCCTGCGGATGCAGAATCCGGTGACAGCTATATGCTGGACGTTTCCCCAGATTACACCAAGTTCATTACGGCACAGTGCGTCAGCTATCAGTATACCGCGCTGAGCGGCGTCGTTTCCGTCAAATAACAGACTGAACGGCAGGGATACAGAGAGGGGTGTCTGCCGTACAAAATGCAAAAGGGAGAGGAATCGGAACGGTTCCTCTCCCCTTTTTTATGGATTGCCGCCTGAATGCGGCTGCTGTGATGCACCGAATGCAATGCCCTCGAGAAAGATGCGGTCGAGCTGCTGCCAGTCATTTTCGCGCTCCTGTGAAAGCTGTGCCACATAGTTCTCCAGCTCTGCAATCGTCCGCTCAAGATACGCATTGAGCGCAGGAATCTGCGCACCGTTCCCGATCTCCGGCGTCTGCATTTTCAGTTCGAGCAGTCGGTCAATCTCCGTCCGCATCGAAGGATCAAGCATTGCATCCGCAAGCTCCGTGAACAGCATCGGCGGCGGACAGTGACGCTTTGTGATCCAGCGCGCCGCCAGAACCGGCCGCAGCACATAAAAATATTTTTTCAGCCGGACAGTTTCGCCTTTGAGATATTCGCGGAAATTGCCCTTCGCCATGCTCAGATAGTGATACAATCCGGCTTTATCCATGAAAAAACCGTTAATTACGCCCTGAATACGCTCCCAGTAATCCGTTGTCCGGTAAACGATCGGCGAGCTGTTCCACTCAAACAGCGTCGGATTTGATTTATGCAGCAGAATCAGTGCTTTCTGCAAATCCCATCCGTTGATGTCAAGCGTTTCGTCAAGCTGCCATTCGATCACATCTGAGGTCTTTTCGAGCCGGAGATAATCGTCTTTCCGGCGCACATAGATAAACCGCACATCATAATCGCTGTCCGGCGAGGCAAAGCCCCATGCCCTGCTGCCGGATTCGACTGCGTGCAGGATCGTGACATTTTCTTTCTGCTCAATTTCCGTGAGCTTTTGCTGAATCGTCTGCTGAATATCCATTTCAATCTCTCCCTGCTGCATTATTCTGCCGTGACAACATCGTATCCTGCGGCACGGATCAGCCGGTTATAAACCGCAAGTCCGACGCCGTCCGTGCGCGGTGCGCGGACATACAGATGCCGCACGCCCTCTGCATCAGCCTCCCGCAGTGCCGCAAAAAAAGCAGCAGCCCGTGCTTCATCGGTATCGCCGTAAGCATGGCAGCGAATGCCCTTTGCCTGACACAGCGGCACATCGGCATCAAAAACCAGCGCGGCAGCGCCCTGTGTATTATGCTGCTCCATAAAATGCAGAAACTCTGCCTGTCCGCCCTGCACGAGTGTCACCTGCGCATTCGGCGCATAATGCTTATATTTCATGCCCGGTGAACGCACGACGGTATCCGCAGAAATCTGCGCAAGCACCGCCGGATCAACGATCACGTTTTCCGCGACGGTGCCGAGCTGCTCCGGTGTCACAAAGCCCGGCCGCAGCACACGCACCGTTTTTTCGTCATCGAGCGCAATGACCGTTGACTCTACGCCGCAGGCGCAGCTTCCGCCCTCAAGAATCGCCGGAATGCGCCCGTCCATATCGGCCAGCATATGTGCAGAGGTCGTCGGGCTGGGACTGCCGGAGCGGTTGCCGGAGGGCGCTGCAAGCGGTACGCCGGATGCCTGAATGAGCGCCTGAGAGACAGGATGCGCCGGAAACCGGATCCCGACCGAATCAAGGCCGCCCGCCGTGATCGCGGGAATGCGGCCGGAACGCGGCAGAATGATCGTCAGAGGACCCGGCCAGAATTTTTCTGCAAGCGCCTGTGCCAGCGGCGGAATCTCCGTGACAAGCGGCGCCCAGTCGGCAATATCCGCAATGTGGACAATCAGCGGATTGTCAGCAGGTCTGCCCTTTGCCGCAAAAACCTTGCGCACAGCCTCCGGATTGCCCGCATCGCAGGCAAGGCCGTAGACTGTTTCGGTCGGCATTCCGACCGGCTCGCCCGCACGGATCAGCGCGGCGGCTTCTTCCATTTCATTTTCATGCAGCAGCTTGGTGTTCAAATCTATCACTTTCTCCCATGCGTTTGATAATATGCGCGCTTGTGCTCATACATGATGCTGTCAGCCTTCTGAATAATCGCATCCAGATCGGCGGACTGTGCATTCGTTGCCATGCCGCAGGAAATGGAAATGCCCCGGATATACTGCCCCTCCCACTCCGCCGTGAGCGCAGCCAGCTTGTCGATGCACTGCTGTGTTTCTTCCGCTTTTCCCTCCGTGATGATGCAGAATTCATCACCGCCGGTCCGGTAAATCAGCTCGGTATTATCAAATGCAGCGGTCAGGCAGTCTGCGGCAGCGATAATCAGTTCATCGCCGGCATCATGTCCGAGCGAATCATTGACATCCTTCAGGCCGTTGACATCTGCGATGACCACGCAGAGCATTTCCGGCATATCCTTTTTCATGCGTTCGATCTGTTCTGCATAGGCACGGCGGTTCAGAAGGCGTGTCATCTGGTCGTGATATGCATAGCCCATCTGAATCTCGGCAAGCTGCCGCGTGGTTTCCGCATAGAGATAGCGCTCGTATCTCGCCTTATTGGACACATGACAGACCATAATGCCGCCGATGGAAAAAATGATCTGATTCAGCAGCCCCCAAGAGTAAATCTCATCCGCAATGATGCCCTTTGCAAGCAGAATATACGAGATCACCGCAGCAATCTGAATGCCGATGATCGTAAGGGTACGTTCAATAAAGCAGACCGGAATAAAGACCGCCATGACAAACATCGTTATTGTGCGGACATCAGCTTGGCAGAGTGCAATGCCGATACCGGCGCCCAGCGTTGCAAAATCAAACAGATATTTCGCAGGATTGACCAGCACCGGAAAGCGTTTTGCAGCGAATGCACAGGTTATTGTCACAATGCAGCCGATCAGCGCGGAAGCATACACCGCACGGCAGGCAGCATATGCATCTGAATTCAGCGACATGATAAGGCTCATGATCCAGAACAGCGACATAGAGATCGACCACGAGATCAGGAGCTTCCGGTTGCTTTCCTTCACATCTTCATATACCAGATCAAACTGCTCTTTCCGGAGTCCTGCATAGCATAGATCTTGGATGACGTATTGTAATAGTTTCATTGCGCATCACCTCTTTTTCTTCCGTCCTGATTCGGCTTACAGTTTTTTTCATTCGCATGAGCATATAAAATCCGTTTCGGATGATATTGCAGCACAGTCTGCCAGTCTTTTTCGAGCGGCGAATTGCTCTCATATGCGCTGAGATAAGCAAGCGGCTCCAGATCACCGACAAAGCAGCAGCCGTCATCCAGAATCAGCGAAATGCTGTCCGGACTGTGGCTCGGCGTGTGGATGATCTCGCCGCCAATACCGAGGCTTTGCAGAAATGCTCTGCTTTCATCGCAGCGAATGACCGTCGCTGCCCGTTCGTCAATCGGCTGATAATGCAGCCGGCTGTCCCTTGCAAAAACCGCATCCGCATAATGCACACTGCCGAGCTGCACATCCATCATCAGCAGCCTGACACCGAGCGTCTGCAATTCTCCCGCAAGCCCGCAATGATCGGGGTGATAATGCGTTGCAAGCAGATACGAAATATCACGCAGCCCGATCCCCGCTGCCTTGATTGCTCTGAAAAACTGCGGCAGCGTTCCCGCATAATCTGTGTCGATCAGCAGACCGCCGTTTGTTCCTGCGAGATAAAACGTGTTTGTGTTTCCGTATTTCAGTTTAATCATGGCCGCTAAGTTTTGAGGCCTGCTCCGCCTGCATCAGTGCATCAAAAATCGGGTCGAGGTCACCGTTCATGACATCTTCAAGGCGATAGAGCGAGAACCCGATGCGATGGTCTGTCAGGCGCGACTGCGGGAAATTGTAGGTACGGATTTTCTCGGAGCGGTCGCCGGTTCCGACCTGTCCGCGGCGCTCTGCCGCAACCTGCGCATCCTGCTCCGCCTGTGCCTTCGCAAAAAGCCGCGCCCGCAGAACCGACAGCGCACGATCCTTGTTTTTATACTGCGAACGCTCATCCTGACACTCGACAACCATGCCGGTCGGGATATGCGTCACACGGATTGCTGACGAGGTTTTATTGATATGCTGGCCGCCCGCGCCGCTGGAACGGAAAACATCAATGCGCAGATCATTCGGGTTCAGCTCAAGCTCCACATCGTCAACCTCCTGCAAGACCGCGACCGTCACAGTCGAGGTATGCACGCGCCCCTGTGATTCCGTCTCCGGCACACGCTGCACGCGGTGTACGCCGCTTTCAAATTTCATTTTGCCGTAGACATGATCGCCGGAAAGCGAAAATGTCACTTCCTTTGTGCCGCCCAGCTCCGTTTCATTCAGGTTCATGACGGTCTGCTGCCAGCCCTGCTTTTCCGCGTACATCGAATACATCCGATGCAGCGAATGCGCAAAGAGCGCTGCCTCCTCGCCGCCCGCACCGCTGCGGATCTCCACAATGACATTGCGCGTATCGGCTTCGTTCTCCGGCATCAGCAGCCGCCCGATTTCTGATTCCAGCTCCGCGAGCTTTGCCGTTTCCGTCAGCCGCTCCTCCTGTGCCATTGCGCGGAATTCCGCGTCTGTTTCCGGATCGGCAAGCACCGAATCCAGCTCCGCGATTGCCGCCTGACAGCCTGTGTAGCTGCGGTACGCCTCAACAATCGGCGTCAATTGCTTATATTCCTTCATCAGTGAGGCGAGCTTTGCAGGGTCTGCAGCGATGCTGCCGTCCTGCAAACGCTCTGTCAGCTCATCGTATTTCTGCTCCGCCCGCCGGAGCTGCTCCTCCATCTGCATATCAAACCCTGTATCCTTTCTGTAGCGCTGTGTAATCCGCAGTTTTGCGGTATCTCCGGCGATTCCGGAGAATCCGCAGACTACAGAGCGTTGCAGAAGGTATACATGGCCTGATAGCACATGAAGACGTCGAGCTTTGAAACAACCTCCAGCGGTGCGTGCATCGAAAGCACAGGCACGCCGACATCAACAGTATCAATATTGAGATTTGCAAGATATGCCGCAACGGTTCCGCCGCCGCCTGCATCGACCTTGCCAAGCTCACCGGTCTGCCAGATGACGCCCGCTTCATCAAACAGATTGCGCATCTTGCCGATAAATTCTGCGGAAGCATCGGATGAACCGCTCTTGCCGCGGGCACCGGTGTATTTCATCATGCACACGCCGTAATTGAGGTATGCACAGTTTTTGCGGTCATTGACATCGGAAAAGGTCGGGTCAAAGGCTGCTGTCACATCTGCGGAGAGGCACTGCGAATTTGCAAAGACTATATGTGCCTCTGTACCGAATGCAGCCGAGAGATCCTTCATGAAATGATAAAAATATGCGGATTGCAGACCGGTATTGCCCTCGCTGCCGATCTCCTCCTTATCTGTGAGGATGACGACGGCGGTGTGCTTCGGGTATTCGGTATCAAGCACAGCGGCCAGCGCAGGATATGCACACACTCTGTCATCATGGCCGTAGCCGCCGATCATGCTGCGGTCAAAGCCGAGATCACGCGATTTGCCGGCCGGCACGATTTCCAGTTCCGCAGAAAGAAAATCTGCTTCGGTAATGCCGTATTTTTCATTGAGAATCTGCATAATGCGCAGCTTGACGAGATCGCTGCCCTCCTCGCTGCGGAAGGGACGGGAACCGATCAGCAGATTCAGCTCCTCGCCCTTGATGCCCTGTGCGAGTGTACGCTTGACCTGTTCCTGCGCAAGATGCGGCAGCAGATCGGTCACGCAGAAGATCGGGTCGCCTTCGTCTTCACCGATGCAGACCTGCACCGCCGTGCCGTCCTTCCGGACAATGACGCCGTGCAGCGCCAGCGGCAGAACCGTCCACTGATATTTCTTGATGCCGCCGTAATAATGCGTCTTGAAAAGGGCAAGCTCGCTGTCCTCATAGAGCGGCGACTGCTTGAGATCGAGACGCGGCGAGTCGATATGGGCGGCTGTAAGGCGGATGCCGTCCTCAAGCGGCTCGGAGCCGATGACCGCCGCAATGACCGCTTTGCCGCGATTATTGACATAGATTTTATTGCCGGCCTTCACTGCATCGCCGCGCTTCCATGCACGGAAGCCCTTTTTCTCCAATAATTCAACAGCATATGCAGCTGCTTCCCGTTCGGTTTTTCCGCGGTTGAGAAAGATCTTGTAATCCTCGCAAAAAGCATCTGCCTGCGCGATTTTTTCATCATCGAGCAGCAGCGCCGCGTGCTTTCTCTGCATCAGCAGAGACTCCTTTAGTTCTTTGACGGTATCCTTCTTTTCCATGTCAGGTTCCTCCTTTGTAATGCTTTGTGCGGTAAAATATGCATCTGCCTGCGCCCGCAGATATCGTGCAGCTTCCTGCACCTGCTGCGGAAGCGCGGCCGGACTTCCGTTGTTTTCAATGACTGCATCGGAATGCGCACGGAAGAATTCCTCCGAGTGCTGTGCATTCATGCGGCGGGCAGCCTCCGCCTCCGTCAGACGGTCGCGGTCGAGAATGCGCTGCTTCCGGCATTCCGGCGATGCGATAACGGATACAATACTCTGACAGAAGCGGTCGATTCCGCTTTCAAAGAGTGTCGGTGCATCAAGCAGAATGATGCGCGCCCCTTCAGCGGCAAGCTGCTCCGCAGTCTGAAGAATATATTTCGTGATATAGGGATAAATGACTGCCTCGTAGCGCTGCCGCGCTGCGGAATCCCCGAAAATCATTGCGGCAACTGCTTTCCGGTTCATTTGTCCGTCCGGCAGCAGAATGCCGCTGCCGAACAAACGCAGCAGCGCCCGCAGACAGGGCGTTCCGGGCTGCACAACCGCTCTTGCGGCCTCATCCGCATTGATGACCGAAATGCCCTCCGCGGCAAGCAGCCGGCTGACTGTTGTTTTGCCGGCACCGGTCTGACCGGTCAGGCCGGCAAGATAATATGTTTGCCTCATGCCGATGCCTCCTGCGCCGGTTCTTTTTCCGGATTCACGACCGGCAGAACATAATCCTGACCGCCCATTTTCATGGTATAGTGCCGCAGGATATGCTGCACATCCGCAAGATCAATTCTGCCGTTTTTGTCCACATCCCCGTTGCGCTTCGCTGTCACATTTGCCTGGGGATGCAGCCCGCCCATTTCCTGCGTGACATACAGCAGCACAGCCTGTGCGTCATCCAGCGAAACGCTGCCGTTGACATTGAAATCGCCGCTCAGTTCCGATTTCGGGATCGTGTCAAATTCTGCAAGCGCCTCCGCCAGAATCTTCTCTGCGGATGCGGCTGTTTCCGCTTCTGCAAGCGCTGCCGCCGTATCGTTTTGCAGGGTATCGAGCTGCGCCTGTTCAGGCGGATCATAATCTGCACGCGGAAAGGCCGAAAGCGTTGTTTCCAGTGTCCGGATGCAGCTTTCCCGACTGAGGCGGAGATATTCCTTTTGCAGAAAAGCCTGCCGCCGCGCCAGAAAGCTGCGGACATATTCCGTGCATTCTGCATAGGTTTCACCGTTGACCGGTCCGAGCGGCTTATAGGGACGGCCGCCGTACATATGCCAGCGGACGCGGTTCATTTCCGCAGAGGCGCTGAGATCAGCGGCCATCTGTGCAATCAGGCTTGCTTCGGGCTGCTCCGGCTCTGTCAGCGCGGTCACAAAGCTGTCAAAGTGTTCTTCATAAAGTACGGCAGCGCGCCGGACGATTTCATCCTTCCGCCAGAGCGTTTCGATCAGATTATTGGTGTAAATCGCATAGAGATTATCGGGCAGCGCCGCATAATACTGTTTTCCGTCCTGATCGGTCTGCACAATGCTGTAATTACAGAACGCAAGATCAAAATCCCAGACAGGGCCGTAATGCAGCTTTCCGTCCCCGCGGGAATCAGAATCCTTGTAAAGATAGAAGCTCGTTGCGCAGCCGTCGGCATTTTCCGTAACCTCCTGCACCAGACAGCCCAGCAGCAGGGAATCGACATCAAGATAATCGCTGTAATGCTTTCCCTTTTCATTATATCCCGTTTCGGAATAAATCGCATCCTCCAGCTCCTGCATAAAGGCGCGGATATATTCTGTCTGGGCTTTTGAGGCATATTCCGGCGCGATCATATCGCAGATCTGACCGCGGTCGGTGATAAATTCGCCGTGCTCCGAGCGGCCGCGCAGCTGAAACTGAATCAGATAGCCGCCCGTAATATCCGCAGGATCGTTCGGTATTTCGTAATACTGATAGCTGCCCGGCTCCTCACCCTGAACTGTCCCGCCGATGACCGCAGCGGGATATTCCTCCGGCGGCAGCGGATTCACCGCCTCTGTTTCCTCCAGAAGATCACGAATATTGACGCGCTGCTTGTGAACGTGTACCCGTTCCGCAAGCTGATAGGTGCCGCAGTAGCCGCCGTCAATATAGAGATCGACAAATACCGCATCCGGTGTGAAATCAAGCCCTGCCTGCCGGCTCATTGCAAAAGCAATCTCATTGCGCAGCATGGAATGATCGAGAAAATTGCTGAGCAGCGCCCATTTTTTCGCGCCGCCCATGCCGTAGAGCTTTGTTTTTTTCGGCAGCTTGAAATTATAGGGCTTTTTGATGCTGTAATCCCACGAGGAATTGCCGCGCCCCTTGAGGCGTTCCAGTGCACCCTGATATTCCACGGAGCCGTCGGCATTCAGCATCAGCGCACTGCCGGTGACCGGCTGGCTTTTGCTGTGCGCAAGGGTTTCCAGCGCGCCGTCCTCCAGCGAAAACCAGATGCTCGCACGGTCTGACTGCATGACGCGCAGCTCACCGCAGTCCACATCATTGAGCACAATGGAAAACGTATCGCCTGTACTGAGCACATCTGTCTGTGCCTCGGAAAAGACCGGCCGGTTATTGAGTATCAGAATCCCGTCATGATCGGATTCATAGGAAATCGTCAGCTTTGAGCGGTCAGCCGTTGCGGGAAGAAAAAGGTAGCGGCAGTCCTCCCATTCGCTGTACCACCATGAAAGCGTGCCGAAGCAGTCGTCCTCCTGCGGAATCACGCCCGTAACGCGAAAATCGGTAACGGGGATGTCGGCATACTGCAGTGCAGCGGGCGTATCCTCCTCTGCCGAAGCGCACAGAAAAGGATGCAGCAGCAGAATCCCGCAGATCAAGGCGGAAACCGTCCGTTGCAGATGCAGCTTGCGCATGACAACACCTCCGTTTCTGATTATAAACTGATACTATTATAACACATCTCGCAGGAAAACACAATGGGAGAAATCAAAAAATATGCATCAGTGCCGGAAATTCAAATAAATAAACGTGATCGACAAACCAGAGCGGCTGTGTGCAAAAAAATGCACACAGCCGCTTTTTGCTCTTGACAAGCCTCCGTTTCTTTGTTACAATAGAGATAGAACAAATGTTCTGTATCATAAAAAAACAGCAACGCCCTAACTCGAAGGAGGAAAAAGACATGAGACCGCATCAGAAAACAGGCAGCAATACCGCGCAGCTCCGCCCTTATACACGGATGCTCGGACAGTATCAGCAATCGGCGGAAAAGCTGCTGCACCGTCTGGACATCCTGAAAACAGAGCTGCGGGAGATGCAGCTGAATAAGCGCGGCACGCCGGAATCGGCGCTCGCCCAGAAAAAACTCGAAACAAGGATCATGCTTCTGCGAACGGAATTCTATGAGCTTACCGACTGCATTCGTGAGATCCGCTTCTATGCAGAACGGGAGAAGCAATGAACCGCGGCAGCAAAAGGCTCCGCAGAATGCCGCAGGATTGCATGGATTTTGATCGGGCAGCAGTCCTTGCACTTACCGCCGGTACGGAGCAGATACATTTCGGAGCACTGCCGGACGGAGGCGAAAAGCTCCGGCGGGCGCTGCAGGAGGCATGGCAGCGCGAGCTGACCCCGACACAGCAAAAATATATGCTGCTCTATTACGGGCAGCATATGAAAATGCGTGAGATTGCCGGACGGTACGGTGTTGCAAAACCGACCGTTTCCCGCACCATTCTGCGCGGACGGGAGCGCCTGCGCAGAGTTCTGCAATATTATCTCTGACCGCAGGAATAATTCATTACAGCGGCGATGCCCGCAGCAACCGATGAGGCAAGCAGCGTCAGCAACCCTGTTTTCCAGCCCGGTACCTGCTGTACGCTGTCCGTCACCGCCGCAACAAGGCCTGCTGCCAGCACGCCGCAGGCCGTTTGCAGAAAAGTCCTTCCGGCACGCCGCAGACATTCCCGCGGAATCTTGTTTCGCAGCATTCCGATCGTCTCCTTTCGGTCTATTATATGAAGCTGCGCAAAAAACTGTGAACGCCGCACACAGCGGTCTTTTACTGCATAGAATATTCTGCGGCATCCGTTAGCCCGAATAAAGCATAATTAACCAAAAAAATATCGAAAAGTGCTTGATTTTTTCTTCGCGATATGATACAATAATATAAATATACATGATACAGTTTTATCTGTATCAAAAGAAAGAGAACGAAAAATTGCAAGGCATAGTATTTCTAAAATGAAAACAGGGGTGATGCAACGTGGAAAAGAATGAAATCCGTCATTTTGCTGTTATGGTTGCAGGTACAGATGAAGAGTATCAGATCAGCTTGCTGGAAGGCATTACAGAAGCCGCGAAAGAATATAATTTCAATGTTTCTGTGTTTGCATCATTCGGCGGCGTGCTCGGAAACAGTCAGTATGATGACGGCGAATACAACATCTATTCACTTGCAAATTTCAGCCGCTTTGACGGTGCCGTGCTGCTGACCAATACGATCGGCAATCTCACAATCCGCAGACAGATCATCGAATCCATCAAGGCGGCAGGCATTCCCGCTGTGATTCTGGACAGCGATGAAGAGCCTTCCTTTTATAATGTCCGCATCGACAACTCAAAGGCAATGCGGCAGATGGTTGAGCACGTTGTGGAGCACCACGGCGCAAAAGTCGTCAATTACATCTCCGGACCGCTTGAAAACCCCGAAGCCAATGAACGCTATCATACATTCCTTGAGGTCATGGCCGAGCACGGTCTGCCGGTTGAGCATCAGCGCGTGTATTTCGGCGGATTCCGCCCGATCGACGGTAAAAATGCCGCAGAGGAGTGGCTCCGTTCAAAGCTGAAAATGCCGGATGCAATTATCTGTGCAAACGATGCAATGGCGCTGGAGGCTGCAAGCGTACTGATGGCAAACGGTATCCGGATTCCGGAGGATGTCATTGTCACAGGCTTTGACAACACCTATTATGCACAGCACCATTCCCCGACGCTCGCTTCGGTCGCACGGCCGCTTGCCGAAGCCGGAAAGCTCGCCTGCAAGGTGCTGCTCAAGGTGCTGGACGGCGATGATTGCGTGAAAACAATTTCGCTGGATGCCTATCCGGTCTTTCAGGAAAGCTGCGGCTGTTCCACGACAAATGAGCAGGATATGAAAAGCTACAAGGTGCAGACCTATGACCTTGTCAAGCGCGCAAGAGAGGGCGTTTCGCTGCTGAACCGTCTGACCTCTGCGCTTGCCGTTACGGAGACACCGAAGGACAGCATCCGTACCATTGCTTCCTATCTGAATGAGGTCGAATGTGAACAGTTCTGCATCTGCCTCTGCGACAACTGGCAGAGCAGCTTCCGTGAGGGCAGCACTGAACAGATGACGACAGGTTATACCCGCTCGATGAGTGCGCCGCTGATCTGGACACGCGGCAATTTCGGTGAGATTGAACGGTTTCGCAGTGAAAAAATGTATCCTGTCATGCCGGAAAGCGGCGGAAATATCGGCTATTTCTTCCCGCTGCATTTCCGTGAGCGCTGCCTCGGCTATTACGTCTTTACGAACACCAATTTCCCGACCAGAAATATTGTCTGTCACTCGCTGATGATGAATATCAGCCATTCCTTTGAAAACATCCGCAAGCTGCTGCACCTGAACAACGCGATCCATGAGCTTGACCGCCTGTATGTGATCGACCCGCTTTGCGGCATTTATAACCGCAACGGCTTTATCCGGCTCGCAGACAAGATGTTCCGGGAATGTCTCGCGGAATCCGAAACACTGATGATCTCGTTCATCGACATGGACGGACTCAAGTTCATCAATGACAGCTACGGCCACGATGAAGGTGACTTCGCCCTGCGGCGTCTTGCCGAAGTTATCCATTCCTGCTGCACCGGCGATCAGATCTGTGCCCGCTTCGGCGGTGATGAATTTATTGTGATCGGAACACGCGCAACAGCAATGGATGTGGAACAGTTTGAGGAAACCTTCGCCAAGCAGATGCAGGAAGCGAATCTGCTGATCCATAAGCCCTATGAGCTGGGCGCAAGCATCGGTTCCTTTGTCACGGAGATCACGGAGGATATGAAGCTCTTTTCGCTGATCTCTCAGGCAGACCAGATGATGTATGAACAAAAAAAGCGCAAGCGCACTTCACGCTATCTGCGCCGCGACTGAATCAGATCATCCCCTGCACCGGCAAAACGGCGCAGGGGATTTCGTTTTGGCCGGCATACCGGCAGCAGCAACCTGCACAGATTGCATATGTTGAATTTAGACATATCCCACAAAAGCCGTGGTGTGATACAGTGCCAAGCTGTCTTGAAAGAAAAAAACGCCGCAGGCAGTTGACAATTTCGCTGTTTCATGGTAGAATAAACGTGAAAAAACACATGAAAGCGGTGAATTACGGAATGCTGCATTCGCCTTGTAAAGCGCTTGCCCTGCTGGCGGCGTTTGCGACCGCTGTCTGCATGACAGGCTGCGGCGGGGATGCTTATACTGTACCCGATAATATTGTACTTGCCGGATCTGCACCGCAGCCGGAAACGACAGAATTGCCTGCGGAAACAACCGAACCGGTCACTTCGCTTCTCACAGAGCTGACAGGTCTGCCGGAAACAACCGCAACAGAGACAGTGACGGAAGCTGTGACCGAGCCTGCGACCGAAGCACCGGCCGCAACAACCGCTCCTTCCGCAGATACACCTGCTTCGCCGGAGCAGACACCGGATGAGAACGGTCTGACGCCCGAAGACTATGCATTTCTCAGCCAGACGGTTTTTGTCGGTGACAGCATTTGCAGCGGCCTGCGCGTTTATAATGTACTGGATGCAGCTCATGTATTGGCGCAGGGCAGTGTCGGTGCGCGCAATATTATGGAATACACCTTTGATCTGTACGGCACCGAGGTTGCGCTGACCTACGGACTTTCCACGCTTCAGCCGAAATATGTTATCTTCTCAATGGGCATGAATGACATCAATATGACAGATCCGGCTGTATACTGCCAGAATTACGATGCGCTGCTTGCAACGGTGCATTCGGTTCTGCCGGATGCGGTATTGTATGTCGCATCCATTACGCCGATCGGCGCGGAATCCGATTTTTCGACCAATGACAAAATCGACCTTTATAATGCGACAATACGGGATCATCTCGCCGGCACTGGCTACGGATATGTTGATATTGCATCCGGAATGAAAGCGACGGGTGTCAATGCACTCGATCCGGCGTACAGCGGAGGCGACGGGATTCATCTGATGCCGGCCGCTTATTATGTCTATTTGCAGCAGGTCTGCCGTGAGCTTGTCCGCAGCAAGGCTGTCGGAGGCGTTGCGGCAAACGGCATTGCATACGGTTCCGCAAGAACATAAAAACAGCGCCGAAGCGAATATCACGCTTCGGCGCTTTACTGTTCTCAGAATTTTCGCTTTCGCAGCAGCACAAATGCCACAATGGAAGTCAGAATCAGCGTTATGATAATGGAATAGACCCAGCTTCCGTCAAATGGAAGCGTACCGGTCTCCATATTGATGCCGTAAAATGCAAAAATAATGTTCGGGATCTCAATAATCACAGAGATAATCGTCAGACGCCACATGACAGAGTTCTGATTGTTCGCAATGACATAAGAAAATGCATCCATCATAGCCGAAATAACGCCGCTGTAAATCGTTGCCATCTCGACGGCCTGCCGGAATTCGATTCCGACATCGTCCATGAGATCCTCGTCCTCCGGATAGAGCTTCAGCACTCTGCCGCGCTGGATTTTCTCGATTGTGACCAGATTGGCTTTCAGCGAGGTTGTGAAGTAAACGAGGGATTTTTCCAGTCCCATGAGCTGCACGATCTCCTGATTTTTCATTGCGCCGCTCAGCTCCTGCTCCATCGAATAGGAGATCTTGTCGATCTGTTTCAGATAATAAACAAATCCGGCGGAAATCTGCATCAGAATTTGCAGGATAAAGCGTGTGCGGAGCTGTGTCTGGATATTGGAAATCTTACCGTCAGCCATTGCCCCGAGCACCTGATTGCGCCGCAGCGAGATTGTAAACACGCATTCTGCGGTATTGATAATGCCGAGCGGAACGGTATAGAACTGAAAAGTATCAGTCTTTTCGCTTTTTTCGGCAACAGCTGTGTCAACGATAATGAGCGTCTGGTTATCCTCGCGCTCAATACGGGAGGATTCCTCCTCATCAAGACAGGAACGGACAAAGCCCGTATCCAGTCCGAAGGTATCTGTCAGCATGACGATTTCTTCCTGTGTCGGTTCATAGACGGAAATCCAGCAGCCTGCTTCCGCGCTCTCAATCTGCCGGAGCTTGCCGTCAATGGTTTTGTAGATGTGAATCATAGGCAAAAGCCTCCCGTTATCATAGATTTGTTACAACTTACGGGAAAAGTTGCAAATATGTGACAAGGTGTTCTCAATTCAGGGGCAAACTGTTGACAGTTTGCGAAAAGTGCTTGATTTTTCCTGCGGTATCATGTATACTGCAATCAAGAGAAACGAAACCGGCGCAGCGAGTCAGGCGCAGCAAAGGAATCGCGGATCGGATGTGGAAATGTGTTTCAGCGGGTGATGCCCGCAGCCGTTTCACGCCGGCTTCGCAGAACAGAACATAGGAACAGTGTTTTGTTCGGCACGGCCGGTCTCAGCAAACGGTAATCTTCAACGTGCAATCTTTGACCATTGTTACAACCTTCAAGACTCGGCTCTGTCGTTTTCGGCAGAGCCACTTTTTTGGTACAGGTATGATCTGCCGCGCATTGTTCGATGCAAATTTAAGATCTCACGAGAAATATTTGCGGATTTCCTCGGCCTTTGCGTTTACGGTTCCCTGTATCATTTCTTCAGAGCCGCCGCCTCTGCCGCCGAGCGCCGCATTGAATTCCTTTGCCCATGCGCGCAGCTTTATATTCGCGCTGCCGATGATATAGCGGTATCCTTCGGCATCACTGCCCTGAAATGCTGCACAGACACCGCCTGCAAGCGGTACACCGGCATTGACCAGATTGCGCAGACTGTTATTGTCCAGCAGATCGTCAAAGATCACGAGATTGCCGTCCGTTTTTTGCAGAGCGGCTGTTTTCATATCGAGAAGCGCACGGCGGAGCTTTGCAGATTCCTCGCGTTCTGCCTGCGACTGCTTCATCAGCCGTTCCACTGCGTCCGCGGCTTCCAGCTGTTTGCAGGAGAGCAGATTCGAGATCCGCACAGTTTGTTCCAGCCGTTTCTGATAATCATCGCGTGCATCCAGTCCGCAGAGCATCCGCAGACGCACACCGCCCTTCCAGTTTTCGCAGGAAAGGATCTTGACACCGCCGACCGCACCTGTTTCGGAAACATGGGGCGCGCAGCAGGCGCAGACATCCCATCCCTCGATCGTGACGATTCGGATGTTTTCTGTCAGATCGAGCTTGGAACGGTATTCCATTTCCGCAACCTCTTCCGCAGAGGGATAGGAAATCTTTACGGGAACATTCAGTCCGACAACACGGTTTGCAATATATTCAACGAACGCAAGCTCCGAGGCGGTCAGAACGCCGCTGAAATCAACGGTCACGCCGTCGGTTCCGAGATGAAAGCCGACATTGTCATAGCCGAACTGCGAGTGCACAATGCCGGAAACCAGATGCTCGCCGGTATGGTTCTGCATTTTCCGGAAGCGTTCCTCCCAGTTCAGCTCACCGGCGATTTCCGCGCCGACCGGCAGCGGCACATCCGCCATATGGACGATCTCGCCGTCGATTTCCTGCACATCGCTGATGACGGCGTTTCCGAGGTTGCCGGTATCGGCAGTTTGTCCGCCGCCCTCCGGAAAGAAAGCTGTGCGGTCAAGGATAATACCGTAGGCGGCGCCGTCGCCGCGTTTTTTTGCGTCCGCAAGCGGCTCGCAGGAGAGCACCTTCGCCGTAAAATGACGCATATACGCATTTTTATCATAGAGCTTTTCTGTTTTCATGTCTACGAGACTCCTTTGCGTGCTAAAATTCACCATACAAAAATATTATATCATATTATGAAAAAAAATGCAATGGGAGAGCATGAAAAAATCTTGTGCCATGCTGCTCTCACATCTTTTTCAGGATCTCCCATTGCGTTTTTCTGCAATATATGTTATAATAGATATGTATTATGCCGTAGTATGCATTGCGGCAAAGGAGGTCCATATTGTGAGTCAGAAAATCTATTCGCTCGGAATCGACGTCGGTTCCACAACCGTCAAAACCGTTGTCATCGACAGCGAACACCATATCCTGTCCCGCTGCTATCAGCGTCATATGTCCCGTGTGCGCGAGACCGTCGCAGAGCAGCTCGGGAATCTTCAAAAAGAATTTCCGGATGCATCATTCCGCATCTGTATCACCGGCTCAGCCGGTCTCGGCCTTGCACAAAGCGCCGATATACCGTTCGTACAGGAAGTTCATGCTGCATTCCTTGCAGTCAAGGCGGATTATCCGCAGGCCGATGTCGTCATTGAGCTGGGCGGTGAAGATGCAAAAATGATCTTCCTGACCGGCGGCGTTGAGCAGCGCATGAACGGCTCATGTGCCGGCGGAACCGGCGCTTTCATCGACCAGATGGCGACCCTGCTCGGCATCACCGCCGATGAAATGGATGCGATTTCCCTGAAAGCGGAAAAGCGTTATCCGATCGCCTCCCGCTGCGGCGTGTTTGCGAAATCTGATATTCAGCCGCTGCTGAATCAGGGCGCAAAGCGTGAGGACATTGCGGCCAGCATCTTTCAGGCTGTTGTCGATCAGACGGTTTCCGGTCTTGCACAGGGCCGCACGATTGAAGGAACCGTGCTGTTTCTCGGCGGACCCCTTTCTTTCCTGAAAGGGCTGCGTCAGGCATTTGTCCGCACGCTGAAGCTCGATGACGAACACGCGATCTTTCCGGAGCACGCACCCGTATTCGTTGCATACGGCTGTGCAATGTATGCAGAGCAGTCTGTCGGTGAAATGACGCTCGCAGAGGCACAGGACAAGATCTCGAAAGCGAAAACCGGCGGCAATACCGTCACAGGCAAGCCGCTTTTCCGCAGCCGCAAAGAATATGAAACGTTTATTGAACGGCACAAGGCACATGACCTGCCCTTTGCCGATCTGCATACCTATCAGGGGAAGGCCTATCTCGGCATTGACGCAGGCTCCACGACCACAAAGCTCGTTCTGATTACCGAAAAGGGCGAGCTGCTCTATCAGTATTACGCTGCAAACCGCGGACAGCCGCTTGACCGGATCGTCAAGCAGCTCAAAAAGATCTATGCGGAGAAAAATCCGGATCTGCAAATCTGCGCCTCGGCTGTCACCGGCTACGGCGAGGATTTTATCCGTGCCGGTCTCGGCATTGATTTCGGAATCGTCGAAACCGTTGCGCACTTCAAAGCCGCATCGCATTTCTGTCCGGATGTCGATTTCATCATGGACATCGGCGGACAGGATATAAAATGCTTCAAGATCCGCAATCACAGCATTGACAGCATCATGCTGAACGAAGCGTGCTCCTCAGGCTGCGGTTCCTTTATCCAGAGCTTTGCGCAGGCACTCGGCTATGAGATCGCTGAGTTTTCACAGCTCGGCCTCTTTGCAAAGCATCCGGTCGATCTCGGCTCCCGCTGCACGGTATTCATGAACAGCTCCGTCAAGCAGGCACAAAAGGACGGCGCAACCGTTGAGGATATTTCCGCGGGTCTTTCCGGCTCAATCATCAAAAATGCAGTCTATAAAGTCATCCGTGCGAAATCCGTTGAGGAGCTGGGCAAAAATATTGTCGTGCAGGGCGGTACATTTCTCAATGACGCCGTGCTGCGTTCCTTTGAAATGGAGCTGGGCCGCGATGTAATCCGGCCGGCAATCTCCGGCCTGATGGGCGCATTCGGTGCAGCGCTCTATGCGAAGGAGCACGCGCCTGCCGAAACAACAACCATTTCCGAGGAAAAGCTGCTCAATTTCAGCTATTCGACACGCAGCGCGAAATGCGGCGGCTGCACAGCACACTGCTCGCTCAACGTCGTCATTTTCCCTGACGGCGGACGCTACATCTCCGGAAACCGCTGTGAAAAGGGTGCCGGAAAAAAGAAAACCGATGAGATTCCTTCGCTTTACGATTACAAATACAATCTGATTCTGGCACAGAAGGACAGGCTCATACGCGGCGGAACACCGATTGCAACGGTCGGTCTGCCGCTGGCACTCAGCTTCTATGAGCAGATGCCCTTCTGGACAGAGCTGTTCACACAGCTCGGCTTCGCGGTAAAGCTCTCGCATGAAAGCGACCGTGAGATGTATTACAAGGGTCAGCACACGATCCCTTCCGATACGGTCTGCTATCCGGCAAAGCTGGCGCACGGACATATCGAGGATCTGCTGGAACAGGGTGTCGATTTTATATTCTGGCCGTGCATGAGCTATAATTTCGATGAGGGCAGCAGTGATAACCACTATAACTGTCCGGTCGTTGCCTATTATCCGGAGCTGCTCCGTGCAAACAACAGCAAGCTCACGGAACAGAATTTCATTACGCCGTATATGGATCTGAACCGGAAAAAGGGTGTATATCTTGCACTCAAAAAAGCACTTGCACGCTATGCAGGAAAATTCCGCACGGATCTGAAAATAGCGGTCGAAGCAGCCTACACTGCACAGAATCACTACCGCATCTATATTGCAAAGGAAGGGCAGCGCATCATCAGTGAGGCGCGAAAGGCCGGCCGCAAGATCATTGTACTTGCCGGACGCCCGTACCATATTGACAAGGAGATCAATCACGGCATCCAGAAGCTCATCACCAGCCTCGGAATGGCCGTCGTCAGTGAAGACGCAGTCTCCTCGCTCGCAACGGTCGGAAAGCTCGGCGTCCTGAATCAGTGGACATATCATTCCCGCCTTTACCGTGCCGCTAAATTTGTCACTTCCCAGCCTGATATGCAGCTTGTTCAGCTTGTATCCTTCGGCTGCGGCATTGACGCTGTTACCACAGATGAAGTACGCGCTCTGCTTGAAAAAGGCGGCAAGCTCTATACACAGCTTAAAATTGATGAGATCAACAATCTCGGTGCCGCAAAGATCAGACTGCGTTCGCTGGTTGCAGCCATGGAGGAGGCACCTGCACAGGAGCCTGTCCGTGAACCTGTTACCGTATAAACACACAAAGGAGGCAGCATGAAAACTCTGTTTCACATTGCAGCAGCGGCTGCGGGTATTCTGTTTGCCTGCGCATTGACCGAAAATACGCTGATTCTGAACGTCCGGCGATACAAAACGGGCTTCTCCGGTATGCCGCGCACCGTGCTGCTTTCCGATCTCCATAAGCGCCGCTTCGGAGAAGATCAGCGCAGACTGCTCCGAAACGTCGCAAAGCTGAAGCCGGAATATATCATGATTGCCGGCGACCTCGTCTCGCGCACGGAAACAGATTTTACGGCTGCCGGTATGCTGCTGCGGAAGCTCTGTGCCATCGCACCGGTTATTATCTCGGAGGGCAATCATGAGGTTGACCTGCCGCCCTCACTTTATCGGGAATTCCGGCAGACCGTCGCGGAAAGCGGTGCGCTGTATCTGCACAATTCCTATGCGCGTCTCGGCGGAATCAATGTTGCCGGACTGGCACTGCCCGCCTCCTATTATCGCGGCGGAAAACCGTTCGGTTTCAGCGGAAAGGATGTCTGCACGGCAGAAACCATGCAGAAGCTGCTCGGTGACTGCCCCCCTGATACGCTGCTGCTCGCACACAACCCGCTGTTTCTGCCGGCATATGCAGGCTGGGGCGCAAGGCTGGTGCTCTCAGGTCATGTTCACGGCGGAATCGTCCGGCTGCCGGTGATCGGCGGACTGCTCTCGCCGGAGCGAAGATTTTTCCCGCGCTATGACAAGGGCTGCTATCAGATGCACGGCACGGAAATGATCGTCAGTGCGGGACTCGGCAAACTGCGCCTTTTCAATCCGCCTGAAATCTGCCTGCTGACCGCAGAAGACGCCAAAAACTGACAGCATTTGCTGCCGTATAATTACTGAAATACGATCGCATTGCATGAAAATACAAAAAACTGGCAATGCTTGCTTTATCCGTTTCAGGAACAACAAGAGGAACAAAACATGGAGCACAGAAAATACCGGCATCTGTTTTCGGCCGGATTCGGGATGCTGCTGCTCGGGCTGCTGACATTCTGGTTCGGCATCACATGGGACCGCTGCTATGCAGATGTCATCATTGCACCGTTTTTCCGGCGCGGCAACTGGGTTGTCATACTGATCTATCTGGTGCTGACAGAGCTTGTATTCAAGGCTTACCGCTGCACACGCTACGGCTACTTAAAACGCAGCGATCTGATCTATTATCAGCTGATCGGAACAACCTTCGTCAATGTCATCACCTATTTTCAGATCAGCCTGATCGGCCGCCGGTTCATGCAGCTTTCCCCGATGATGCTGCTGACCGCAATCGACTGGTTCACGGTCATCGGCTGGAGCTATGCGGTCGGCGCACTGTATTTCCGGCTGTTCCCGCCGCGCAGGCTTGTGATTGTCTACGGCTCTGCGAAGGCTGCGGAGCTGGTCATGAAGATGAGTACCCGTGTGGATAAATACATGATCTGCGAAAGCGTGAGCTGCTCTGCGGGACTGCGGGAGATCACAAAGCAGCTCGGTTCGTTTGACGGCGTGATCCTCTGTGATGTACCGGCGGAGCTGCGCAATGATCTGCTCAAATACTGCTGCGGACAGCATCTGCGCGTCTATATCACACCGAAAATTTCAGATATTCTGATGCGCGGCGGCGATGAGCTGCGGCTCTTTGATACACCGCTGATCCTCTGCCGCAATGAGGGACTGTCGCCGGAGCAGCGTGTTGTCAAACGCATTTTTGATGTAATGATCTCGCTGATTCTGCTGATTCTGTTCTCGCCGGTCATGCTGGTCTGCGCACTTTCTGTCTATTGCGAGGATCGCGGAGCGATATTTTACCGTCAGAAGCGCCTGACCCGCGACGGTACTGTATTTGAGGTGCTGAAATTCCGCAGTATGATCCCTGATGCGGAGGCGGACGGCAAGGCCGTTCTTGCAGCGGAGCACGATGACCGCATTACGAAAACAGGCCGCATCCTGCGGCACTTCCGGCTCGATGAGCTTCCGCAGCTCATCAATATCCTGCGCGGGGAAATGTCCCTCGTGGGGCCGCGTCCGGAGCGTCCGGAGCTTGCTGCGGAATACGCAAAGAAATATCCGGAATTTCCCTACCGTCTGCAAGTGAAAGCCGGACTGACCGGCTATGCACAGGTCACGGGAAAATACGATACCGAACCGATCGACAAGCTGAAAATGGATCTCATGTATATTGAGCAGTATTCGCCGCTGCTGGATATTCAGATCCTGCTGCTGACACTGAAAACGGCACTGTTCCCGCCTGAGAACAATACCTCAGCCATTGACAGCAGCCAAAAGGAGGAGTAACAGTTTATGCTGAATCTGCAAAAGCCGCTGACCGCCGTGATTATGGCAGGCGGAAGGGGCGAGCGTTTCTGGCCGAAAAGCAGAACCGCCTGCCCGAAGCAGTTTCTTTCTCTGACGGATGACAGCGAGACACTGCTGCAAAAAACCGTAAACCGCATCCGCGGACTGGCTGCGCCGGAATGCATCTATATTGTCACGAACAAAGAGTATATGCCGCTTGTCCGTGCGCAGCTTCCGGAGATACCGGAACAGAATCTGCTTTCGGAGCCTGTTGCACGGAATACTGCCCCCTGCATTGCACTGGCTGCCGCCGTCATAGCAAAGCGGCACGGCAGCGATGCAGTCATGACGGTTCTGCCGGCGGATCATCTGGTGCGGCATGAAGCGCTCTGCGCCGATGTGCTGTGCCGTGCAGCATCGGCAGCCGCAGAAAGCAGCGCAATGTTCACAATCGGCATTACCCCTGCATATGCGGAAACAGGCTATGGCTATATCGCCTTTTCCCGTGCGGATCATATGCCGCTCGGCGTTTACCGCGTGGACAGCTTCAAGGAAAAGCCCGATTCCGAAACGGCAAGAGAATATGTAGAATCCGGCAAGTATCTCTGGAACAGCGGAATGTTTGTCTGGCAGGTTCAGACCTATCTTGATGCGCTGCAAACGCATCTTCCGAAAGCCGCAGAGATTGCCGCAGAGATTTCTGCCGCCTGTGATACACCGGATTTTGATGCAGTCGTAGCGGAGCAATTTCCCAAAATGCCCGCGATCTCCGTCGATTTCGGCATTCTGGAAAAGGCGGAGAGGCTGTATACCATCCCCGGCAGCTTCGGCTGGGATGATGTCGGAAGCTGGCCGGCACTTCGCAGAGTCGCCAAAACCGATACAAACGGCAATTACCGCAGCGGCGATATTATCACCGTCGGAACACGCGATTGCGTCATTTCCGGCAAAAACAAGCTGATTGCCGCAATCGGACTGGAGCATATCATCATCGTTGACACGGACGATGCTCTGCTGGTCTGTGATGCAGATTCCGCACAGCGCATCAAAAAGGTCACGGATATTTTGCAGGAGCAGGGCCGCGGTGAGCTGCTCTGAGGAAAGGAATCACTATGAAACACGCACTGATTACCGGTATCACCGGACAGGACGGCTCCTATCTCGCAGAGCTGCTCCTCAGCAAGGGCTATGAGGTCTACGGCATCTGGCGGCGCAAAAGCGTCGTCGATTACGGCAATATCGCGCATCTGAAGGATCAGATTCACCTGATCTACGCAGATATGACCGATCTTGTCTCGCTGATCTCGGCCATGCGCATTTCGCAGGCAGATGAAGTCTATAATCTTGCGGCACAGAGCTTTGTTGCGACAAGCTGGGAGCAGCCGCTCGCTACCGCTGAAATCAATGCACTCGGTGTCACAAATCTGCTGGAAGCCATCCGCATTGTGAAGCCGGATGCTCGGTTCTATCAGGCCTCGACCTCGGAAATGTTCGGCAAGGTACAGCAGATTCCGCAAAAGGAAACGACTCCGTTCTATCCGCGCAGCCCCTACGGCGTTGCAAAGCTCTACGGCCACTGGATCACGAAAAATTACCGCGAGAGCTTCGGTCTGTTCACCTGCTCCGGTATTTTGTTCAATCACGAATCGGAACGCCGCGGCAAGGAATTTGTCACGCGCAAGATCACCGATGCCGCAGCCAGAATCCGGCTCGGAAAACTGAACTGTGTGGAGCTTGGCAATCTTGATGCAAAGCGCGACTGGGGGCATTCGCAGGATTATGTCCGCGCGATGTGGCTGATGCTGCAGCAGGATCAGCCGGATGATTATGTCATCGCAACAGGCGAAACAAGAACTGTCCGTGAATTTGCGGAATGTGCATTCCGTGCGGTCGGTATTGACATTGACTGGCAGGGCGAGGGCACGGATACGGTCGGCATCAACAAGGCAAACGGAAACACTGTCGTAAAAATCAATCCGGCCTTTTACCGTCCCGCAGAGGTCGAGCTGCTGCTCGGTGACCCCTCAAAAGCGGTGCAAAAGCTCGGCTGGAAGCGTGAGATTTCCTTTGATGAGCTGGTCACGCGCATGGCACAGCATGATCTGGAGCTTGTGAAACATGAATGTGGCATTTGATGCATCGCCGCTGGTCGGTGATTTGATCTCCGGCGTGGGCTGGTGCGAAGCCAATCTCACGGCTGCACTGACACGCCTGCATCCGGAGCTATCCTATCGTTTTGAATATTTCACGATGCGCGAGCCGGAGGAAAAGGTGCGGCGGATGCAGCCATTTTTGCAGGAGAATACCCCGCTGCACCCTGCAAGATTCTCCCCGCTGGCATATCGGATGATGACAAATATCGTGCCTGTCCCCTACCGGATGTTTCAGGGGAAATGGGCTGATATTACGCACTTTTTCAACTATATCGTTCCGCCCGGTGTTCACGGAAAAACCGTCGTGACCATACATGATATGGTCATCCGTGCCTATCCGGAAACCATGCGCTGCCGGACGCGGCTGCTCCTGCAAACCGGACTGCGCCGTTCCATGCACCGCGCTGACCGGATTGTAACAGACAGCGAATTTTCACGGCGTGAAATTGAAAAATATTACCCGAAATACGCAGATAAGGTCAGGGTCGTGCCCTGCGGCGTGGATACAGAACGCTTTGCACCCGCTTCCGATACGGAGATCGAAAAAGTACGGCAGCGGCATCACCTGCCGGAGCAGTATTTCCTCTATCTCGGTACGCTTGAACCGCGCAAGAATCTCGTGCGGCTGATTGAGGCCTACGGTCTGCTGCGTGAAAAGCATCCTGATGCGCCGCCGCTGGTGCTGGCAGGCGGCAAGGGCTGGCAGTATGAGCAGATATTTCATGCATCGACAAGAAAAAATGTACGCGGCTATGTGCTGTTTCCGTCATATATTCCCGCGGAGGACATGGCAGCGCTCTATTCCGGCGCACTGGCATTTATATTCCCGTCGCTGTATGAGGGCTTCGGAATGCCGCCGCTCGAAGCAATGGCCTGCGGCTGCCCTGTCATGGCCGCAAATGCCGCATCTCTGCCGGAAGCCGTCGGCAACGCGGCGCTGCTCTGCAATCCGCACAAAACCGAGGCAATTGCAAAAGGCCTGGAAATGCTCTGGAAAAACGGCAGTCTGTGTGAAAAGCTGCGGCAGCGCGGTTTCATCCGCGCCGCCGCAATGAGCTGGGACAATGCCGCAGAAAAGCTGTTTCAGGTCTATCGGGAAATCGGTACAGAATGATGGCAGATGAACAGAAGAAAAAGAACGGGCTGCTCAAAAACACACTCATCGTTGCTGCCGCACTGACTGTGCCGCTGACGGGCGTGAATATCTTTGCATATCTTGCATATGACGGGCAATCAATCAACCGGAAGAATTTTTCAAACTGGAGCGCGCGCAAAATCGGTTCTGTGATTGAAACGGATGCAGAGCTGCTCGGCCTGCCGGAACAGGGCGAAGTCTTCATTTCCGGACGCTGCGACAGATACGCAAATTTTGCAGCTGCGGCTTATACGGACGACGGAAAAACCACATATCTCTACGGCGATGAAACAACCCCGCTGACTGCATACTGGACAGTAAGGATTCAGGACGGCAAAGCGCAGGAGATGTGGTATTCAAACCATCAGCTGACAGAAGATGAGCTGCACCCGTATACCCATGAAATGCAGCGGGATTCGATGCGTTTTGTGCCTCTCCCGCTGCCGCATTCGTGGATTGATGACCGTGCGCTCGTCGGATACTGGGTCAGAAGCGAAACCGATAACACGGAACGCACCGATCAATAAAACGGAGGAGAATGCATGGAGAAGCGGAATCAACGCCCCCGTCTGCTGATTACAGGCAAGGCCTATGACCCGCACATCGGCGGAATCGAGACCGTCATGCAGCAGACAGCGGAATATATGCGCAGATACGCGAAAACAAAGGTACTCTGCTGTCGGGATGACTTCGGGCTGACAAAAAAGGAAAAGGTACACGGCGTTCCCGTGACCTATGCAGGCAGCTTCGGTACCGTCGCCTCCTGTCCGGTTTCGCTTTCCTATTTCGGTGAATTCCGCCGAAAAGTCATGCTTTCCGATGCAGTGGAGCTGCATCTGCCGTTTCCGCTCTGCGATCTGGCACTGCTGCTTTCCGGCTATAAGGGGCGCGTGATCGTTGCATGGCACAGTGATGTCATCCGGCAGAAGGCGCTTCTGCGGCTGTACCGCCCGCTGCGGCGCCGGCTGCTCAAACGCGCCGATGCAATTCTTGTGGCGACAAAAGCACATATCGACAGTGCGCCGGATTTACAGCAGTTCCGCGACAAATGTGTTGTCGTGCCCTACGGCATCGACCCCGCAGAATACGAAATCAGGCCGCATCTGCATCCGTATGACGCGCATTTATATGACAAAAACGCAAAAAAAATCCTGTTTACCGGCAGACTGGTCTACTACAAAGGCGCGGATATACTGCTCGAAGCCTTTGCAAACCTCAAAGCAAACGCAGAGCTTTTCTTTGCCGGTACCGGCGTACTGGAAAACGATCTCCGGCAGCGTGCCGAAACACTTGGCATTACAGAACGCGTACACTTTCTCGGCAGAAGAATGACGCCGGAGCTGCGCGATCTCTTTGCTGAATGTGATCTGTTCGTGCTGCCGTCCGTTGCAGAAAGCGAAGCATTCGGCATCGTGCAGCTTGAAGCAATGGTTTACGGCAAGCCGGTCATCAATACGGCATTGCCGACAGGTGTTCCGCTGGTGAGCATCGGCGGAGAAACCGGTCTGACTGTTCCGCCGCGTGATGCCGCTGCGCTGACTGCGGCAATGGATACACTGCTTGCGGATGATGCACTGCGGGAACAGTACGGCAGGGCGGCGCGGGCGCGTGTGCTGCGGGAATTCTCGCTCAAATGCGTCATGGCGCAGACACGCAAAGTCTTATTTGGAGAGAATGAAGCATGAAAATTCTGATTACCGGTGCGGCGGGATTTGTCGGACGCTGGGCGATCCGGCAGTTTGCAGCAGAGGGCGATGAGGTTCACGCGGGAATGCTCCCCGCAGAACAGCTCGCCCCGCAGGAGCAGGCACTCTGCACCGTGCATCATTT
>JAFYBM010000029.1 GCA_017540225.1 Oscillospiraceae bacterium | reverse complement strand
GCGAACCTCCGAGGCTGTCCTTCGGTTTCTCCGCTGCGTGGAAAATGACCCGGAAACGTTCAGCGACAGTGAAACCGTCACAGGGCTGCGCAATACGGCTGCGGATATGCTGATAAACGTCAATCAGTATGACAAAGCCGCCGATGTCCTGAACAAAACACTGGAAAAGGATGCCGGCAACAGCAGCGCAAAGCAGATGCTTGCCAGATGCTATATGGAGCTGGGCGAGCATGAAAAGAGCCGTGAGCTTGCCAAAGAGGTCAGCGACGCGAATCCGCAGGATGTGACCGCGCTCTGGACGCTCTGTGTCTGCGCCCTCAAAAAAGGCGAGAACGCAGAGGCGATTGACGCGGCATCGCGGCTGGCAGATGCCGTTACAGGCGGCCAGACTGAGGGCGATTCGCTCCTGTTCAACTGCGTCACGGAGCTTTCCCTGCGGGACGGAAGCGCCGGATATACCCACAATCTCTATACCAATGATCCGGAGGATGAAAATGTCCTGCTGATCGGGAAAAACGAGTTCCTGAATGATTACTGTGCAGCGATCTACTATTGCAAGATGAAGCGCGATTATTCGCTTGCGCTGGAGCACGTCGACCGCGCGCTGAAGGGACATGAGCAGCTCTCCCGCCTGTGGTATCTCAAGGGATTGATCCACTACAGTCTGGAGCAATTTGAAGAATCAGAGAAGGCGCTGCTCAAGGCAGATGCGCTTGATCCGAACGATCTGTCCATTATGTATGCGCTTGTGAACACATATGACGGTATGGGCGACTATAAAAAGGCATATGACTACTGTGGACGTGTTGTAGCGAAATATCCGAACGGTGCAGACCACGATGAAGACGTATTCGGTGCGATGCCGCACGCTGGTACGATGCTTGAAAGACTGCGCAGACTTGCAGAGGAGAGTGAATGATATGATTGCTGTATTATGTGCCGCGATATTTGTGATGTCCGTCTGTGCAGCTGTATTCTTTGATACCTCGCTGCTGTTTTCCGGTACGGCGGCGCTGGTCTCTGCGGCGCTGTTCACGGTTGAGGTATTCCTGTTCAAGGGATCCAGGCTCAAAAGCGTGCTTGTTTTTCTTGCTGCCGCCGCGGGGCTGTGCGTATGCATTTATGCGCCGAACCGCGCAACGGACTACGGCCTGCTTGACCATATAGAGATGTATTCCGAATATGTTGATGCAGCAGCCGATGAAAAAAAGGAAAAATCAACCAAGGCGCTTGATGCGCTGATTGAAAAATACGGAGAGGATGATAATTCCAGATACATCAAAATCTGTCAGCTTGCTGCATCCGGCGATATCGGATCGGCAGAGGAGGTTGTATCGCATTTCTCAAACAAAGCCTCACCGTTCTATCTTTCGGCGCAGGAGATCATCATGACGCAGAAATACGAATCTGCCGAAACGCTCGGTGAGCATCTGATTGATTTGTATATTCAGTCGTCGGATGACAATCCGGACTGGGGCTACCCAGCAAAGCACGCAGGCGGTCTGCTCTTTGACCGCGGGAAATATGACAAAGCCGCATATTATCTCACACGCGCCATGCTCTACGGCACAGAGGATGATCCGGAGGTATATTACTATCTCGGTGCAGCGCTCTGTGAACAGGATAACTACGAAAAAGGGCTTCCGCTGCTGAACAAAGCCTATGAGCTTGGAGCAGATGATGCACTGCTCGGCGGCATTGCCTACTATGTTGAACGCTCGGGAATGGGGGAAAAGACAGATGAAAAATCAGAATAAAAAACGGAAACGCTTTTTCATGTTCATCCTGACGCTCGCCATCTCATTCAGTTTCTTTTCATCTTCGCTTGCGGACTGTAATCTGACCGCATATGCGGATTACGGGCTGAATCCGGGCATCAGCGGAGACACACTGGATCTGGACATCCTGAACAGAAAATTCCTCGAAAACGCTTCAAAAAACAATTATAACGATCCCAGCCAGCGGACATACGACAAACGGTTTAATGACACACTAAAGAATACTTCGGAAGGATATGCTGCCGGAAAGCTGTTTCCGGAACTGGGCAAATATTTGGGAAAGGGAATCGACTGGGCAACGGAGAAAGGCGTAAAAGCGATCAATGACCGCGGAAAATGGGGTCTGAGCGAGCTGCAAAGGCTCGGCTTCATCAATAAAAAAGGCGAACTGATTCCGGAGCCGACCAAATTCAGAAGAAACAGCGGCGGCTTGCTGAAGGAAACAGAGAAGCATATCAAGTGGAAGAAAGCAGACCGGCTGAAACAGTGCTTTGAACGGTTCACGACATTTTCCTTAGATCCGAAGATGATGGATAAATTTGGAAGATCAGCCAATTTTATAAGCGGTATGTACGGATTTTATCAGATGTATGAAAACCCGAACATCGGATTCAACAGTCCTTTCTTTGAATTCTGCGGTATGTCGCTGAAAGGCATCTCAAATTCATTTGCGGTTTTCGCAGCCTGTTATCCGGCATTCAAAGAGCCGCTCGAAAAATGGGGAGACGCGTTCATGTTTGCCGATCTGATCATAAATAACGGATTTGTCGTCGGCATGGTAAATGATATTGAAGAACTGGCGCGCCTGATCGACGAGGAAGACGGGCATCAGGGCTGGCTTGGTACGTTCATCGAAACACTGGATTTCTTAAATGAATACCAGCGGGGCGTAAATAAGGACTGGCAGGATATGTACTTAAATGTGTTCGACTGGTGGGATTACCTGAGATACGGCATAGAGGGAGATGAGGCAGACAAACTGCTTGATGAGATGAAGCGAAAGAGCAAGGGCAATACATTCCAGGCAAACGGCGTCGGTGTATATAAGCCGAATATTTACCTCTATCCGAAGGAGCAAACCGAATTTGCCGTGACCTTTGCAAGACCCGAGCTGCTGACCGTCAGCGACCCGCTCTATGAGAACGGCTGGCGCGGCACGGCGGAGCCGGACGGCAGACTCTATGCAAACGGGCAGGCCTGCGGCTATCTGTTCTACGAATCGCTGACTGACCCGTATGCATATCAGTATCAGGAGGGGTATGTGATTCCTGCCGGTGCGCGTGCAGAGACTTTCACGGAGATTCTGCGCGGATATGGTCTCAATGATACCGAAATCGCTGATTTCAACGAGTTCTGGTGCAGCAAGCTGGATGCCGGCTGCGATTACGCGATGTATCCGCAGCTGACTGATACACTGGACAGCACGATGCCGGTCACAGTATCGCCGGCGCCGGATTCTGTCGGGCGCATCTGGTTTGCGTTTGAAAAGAACGCAAAGCCTGAGATTCAGGCAAAACCGCAGCCGTTTGCACGCGAAGGCTTCACCGTGATTGAATGGGGCGGATTCTTTCTGCGCAGCGCGGCATGATTTGTTGCGTGCGGCAGAAGAATGACATCCTGATAATCAGCTTGTGTTTTTATACATTTTATATTGACAAGCAGATCGGAATGTGTTATAATATTAAAAATGCCGCTTAGACGGCTTGAAAAAGGAGGAACCGATCATGGCAAAAGATTTCTTTAATAAGCTGACAGCATCCGTTTCCAAGACAATGAAGCAGGTCTCTGACAATACAAAGTCACTTGCAGACAAAAACCGCGTCCGTAGGGATATTGCATCCATCGAGAACGAAATGCGGAACCGCTACCGCGAGATCGGTGAAAAGTATTTCACGGAACACCGTGACGCACCCGATGCAGATTATGCAGAGATTTTCAATGCAATTTTTGCGCTTGAGACAAATCTCGCTGACAAGCATCATGAACTGGAGCTGCTGGAGGGTACAGTCCCCTGTCCTTCCTGCGGTGCGCCCGTCGCAATCGGTTCGCGCTTCTGCGCGGGCTGCGGTGCCGCTGCACCTGTCGTAACACCGCCCGCACCGGCACAGCCTGTTCAGGGTGTCTGCCCGTTCTGCAGTGCGCCGCTTGCACCCAATGCGCAATTCTGCGCAGGATGCGGCAACAAGCTGCCGGAAGCACCGTCTGAGCCCGCGCCTGCCGCGGCCGCACCGAGTGTGTGCCCGAACTGCGGTGAAGCGATGGCACCGGATACAATGTTCTGTGCTTTCTGCGGAACGAAGGTTTCCGGCGCTGAATAATGCGTTAAAATCTGATTGAATCATGCCGCCCTTCCGGTTTGCGCTGAGAATGCCGCCGGAACGGGCGGCATTTGCTGAGAATAGGGGCTTGCTTTTTTCGGGAAACTATGGTATAATAAATAACAGCGCATTCGAGACGGCCTTTCAGCCGGCCGGAATGAAGCAGAATATGCACATTTGAGGAGGATTCCCGAAATGAAAAAAACACTCCGCCGTCTGGCAGTCGGCTTACTGATGACAGGTCTTTGCTGCTCCGCAGTGCTCTGCACAGCCTGCGGATCCGGTAATTCACAGTCCGCCGACAAAAGCGGCAGCCCCGGCAGAAGCATCTATGTTCCGGAGGTGCCGGAAAGCCGTGTCAGCGAGGATGAACCGGGCGAAACGCTGACCATAAATCTCGGCGAAACGCTGAACTACAAGGACAAGCTGGATATTACGCTGGATCAGATCATTGAGCTGGATGATGTGGATAAAATGAAGTACCGTGTCGTCATCGCAGAAGTCACGATTGCAAACAAAACGACCGAAAAGATCGACTGCTCGACACTGACACATTTTTCCGCCATAATTGACGGCGAAGAAGTAGACGATGCCGTATATGATGTGCAGGCATCCGTTCCGGCAAGAAAATACTACACAAAGATCAACAGCCCGCTCAAGAGCTTCAATCAGGAGATCAAGGGCGGTGAAACGGTCAAGGGTTATGTAGAGCTGCTGGCACCGTCCTCATGGTCTGATATGCAGATCACTTATATGCCGTATAAGTTCTATAATTACGTTGTGGTTCTGCTGAATCTGGATGAAGCAAAGTTCACGCATTATTCCGAACCGCTGTAAGAAATCATACAGAATAAAGCTCCTGTACCGGTTGTGCAGGAGCTTTTCATTTGCCGGAAAACTGATTGAAAATGAAATAACAGATTGCGAGGGGCAAAAGACCGGCGTTTTACTGCGGACAGCCGTAAAATTTGCAATAGCCATAAAAAATCATATTTACAGCTTGACTTTTTGTTCGTAATATGGTGTTACCGCCCATCTATTTTGTCAACCAGAAGTGAATGTATTTTGTCAATGGCAGGCACTATAATTTGTCAAGGTACACTTGGACAGAAAGCAAATTGACACCCCCTCCCGGAGATGTCAGTTTCAGATATAGGAGAGCAGATGCTCCCGGCAAAATTCCGCAAGGCGCTCGGGTCGCTCCCCAGCGTTGCCCTATCCTCCTTGCGGACAAAAGCCCTTGTGCTAGAATGGAGATTGTTGAATCGGACAGGATGAGCAGATGCAACCATCAGTGAAATGCAGTTCATGTCTGTTAAGAATATCGAGGATCTCAATTGTGAGGTCATGTCTGCTTATTTTTTC
>JAFYBM010000245.1 GCA_017540225.1 Oscillospiraceae bacterium | reverse complement strand
GTTCGCAAAGGAAGCGCTGGAGGATATCTCGCATCAGCTCCGCACGCCGCTGACCTCTGTGATGATGATACTCGGTCTGATGAACGATTCCGGGCTGACGGAACAGGAGCGCACAGAATATCTGCGCGATCTGTATGAGCTGCTCGCACGCATGAAATGGCTGATCGAAACCATGCTGAGCCTGTCGCGGATCGAAGCGGATGCTGCGAAATTTGCAAAGGAGACTGTTGCATGCCGCGAGCTGATCGCGCAGTCGGTTGAAACCGTATCGGTCACGGCAGAACTGAAGGGCGTGGAACTCCGGACGATCATCGACGGAGAGCCCGCGTTTGCCGGAGATATGCATTATACCTCTGAGGCGATCGTGAATCTGCTGAAGAATGCGATCGAGCATACGCCCTCCGGCGGAACGGTGACCGTCACGGCAAAGGGCAGCAATATTGCAGCGGAGATCACGATCACCGACACCGGCGAAGGCATCCCCGAAGCGGAGCTGCCGCACATCTTTGATCGGTTCTACCGCTCCTCCGAATACACGAAAAACGGATTCGGTATCGGACTTGCTTTTGCAAAGAGAGTGATCTCCGCGCAGGACGGAAGCCTGAGAGCCGCAAACGTCAAACCGAACGGCGCGGCGTTTTCAATTCGTTTCTATCATACTGCAATATAAAACAGGCAGATGTTTATCAGTAACATCTGCCTGTTATGTTTATAGCCTGCTGAATGAGTCTCGCTTATAGTTGTTTGAAATGTATCGGTAAACATATAAAGCATCATGAAACGGAAGAAGAACAGGGTTTGGGAAACGCCCAGGGATGCACCGGAGTACATCGGCGATATCATCGCCGGCATCGCACAGGCTTTTGACGCGGTGAAATAAGGAATCGCTTCGCGATGTATCCGAAATAGGGCTCCGCCCTCTCTGGGATTTCAACTGCTCAATCACCACAAACACGAGAAAAACGTGCAGCAAGGTTCTTTTTATCTCTTTGTCCGCTGCAAAATAACATCGTGTTCTGAAAGCTATTTCCGTATCCGGAAGTTTTTTTCAGTATTTTGAAGTCTTTTTCGCCTCAAATCCCAAGAGATTTTTGCGTTTAAAGAGTGCGGAATGCATCGCTTTCACACGAGTATAATCGCAGCACCTCACCGAAGAATTCTTTCAACGGGAGCGAACCCCCGGAATGCGTCCCGTCCTGAACGATACGGAACCGTTCGTTTCCAAGCAGATTCTGCACAAAATCAAGTGAACCGATGCAGTCATCCTCTGCGCCGACGATGCAGCTTACATTCCTTTGTTCAAGTCGTGCAAGGCCGCCGAACAATGCGATGTACTGCGCCGTGTAATCGGGTGAGCTCAGAAACGGCAGCAGAAACGGATTGACCAGAATGACCGGCAAATGCAGCTCCGCTGACAGCACCGCAGCATAAAAGCCGCCGAGACTGGTCCCGGCGATCATCTGAATCTGATACACTCTTGCGATCCTGCGCAGACGGCTGAGAATGCACAGCGGGGATTCGGCATCATAACCCAAGGCAGGCGAAATGACTTTGCATCCGTTTGCCGTAAGCGCCTCATAGGCGAAATCATGCCGACACCCCTGAAATCCATGCAGATTTAACACGTTCATACGGACACCTCCTCAAAGTTCGATTGACTGCGGATACGGCTCATTCCGGCACATCCGGTACGGAAGTTTGATCCTGCAATCCAGTTCGGCAAGCGCATCCGGCTGAATCCTGTATAAATACGGCAAGCGCCAATGCTTCCTATAATGCCGGTCCACATACTGTGGAATTGTATCATAGCAGCATCCCCAGCCTTTGCCGTCTGCTTCATCATAGACAAGCAGACAATCGTCGACCCACTCAAATCCTGAACCGTATGCCGAGAGCCTGACATCTGCTTCTATGCCGTACCGGAAATACAGCCTGAGTGCCGGAATCTGCACCTCGTAATCGTAGACGTACTGATAAAAATGGAATTCAGGCTGACGCATGAATTCCAGCTCGATCATCTCGCGGTTGGTATGCACATCGGCAAGTGTCTTGTGCAGTACATCCTCAAGATCACGCAGCTTGCACCAGATCACCGGCGCAGGCGCTTCGGAAACCTCAATCGTACATTTAACTTCGTCGGGATGCTCTGTGCCGCATTCTGGCAGGAAATATGCGGCCATATCGTAGAGCTCGCCGCGGGACAGCACATCCGGCGTATCGGAACCGTCCGAATAAAAAAGCAGCAGATTCGCCGGAAACAGCTGTTCTTTCCGTTCATCCCTGCGCTCGCAGGCAATGCGGAAATACCCGTTCAGCGCCGGAACGATGATACGGAAATCGTATTCGAGAACGCGCGCGGTATGGTACAGATGAATACGCTCATGCCGCGCCAGAAAGACATAGCCGCCCGGGCAGCGGGAATGCTTGCTGTAGTATTCGTCGAGCCGGTAGGCGTCCGCAAAGCTCTCCGGTTCCAGCAGCGTGCATACCGCATCGCCCGGCTCTTTGCCGATCAGCGCCCAGATCGCAGCATTTGTACGGATATCGCCCAGCTTGCATGGAATCGTCATCGCGCACCTCCTGTGTTTAGGGCGGCCTTTCTTCTGTGTGTTTATTATAGCATACGTTTGCGGACAAAAACCGCGTATGTGGATTTGCTGCGCAAAAGGTGTGAAACGATCGCGTTTGCGTTGATTTCGTTATGTTTTGATATCAATTCAAATTATCCGCGATGCGTACATACTGCACCTTTTTATAACAGCCCCATTCTTATGTTTATTTCACAGATTCCTATTGGCATCGGAGCGATTAGTGTATATAATTTAAATGTATTGATCAGAAAGGAACTGTCCTGCATGGCAGAATCTGAACCGAAAAAGCTGCTGATCCTCTATATCCTCAATATCCTGCGCGAGCATACCGACCCGGATCACCCCATTTTACAGCAAAAATTGCGACGCTTCTGGAATCCGAATACGGAATGAAGGCGAACGTAAAAACCGTCCGGCGGAATCTCTCTAAGCTCATGGAAGCCGATTTTCCGATCCGGTATCAGGGCAGTACAATGGATTCGCACGAAATCAAGCGCAAGGGAAGAAACGGAAAAGAACAGACGATCCTGACAAACTGGAATGTCTTTCAGAAATGGCTTGATCCGCAGTGGATCATTGAAGAAGAGCTTGCAGAGGAAACGGAATCCGCCGCTGTTCGGAAAAAGCTGGACCATTCCTGTACGGTGAGATGCTGCAGTACGATATCAGCAAAATGTGAACGCAATCCTTATGCTATAAAGAGCCGCCGGTGTGTTTCCTGCACAACGGCGGCTCTTTTCTGTTATTTCCGGCGATAATCTGCATTTGACCGTGCGAAAAGCGTATACTGTGGAAAACGCAAAACAGATGCCCTCCGGCAACCGGAAGGTTCAGATCTCCCTCGGAATCAAAGATGCGCAGCATTCTTTCTCCGAAGAACGCAGGCTTGTTGACAAGCGGATTGACGGATTCTTCAATGATCTGCTGTGGGTTTAACGATCCGCTCCGCCCTGAGAAGTTCTCCGTTCGTTTCCGTTTTTTAAAACTCGGCCTTGAAAAAGCAAGCAAATACAGTATTATTTTGAACGTGCAGAGGGGCGGAGCCCCCGCCGTTCGATCCGGACGGATGCCGCCAGTGCCCGCAGCGCATCCGCGATCTGCCGGAGCAGACTGCCGGTCTCCTCCGGATCGGGCAGCGTGACCTCATAAACGGCGGGCTCTGTTGCGGCAGACGGTTCCCCGGCCTGCCCTGCAGAATAGCAGACCGCGAAAATAATCAGCACAAGCAGCAGCTTTTTCATAACAATGCTCCTTTCGGCGTTCGGTTTGTTCCGGTTTATTGTATGCGGCATTCCGG
>JAFYBM010000028.1 GCA_017540225.1 Oscillospiraceae bacterium | reverse complement strand
TGAAAGAGGATATGGTCACGCTGGACGGCCCGATTCAGGAGTTCCCGATGACCCAAGAGGCATTCGGTCCCGGCAAAAACGGCTGCGGCTACGGCGAAGGCCCGTGGATCTATAAGCACAACAGCCTTTATTACCTTGTCTATGCTTGCTTCTACGGCAGCGACGGCGGCGAAAGTCAGGCATATGCAACGGCACCTTCGGTCACAGGTCCCTGGAAATTCGGCAACCAGATCCAGAAGCAGTCGAACTGCTTTACCACGCACGGCGGCATCATCGACTATAAGGATCATTCCTATTTGTTCTATCATAAAAACGGTCTCAAGGGCGGCGGTACCTTCAATCGCAGTGCAAGCTGTGAAGAATTCACCTACAATCCGGATGGCTCGATTCCGATGATTACTTTCACGGATGAAGGTCCGAAACAGCTCGAAGCACTCAATCCCTATCAGCGTGTCGAGGCGGAAACGATCAATTTTGCTTCCGGCATCAAAACGGAAAAAATCGACGCAGGCACACTGGCAATCGGATTCATTGAGAACGGCGATTATGTCAAGGTCAGCGGCGTGGATTTCGGTGACAAGGGTGCTTCCGAGTTCTATGCATCCGTTGCATCGAACGGTCAGGGCGGCAAGATCGAGCTGCATCTGGATTCCGCCAGCGGCCCGATGGTCGGCACGGTTGACTGTCCGGTGACTGACGACTGGCAGAACTGGACGACCGTCAGCGGCAAGGTCTCCGGCGCAACCGGCACACATGACCTCTTCCTGCGCTTCTCCGGCGGAGACAGCTACCTCTTTAATGTGGACTGGTGGCAGTTTGTCGAAGAAGGCAGCACGGATGTCAAGCCCGGCCAGCAGGTCAATGAAGACGGCGGCGTTGTCACCCAGAATAGTGATTCCGGCATTCTCGGCGATGTCAACGGCGATTCCCTGATCACGGCGGTTGACCTCAGCTACGCAAAGAAGCTGCTCGCAGCAGGTGCCACGAAGAAAGCCGATATCAAGCAGGCTGATATGAACTGCAACGGCAAGCTGGAGCGCGATGATATTGACTGGTATGTGCAGTTCCTGACCGCGCAGACAAAGGATTATCCGGAAAAGAAAGAGCCGGAAAAGCCCGTCACCGAGCCGTATAATTATCCGCAGACGATCAGTCTGAACAGAGCTCCGGATGACTATTTCAGCAATGAAAAGCGCCCGGCAAATCACGGCGAAGTGCATACCGAATACTACAGCGGCATCAACGGCAACAAGAAGATGTATGTCTATACTCCGTACGGCTACGATGAAAGCAAAAAATACAATGTCTTCTATCTGATGCACGGCGGCAGCGAAAGCGAAGAAACCTGCTTTAACGACGACAAGAACTGCAATATTGATGTTATGCTTGATAACATGATCGCAAACGGCGAAATTGAGCCGATGATCGTCGTTACCCCGACATTCAATAACTGCCCGAACGGCGCTTATGATGTCCATGACGAAATGCGCAAAACGATCATTCCGTATGTGGAAAGCAAATATTCGACCTATGCGGAGAATACCACGACGGAAGGTCTTCAGGCCTCGCGTTATCACCGTGCATACGGCGGCTTCTCGATGGGCGGCGGCTCTACATGGAAGAACTTCTGCAACAACCTCGATATTATCGGATACTTCATGCCGCTTTCCGGCCACTGCTGGGACGGCCCGGAGGGCGTTCAGAAGGCGATCGACAAGAGCGGCTTCAAGCAGGATGAATATTTCATCTTTGCTGCAACCGGTACAAAGGATATTGCATACGACAACCTTTCCGGCCTGATGAGATCACTGCGTGCCGACACGCAGCGTTTCACCTATGGCTGTGATTTCTCGAAGTGCAATGTTTACTATCTTGAAGCACCGAATGAGACACACTGGTGGGGCATTGTTCGCCACTATGTCCGCACAGGTCTTCCGCTCTTCTTCCATGAGCATCAGGATGATTGATATGTTTTGAACAACACCCCCGCCGGAGCGTGCTTTGGCGGGGGCTTGTCTTTCTTTGCGAAAGCTATTGACAAACCGTGTTGTTTCATGTATGATAAAGATAAACAAAATCCTGCTTATAAAGGAGGTTCCCATGAAAAGTATCCGAAGATTTACCGTATGTGCAGCGCTCGCCGCATCTGTCTGCATCGCTGCGCTGCTGCCGGCCGGAACTGCCGAAGCCGCAGCGCGTGTCACTGCACCGTATATCGCCAATCCCGCAAAGCTCATCAGCGGCGCGGAATACGAGATCATGGTGCGGCTCAGCGGAAAATACATCACCGCTGCTGCTGACGGCAACATTGAACAGCGCGGAAAAAAGGATGATGCTTCGCAGCGCTGGCGCGTTATTGATGCGGGCGGCGGCACCTGCGCATTTCTTTCCGCTGCCGATCCGGAGCTTGCAATCACCGTTGAATCCGGTGACAGCACAGACGGCAGCAATTTTTCGCTTGCGGAATACAAGGGAAACGATGCGCAGCGCTTTCATATCCGGCAGACAGACGATGCATTCTATATTCAGGCGGAATGCAGCGGCAATGCCGCAATGGATGTCTATGACATCAGCTACGAGGACGGTGCCAACATCGACCAGTGGGATTACTGGGGCGGCGAGGGGCAGAAATTCTATTTTCAGCCTGCCGGCGGCCGCTACTCATTCCTCACCGGCGACATGGATTTTGACGGCGTGCTGACAGCGAAGGATCTGACGCTGCTCAAGCGCGGCCTGACAAACGGCTTTGATGACATTATGTATCATGTAGCTGACTTTGATGATGACGGGATGCGCGATTACATGGGGCTTTCCGACGGCTATTCTGTCGACAGTCAGGATGCCGTTGAGCTGGAAAGCTATCTGCTGCTCGGTGATGTAACGGATAATGCGCGCATCTGGTCAACCTTCAGGGAAAAGGAGGAAGAACCCATCGCCTATCTGTTTGCCTATTTTCAGGGCAATGCGCCGGAGCAGGAGCGCCTCTGCTATGCACTGAGCACGGACGGCTATCACTTCAAGGCGCTCAACGGCGGCAAACCGGTCTGGCAGTCGTCCGTCGGCACCAAGTGCATCCGCGATCCGTATATCTTCAAGGGCGAGGACGGCCTCTGGCATCTGCTGGCGACCGATATGAAATCCTCGCTCGGCTGGAACAGCAACCGCAATCTTGTCAGCGCAAAATCGACTGACCTTGTTCACTGGTTCGATGAAACCAGCATTGATACCGAACACGCAATCCCCGGCCTTGACCGCGCATGGGCGCCGCAGGCGATTTATGATTCTGCGCAGGGCAGCTACATGGTTTATTTTGCAGTGCGCATTCCCGGCAAGGATGACCGCACGATCATGTACTATTTCTACAGCAAGGATCTCAAATCCATCGACACGACACCGAAGATTCTCTTTGCGCCCGCGAACGGCAACGATGCGATTGACTCTGATATTTACAAGTATCAGCCCGCACCTGCCGTAGATCCGGTCTACTATATGTACTACAAAAACGAAACAAACAAGCGCATCTATCTTGCAAAATCGCGGAGTGCCTCCGGCCCTTATGAGGAAATCAAGCAGATTTCCGAGGGCAGTCTCGGTGTGGAAGGCCCGAATATCTACAAGCTCAACGGAGAAAAAGACGAATGGCTGATGATGTCGGATGCCTACGGCAACGGCTACTATGTCATGCAGAAAACCACAGACCTCGAAAACTTCACAACCGTGCCGCGTGACCAGTACAGCTTCGACTTTACGCCGCGCCACGGCTATGTCATCCCGATCACGCCTTCGCAGTATACGGCGCTGACCGGTGCCTTCGGCGGCGATGCCAACCACACCTTTCAGACAGAAACTGCATCAGTCTATGTCCGGAAAAAAGCAGACGGCTCATTTGAACTGCCGGAAACCGTGACAGTCAGCTACAGCGACGGCGGGACAATGGAGCTGCCGGTCTCGTGGAATGCGGACGATCTGGAAAAGGCAAAGGCAGGAACAGAAGCCTCCGGCAATTATATTCACGGAACAGTTCAGGCCGCCGATTACGATAACCCGTTCATAGAGGAACGCGCTGATCCTTATATTGTACGCGGCGAGGACGGGACCTACTATTTCACAGCATCCTATCCGGCCTACGGCAGCGTCAACAAGGGCTATGACCGCATTATTCTCCGGCAGAGCGATACCGTTGCGGGACTTGCGGCAGCCGAGGAAAAAACGATCTGGAAGGCACACGAAAGCGGCATCATGGCAAAGCACATCTGGGCGCCGGAGCTGCACCGGATCAACGGGAAATGGTATATCTTTTTTGCGGCCGGAAGCAGCAGCGATGTCTGGGCGATCCGCCCCTATGTCCTGCAATGCGACGGCGACCCGATGACCGGAAACTGGAAGGAATGCGGGCAAATGCAGGCCTCAGCCGGCGATACAGATTCCTTTACGAGCTTTTCGCTCGATATGACCTATTTTGAACACAAGGGACATCATTATGTGATCTGGGCGGAGATCAAGGGCGATTCTTCATTGTTTATGGCGGAAATTGATCCCGAGCAGCCGTGGAAGCTGATCTCAGAATCCATTTTGCTGACAAAGCCCGAATTTGACTGGGAAAAGGTCAATCACCGCGTCAACGAGGGCGCAGCAGTGCTCAAGGCGAACGGCAAAATCTATGTATTCTTCTCCGCCTCCGGCACCGGCTCGGAATACTGCGTTGGCCGCATGGAAGCAGATGAAAACGCTGACCTTATGAATATCAAAAGCTGGACAAAGCAGAACCATCCGGTACTCAGCACCGCCGATCTGAACGGCGAATCCGGCCCCGGCCATAACAGCTTTGTCACCGATGAACACGGCAATGTGCTGATCGTTTATCACGCACGGCCGGCTTCCCATGCAAGCAAGACCTGCGGCACCTATGCCGATGACCCGCTGTATGATCCCTGCCGCCACACCCGTATCCGGCCTGTTTATTTCGATGTGAACGGCGTACCGCAGATCAATCTGACGCCGGAAGCGTTTCTCACGCCCGCAAGCCGCGAAATCATTGCGTTTGTGAAATAAAACAATTGAAAGAGGTTCTATTATGCTGCAGCTCAAAGAAAAAATACTGGAAGAAGGCAAAATTCTCTCCGGTCAGGTGCTGAAAGTCTCATCCTTTCTCAATCACCAGATCGACTCTGACCTGATGATGGAGATCGGCCGTGAGATCGCAAAGCGGTTTCAGGATGCCGGTATCACGAAGATCATGACAATTGAGTCCTCCGGCATAGCCGTTGCACTTGCAGCGGGTGCCGCGCTGCATAAACCGGTGCTCTTTGCCAAAAAGCACCTTTCCAGCAATGTTTCGGGCATTCTGTATCAGACGCTTGTACACTCCTTCACACACGGAACGGATTATACAATCGTGGTCGAGCGGGAATATCTTTCCGCAGATGACAGGATCCTGATTGTAGATGATTTTCTGGCAAACGGCAAAGCGCCGGAGGGTCTGCTGGATTTGATTGCACAGGCCGGTGCAGAGGCAGCGGGCGCTGCCTTCGTGATCGAAAAGGGCTTTCAGGAGGGCGGCAGCCGGCTCCGTACACGCGGGCTGCGCGTTGAATCTCTGGCTGTCATTGACAAAATGGATCAGGACGGAATCCTGTTCCGTGACTGAAGCTCCGGAGGACGGCAATGCCG
>JAFYBM010000027.1 GCA_017540225.1 Oscillospiraceae bacterium | reverse complement strand
TTCAAGGGTCAGGTGTATGTTCTGAAGAAGGAAGAAGGCGGTCGTCATAAGCCGTTCTTCTCCAACTATCGTCCGCAGTTCTATTTCCGTACAACTGACGTTACCGGTATCATCACGCTGCCGGACGGCGTTCAGATGTGCAACCCCGGCGATAACATCGAGATCGACGTTGAGCTGATCACCCCGATCGCTATTGAGCAGGGCCTCCGCTTCGCTATCCGCGAAGGCGGCAAGACTGTCGGCTCCGGTGTTGTTACCGCTATCAACGAGTAATATTCGTTCTCAAAGAACCGGATCTTCGGATCCGGTTCTTTTTTTGCGAGATCCTCAAAGAAGCGCTATTGACAAGAAAAGCGAAATCGGGTATAATAATGAGGAAGAACGGATAATCGGAGGCGCAATGTGACAGAAAACGGTACAACAATTCTGAATATCGCTTTTTTCGCCGGTGTGATTCTGCTGACATGGATTCTGATGCATGCAGTACATATCGGTTTTCAGCAATTGGAAAAAAAACAGACCGGCCTGCACCTGCTCTTTGTGGAACGGGTCATGAAGATTGTGATCTTTGTTTCCGGTGTCATTATTGCTTTCTCCGTATTCAGCGGCATCGGAACAATCTGGAAAACGCTGCTCGGCGGCACGGCCATCATCAGTACTGTGCTTGCATTTGCTGCGCAGGATGTCATTAAGGATATTCTCGCTGGTTTGATGATCAGTATGTATAAGCCGTTTGAGACAGGCAACCGTATTGAACTTGAGGACGGCACAACAGGCATTGTGCGGGAGATCACATTGCGTCATGTGGTTTTGCAGACGCTGGACACACAGCGTGTTATTCTGCCGAACAGCAAAGTCAATACCATGCGCGTCCGCAATTTCAGCTATCATACGCGCAGCCGGTCGATTCAGTTTGAGTTTCATATTGCCTACGGCAGCGATGTCGAAAAGGCAATGGAGGTTATCCGGCAGGCTGTGATCGACTCGGAATACAGCATCCCCGGAAAGGATACACCGGACGGCAAGGTCTATGCGCCGGTCTATTTTCTGGCGTTTCAAGACAGCAGCCTTCGGCTTGCAACCACAGTGTATTTCAAGCCGACCGCAGCATCTGAAGTTGTCATGACGGACATTAACCTGCGCGTGAGCAAAGCGCTTTCCGCAAACCGGATCGAGATTCCGTATCCTTATATCAATATTGTGCAAAGATAAAATCATAGAAATGCAGAGCGCTTTGGTCGGGCTGAATGTCCGGCCAAAGCGCTGTTATACAATGCATTTTTGTGAATAGAAATGAGGTCAACCATGCTGAAATACTTTTTGATCTATTGTGCCGTAATCAGTGCGCTGACATTTGCCGTTTACGGCCTTGACAAGCACGCCGCCAAAGCAAAATTATGGCGGACACCGGAACGCCGCCTGCTCCTCTTCGGAATGGCAGGCGGCGCAATCGGTGCAATATTGGGAATGCTGTTTTTTCATCACAAAACGAAGAAATGGTATTTCTGGCTTGTCAATCTGGTCAGCATCATCCTGTATACAACGGCAGTCTGTCTGCTGATCCTGCATAAATCATGATTTTGCGTTCGGATCCAGATCCTTGATAATGCCTGCGATGCCGCGCACGATCTTGAGCGCGTCATCGGATGTCACGTTGCCGTCGCCGGTGACGTCTGCCAGCAGCTGTCCGTTTTCGGTGACATTGACCTTGTCACCGACGGCAAATCTTGCAACAATTACAGCATCAGAAACATCGACTTCACCGGATTCATCCGCATCGCCCCACTTGCCGTTCGGTGTGTTGGGGCCGGAGGAAGACGGCGCTTCGGTTGTGACAGCCGGTGCAGCGGTCGTGACGGACGGCGCCGCAGTCGTGACGGACGGTGCAGCAGTTGTCTGCTTCGGCGCTTCGGTCTGCTTCGGCTCATCCGTTGTTTTGGGCGTGCCGTCCGGTGCAGGTGCTGCACTGATCGAGCCTTTGCCGACAGTGCCGTCCGGCTGTTTACCGTAGATCAGCGTGCCGTTCTCGTAAACAGGCACATTCATGGTCTTGGTGTTTTTATCGGAACCGAGTCCCTGCGCGGAGAAATCGTTTGTCGCATCCCAGCCGCTGCCGTAATCCGGATAAACCAGTGCAAGAATGACCTCGCACTGCTGCCGTCCTTCGGAGATCGGCAGAACCGCACGGCCGTCCGGGAAAGAGACCTCGATATAGTAGGTGTCGCCGCTGTCCTGAATCAGATCGGAGATCACTGCCGGCTTGACGCCTTCGCCCGCATACATTCCTGCCTGATCGCGGTCGCAGCGAACTGTGACATCCGATGCCTTGAAGCCGGCCTTTGTCACCTCGCTGAGATCAACGTATACGCGCATGGAGAGATTGTCGATGCAGCGAGCCGGCCATGCCGTGTGATTCGTAATTTTCAGGCTGTAGGTCGAGCCGGATTTGGTATTCTCAACCTTGCATTCTGTAAAGATCTCGTCATCGCGGACTTCCGGATACGGGAATTTCGGATCAGATTTTCCGCCGTATTCCGTAACCATTTTGCAGAGCAGGGCGGTATATCCGGCGTTGTAGTCGGTTGCAACCTCATTGTTGACGAAGTTGTTGCGCTTATCTGTGAAGGAGCCGTCCTCATTCGGGCCGCCGACCAGCGCGCCGTAAAGGATATGACGGCTCTCCTCCGGTGTTTCATCGCTGTTTTTCCATGAACCGTGTGCGGTGCGGTGATGCGGGTGACACGGAGAATTGTCGGCATATCCGCAGACATACGGGATCTTGTTCGGATTATCGCCGAGTGTATAATTGATCTGTGTTTCATAGAGCTTCTTAAAAGTGGCTGCTTCGGCATCATTTTTGAAAAGATGATCCGTACCGACCGCAGCAAGGAAGCCGATCGTGTTTGCATAACGCAGACAGCCCCATGAATCGACCCAGCAGAGGCCGCCTTTCAGATGCTTGCTCGCTTCGTCATCGGCCCAGTAGCTGAGATGCTTTTTCGCCTGCGCGATCCATTCCTTATCGCCGGTGTTGATCGCATAGAGCAGTGTGCCGCCCTGCTGCACATCGTCCCAGCACTGCGACCATGTGTATTTCAGGCAATCCTGTCCCATTTCCTTGCCGAGGTTCGGGATATAGCTCTTGGCCGTATCCAGATAGCTTTGCTCGCCTGTCGCAATATACAGCCAGTTTGCGCACCAGAACAGTTCATCGTAGAAATGGCTGGAACGGTAGAAGCCCTTTGCATCGGAATCCTGATAGTAATCGTCGCTCCGGTCTTCATCCGCCATTTTGAACAGGTTGATTGCGTGCTTGACATAACCATCCAGCACACTCTGATCGACGCGGCCTTTCAGTGCCACGCTGCCTGCTGCGAGTGCCGCACCCATTTCAGCGGTGACGGCGGAGCAGTCTCTGCCTTCGAGATGGCCGCGGGGTTCTTTTTTGCCCTGATCGGCCATACCGTATTTGATCAGCTCGACAGGTCCCCACCAGCTGTGGTCGATCTGTCCGAGACCGACCTGAAAGATCGCTTTCGTGCCGAGATCGCATTCTGCAAGATAATCAAGTGTCCATTTGAGGTTGTTGACATAGTTGGTCATTTCGCCGCAGGACTCAATGCCGTCCGGATATTCGTACAGTCCCCATGCAAGCATGGCTGCGGAATAGGCCATCGGCAGATTGAATTTGACATGGTCGCCGGCGTCGTACCAGCCGCCGTTTACATCGTCATCGACCGTCGAATCGGCACGCCATTCCACACGATTCCATTCCGGCAGCTTGCCTGCCTGCTGACACTCATAAAAATAGAGCGACATTTGCAGTGCCCTTGCGTAATCATAATCGCCCGCCGCAGATGCAGGCGCAGCCGGCAGACACTGTAAATTGCCTGCAAGCATTGCGGCTGCGGCAAGCGCGGCCGTCAGTTTTTTTCTTTTCATAAATACCCTCCCTTTTTTCAGCGGGGTATCGCCCCGCTTTCTGCGTGATACCGGATTGCCCTCCCTCTGCGGCAATCTTTGCGGTATACTTCTATTATGCCATAAAAAAGCGTGCTTGTCAAGCCTTTTTCAAATGAATGCCTGCGTGTAAAACAAACGGGGGTGACAACCAAACGGGACAGAGTTGTCACCCCCGCATCCCCGCTTTTCAGAACACTTTTCCTCTTTTTCCGCTGCGTCAAAGACGAGCGGCTGCTGTTGCCCTGTTTTTTTCTGCTTCACCCATTGCATTTTCCTGCATTATATGGTATAATAATGCTGTTTGGTGCTTTTGCACATTATTCGGAAAGGAAGTATGTTACATGAAGGTTGCAAATATGCTTGGCGAGCGCTTCAAAAATGCGCCGAAGGACTGTGTAATCGAAAGCCATGCGCTGATGATGCGCGGCGGCTATATGAAATATATGGCAAACGGCATTTTTTCGCTTTATACGCCGGCAAAGCGCATTATGCGCAAGATCGAACAGATCATCCGCGAGGAAATGGATGCAGTTGACGGACAGGAGGTTATGTTCCCGGTCGTGATGCCCGCATCGCTCTGGGAGGAATCCGGCCGCTATACCGGCATCGGCAGTGAAATGGCACGCTGGAAGGATCGCTCCGGCAATCCGATGGTGCTCGGCATGACACATGAGGAGGCTGCCGTGCATCTCGCAAGGGACACCGCCTCATCCTATGCGGATTACCCGTTCATGATCTATCAGATCCAGACCAAATTCCGTGATGAGCCGCGTGCAAGAGGCGGCCTGATCCGTGTGCGTGAGTTTACCATGAAGGATGCCTATTCCTTCCATACCTCACAGGCCGATCTGGAACGCTATTACAGCCGCGTCTACGAAGCCTATAACCGCATTTTCGAGCGCTGCGGCTGCAAGCAGTTTATCTCCGTGCAGTCGGATTCCGGCATGATGGGCGGTTCGATCTCGCATGAATTCATGCTGCTGACAGAGGTCGGCGAGGACACCCTTGCAATCTGCGACTGCGGCTACCGTGCCAATATGGAGGCAGCGGTTGTCAATGTGCAGAATGAGCCGGGTGAGATTGCCCCGCTGACGAAGATTTCGACACCGAATATCAAAACCATCGAGGATCTCAAGAATTTCCTGCATACTGATGAGAAAAAGCTCGCAAAAGCCGTTGTCTATCAGAAAAATGAGGATGACAGCTATGTGATCGTCTTTATCCGCGGCGATCTGGAAGTCAATGAGACAAAGCTGCGCAATTACCTCGGCTTTGAGATTCATCCGGCTGTTGAGATCACGGAGGAAAGCGGCATTGTCGCCGGCTTTATCGGTCCTGTCGGTCTTTCTGATAAGATCCGCGTTGTCTATGACAAATCGCTGGACGGCATTGAGAATCTGGTCTGCGGTGCAAATGAAGCCGATGCCCACTTCACCGGCCTGAATCTCAAGCGCGATCTCGGTAACGTTGAGATGCACGATTTCGCAAAAACCTTTGCCGGTGCAATCTGTCCGGAATGCGGAAAGCCGAATATTCACATTGAAAAAGGCATTGAGATCGGCAATATCTTCCAGCTCGGCAAGAAATATACCGAAGCAATGAACATGACCTACCTCGACGAAAACGGCGACCGCAAAATTCCGATCATGGGCTGTTACGGCATCGGTGTCGGCAGACTGTGCGCATCCGTTTGTCAGGAAAGCCACGATGATTACGGCCCGATCTGGCCGATGACCATTGCACCGTGGCAGGTTGAAATCTGCAATCTGCGCGTGGATGATCCGGCCGTCAAGGAGACAGCCGACCGGCTTTATGCTGAGCTGACCTCGCTCGGTGTTGAGGTTTTGTATGATGACAGAGACATTCGTCCCGGCGCGATGTTTGCTGATGCGGATCTGTTCGGCATTCCGCTGAGAGCCGTTGTCAGCCCGAAGGCGCTGGCAGCAGGCGGCATTGAGATTTCTGCGCGTGATAAATCCTTCAAAGAAACGGTGCCGGCCGATCAGGCAGCGATCTGGCTGCGCGATCAGGTCATCAAAATGCTCCGTGAGCTGAATGAACAGGGAGATTAAAACTGCTGTTTCTGTTTTGCGGGATACTGCCGTGATAGAGAATGTTTGCCCCGAAGCATATCAGGATTGCTTCGGGGCATTATTATATATTCTGATTTTTGTTCGTGAATGATTGGGCGAGGAATGCCGGAATGCAGCCAATACGCCTTCGGCAGAACGCATTTCTTTTGCGTGCAGGGAATTGATTTTTTCTGTGAAATGTATTATAATAAAGGAAAAAACCGCCCGAAACGGACGGTTTTCACAAAGGAGAGGGTTTTTTTGAATTCAAGTAGAGAGGGTTTGAATTCAGGTAAAAATGAAGTTCATCCTTATTATAGCATATCCCGCAAGCAATTGCAAGTAAAAAGCACTCAATTCTACAAATGCTATATAACAGATTGATTAAACTTGTGCATAATGACGAATATCAAAATCTGATAAGGAAATCAGGCCGCCGAAACGTATCTATGATTGAAGGCGGTCTTCAACAGAACGGAGAATCAATATGGAGCAGGGCGCACTGGATTATCGCCGGTATCTCGACGGCGATCAGAATGCGTTTGCCGCGATCATTGAAGCCTACCGTGATCCGGTGACATTTTTCATTCAGAGGTATGTGCATGACATCTGTGCTGCGGAGGACATTGCCGCAGATGTTTTCATGCAGCTTGTGGTCAATCCGAAGAAATACAACTTCAAAACGCCGCTGAAAACCTATCTTTTTGTGATGGCACGCAGCAGGGCGCTGGACTGGCTGCGCAGTCAGAAGCGGCACGCGCAGGTTCCGCTGGAGGAAACAGAGGATACGCTCGCCGATACCGCTGACCTTGAGGAACAGGTGCTGCAAACTGACGAAAAGCGGCGGCTGCATGAGGCGATTGCAAAGCTGCCGGAGGATCAGCAGATTGCGGTACATCTGGTATATTTCGAGGAGTATTCCTATGCCGAAGCAGCAAAAATCATGAAAAAAACGGCAAAGCACGTTGATAATCTGCTCTACCGTGCGAAGAATGCGCTGCGGGAACTGATGGGAGAAAGGGGGGCGCAGACAAAATGAGAATGACGAATGAAGAATTTGAGGCTGAGGTCTTCCGCCGCAGCAGAATTTATATGAAAGAGCGTCAGGTGCGCCGCCGCCGTCTTCTGACCGGAGCACTGGCCTTTGCGGGATGCTTTGTACTGGTGGCAGCGGGTGCCGTGATGCTCCCGAACAGAAATAAATCCGATTTGATGACAGCCGATGTTGCAATGAATGAAAACGGCGGGGCTGACAGCGCTGCTGCGGATGCGGAATATGCAGAGGAAAGCAGCGAGGAATACGCGGAACAGGCCGATGAAGCCGAAATGAATGACGGGGCCGCAGATGAAAACTATTCCCTGCACCTCAATCAGGACGCAATCACCGGCGGTGAGGCTTTTTCCGCAAAAAACGAACAGAAAAAGCAGAATGAATCCGCAGTTTCGCCCGCTTCAACCGTACGCCCTGCCAATGACAAGGCATCCGGAGAGGAAAGCTCCGAGGCACCGCCTGATGAAGACGAAAAAGCCGTTAATGCGCCGGAAAAAGTCTGTGAAAGCTACGGGATTCCCGTTCCGCCGGACGAGATCGCGGGCTTTGCGGAATCCGAGGAACCGGCCGTTGTCGGCAGAGATCTTGACGAGCTGATCTTCTGCTATGAAAATGCACACGGAAAGCTGTCTTTCACGGTCATGCACCCAAGCGATTATGACAGAGAACATGAAACGGACGAGATCAGTTATTATTCTGCTGAACCGCAGATCAAAAGTGCTTCGTTCCTCTGCGGCAAAGCGCTGATTATCATAGAGCTGGAATCAGACGATCCGGATGCAGAGGCACTTCTGAAGGACGCGGCGGAGGAGCTGAAAGCATATCTTTCCCGGTAAAGAGGAGGGATTCTTATGAAAAAAACAGCATTATTATTCTGCGCGGTCTGCACAGCTGCGGCACTGACCGCCTGCAAGGGCGGCACCAATACGCAGCAGTCACCCGCAATGGGACTGGAGGAACAGACACCGCCCGTCATCGAGGGGCAGGCGCTTTACAATGAGGTCTATGTCTGGCCGGAGCAGGACGGCTTCCTGCCCGATTCTGAGATCATCAATTTCACGGTCAGCAACAACACTGACGAGGAAATCTACTTCAATTCTGCGTTTTTCAAGCTGTACCGCGTCTGGGAGAACGGGCATCAGGAGGCAGTCCTCTACAAGGACGGCGGCGACTGTTTTACTGAGGAAGCACAGCTTGCACCGCCGCATGATACGACCGTATTTACCGCGAATATTGCACAGCATTATGATCTGCCGCTTGAAGAAGGCGAATACCTGATCGAGCTGGATAACGGCCTGACAAGCGGATTCACAATCACCGCCGATGCCAAAGAGATCGTCTCGCCCAACGCAGATATCTCGATGAAGACACAGACGGATGTTTATCTGGTTGCCGATGATTTCATCCGCGTTATCATCACCAATAACGGCACTGAGGATTATCATGTTTCGCTGACCGATTTTGCGATTGAGAAATTTGAGGACGGTGCCGTGAGCATGACGCCGTGGCACGCCGAGATCGGCTGCGAAACGCGCCTCGGCTCCACGATCAAGCCCGGTGAATCCGATACATGGACGCTGTATCCGCGGGAGTTTTCGGGTATGAAGCTCCAAGAGGGCATCTATGCAGTTTACCTGAACGGCATTGAAGCAAAATTCTCTGTCATGAAAAATCTTCCGATGAACTGAAAGGACATACTGCTATGAAAAAAATGCTGATAGCGGCTGCACTTCTGCTGACAGCCTGCGGTGCAGATATACCGGCCGATGCGGAGATGCCCGCCGTGCTGTTTTATGAGGAAACACAGTTTCCGAAGTCGGAGGACGAAAGCGCGCCGAAAGCTACAGTGATTTTTCTGACGCGGGACGGCACATTCTATTCCGGCGCGGGCGGATATAGCTCCGGTGAAATTGCTGCAATGTATGATGCGGGTACGCTCGGCGAACATTTTTCAGCACTGAAATGCGGCACAGATGCGGAAACGGCAGCACAGCAGTATCAGAAGCTCTGCAAAGCCGCAAAGGAGCCGCCGCAAATCATCTATCCGGATGCCGTTCCGGCGGTCGAAGCGCCGCAGACATTCTGGTATACATGGATGCCGGACGATGGCGGCACACAGATTCATATTTCGATGGGAGAGGAATTCTGCGGCACATTTTGTGAAACAGACAACGAAACAGTGAATGAAGTCTGCGCGTGGTTCAGGGATGCGCGCAGAGGATAAGGAGAATCATCATGAAACGATCTATTGCCGGTATTCTGGCCGTACTGCTGACGCTTTCGGTGACCGGCTGCGGCAATCAGCCCGATGCGCCGCAGATGCAGGCTGACCCGTCAGCATTTGCCTGCAATCTGGCGGCAGAGGTGGAGCCGCAGGAGGTCAGCGGAACCGAGCCGGATGCAGAATTTCTCTCTGCGCAGACTGGCTTTGCACTCTCTCTGATGCAGCAGACCGCTGCGGAACGCGACGGCGAAAATATCCTGATCTCGCCCTATTCGGTCATGCAGGCGCTGGCTATGACCGCGAACGGCGCCGGCGGCAATACCCGCGCCGACATGGAGCAGACGCTCGGCGGCATTCCGTGCGATGCGCTGAATCAGTATCTTTATTATCTGCGGACGACCATGCCGGATACCGAGGACAGCAGCCTGAAAACCGCAAATTCGGTCTTTCTCCGCAATGATGAAGACCGCTTGCAGGTCAAGCCGGATTTTTTGTAGGCAGCAGCGGATTATTATATGGCGGATGTCTTTGCATCCCCGTTTAATGAGCAGACGCAGAAGGATATAAACAACTGGTGCAATGTGAAAACGCTGGGCATGATTCCGGAGCTGCTCTCGGAGCCGATTCCGGAGGAGGCCGTGATGTATCTCATCAATGCGGTCTGCTTTGATGCAAAATGGGCGCACGTTTATGAGGAGGAGCCGCAGCCGCTGGATTTTACCGCGGCAGACGGCACCGTACAGCAGGCGCAGATGATGTATTCGGACGAATATCAGTATCTCGAAGATGCCCACGCGGTCGGATTCCTCAAATATTACCGCGGCGGGAGCTATGCCTTTGCGGCGCTGCTGCCGGAGGAGGGTATGACGCCGGAACGCTATCTTGCACAGCTCACGCCGGATGCGCTGCGGGATATTCTTGTCAATGCAGAGTCCTGTGACGTCAATGCGGGACTGCCGCAGTTCTCCTATGATTTTGATATGCTGATGAATGAGCCGCTCACCGAAATGGGCATGGGCAGTGCATTTGAGGAGAGCGCGGACTTCTCAAATATGGCGAAAACCGCAACCGGTACACTCTTTATCAACAGAGTGCTGCACAAAACACATATTGACGTCGATACCGAAGGCACAAAGGCTGCTGCCGTTACGGCTGTGGAGATGTTTGATGAATGCGACGCAGAGGAACCAGCAGAGCCGAAATATGTGATTCTCGACCGGCCGTTTGTGTATATGATCGTGGATACGCAGACCATGCTTCCGGTTTTCTTTGGTATCCTCAATAACGTGGAGTAAAGGAGATTTCAATGAAACACAGAATATGCATCGCAGCGGCTGCATTATTGGTGCTGACCGGCTGCGGCAGCGGCTATACCAAACAGACGACCGACCTGACCGCAGAGATCAAAAATCAGCCGGAGGCCGGCATGGAGAAAACCGATGACTTCATTGATGCACAGTACCGGTTCACCGTTGCCATGATGCAGGCCGGCGCTAAGCTGCATCCGCAGGAGAATCAGCTCTATGCACCGTATCTCGCAGCGCAGACATTGCTGATGGCCGCAGACGGCGCCGCAGGAGAGACCCGCGATGAAATACTTGCGGTGTTCGGCAGCTCCGATTCCGCATCGCTTGACCGTTATCTTGCCGGCTGGCGGCACAGTCAGCTTGCCTCACAGCTCAGTACGGCAAACTCCGTCTGGGTCAAAAATACAGATGCGTTTGCCGTGAAGGACTCCTATCTGCAAACGATGCACAATACCTTTGAGGCATCTGTCTTTTCAGCGGCATTCGATGATGCCACGATCAGCGATATGAACAAATGGGTCAGCGCACAGACCGACGGTGCGATTCCGGAGATCATTCAGTCGTTTGAGCCGGATGAAGTGCTGATGCTGCTCAGTGCGGGTGCATTTGATGCAAAATGGAGTGATCCGTTTGCGGATAATGAGGTGCAGAATTCGCTGTTTTATGCAGCGAACGGCACGCAGCAGAATGTTCCGTTTATGCGGAAGGAGATGGATGATGCTGTCTATCTGGAAACGGAGAACGCTGTCGGCTTCATGCGGAATTATAAAAACAACCGCTATGCCTTTGCAGCGCTGCTGCCGCAGGATCAGACACCGGATGAATATATCGCGGACATGACGCCGGAGCAGCTCCGCGCAATCCTCCTCAGCGGCCGTCAGACTGAAGTTGATATTTTCCTCCCGAAATTCTCCTTCTCTCAGGAAACCGACTTGAAACCGCTGTTTCAGGAGATGGGCATACAGCTCGCATACAGCACGGAAGAGAAAGCCGATTTTTCCGGCATCAGCGAAGGAAAGCTGTTCCTGAACCGCTCCGTGCAGCGCACAAAGATTGAAGTCAATGAGGGCGGTACCAACGCAACCTATGCGCTGCATCTCGGTGCAGAGGAGTCTGCCTGCGCGGAATACCGTGTTTCTCTGAATAAGCCGTTTCTGTTTGTAATTTATGACCGCGAATACGGTCTGCCTGTGCTCACCGGCACTGTGCAGTCTCTGGAATAAGGAGGCTTATTATGCGCACAAAGCAATTCACGGCGGCGGCTTCTGCAGCGCTGCTGGCATCCGCACTGCTCTTCGGCTGCGGAACGCAGTCCGAGCCGCTGACACCGGCGGTTCCCGCAGCGGAGCTTGCAGAAATCACTGTCACCGGCAAAGAGGCCGATGATGCTTTCCGCGCGTCGCAGTATGCGTTTGCACTGGAGCTGTTCCGGCGTGTGCAGGCAGCGCAGAATGACGGAAATACAATGGTTTCGCCGTATTCGGTCATTGAGGCGCTCGGCATGACCGCAAACGGCGCCCGCGGCGATACGCTTGCCGAAATGCAGCAGGTTCTCGGCGGCGGCATCGCACAGAATGACCTTAACAATTATCTCTACACATGGCGCATGAATCAGCCGGATACCGATACCTGCAAGCTCAATACCGCAAACGGCATCTGGATGAAGGATGCAGATTTTGAAGTAAAACAGGATTTTTTGTTATTCAACACATCCTATTTCGGCGCAGAGCTGCGGAAAGCGCCGTTCAACGGCAGCACGGTCAATGAGATCAACGACTGGGTCAGCGAGCATACGGATAAAATGATCCCGAAGATCATTGACACGCTGAATCCGCTGGACAGAATGGTGCTTGTCAATGCGGTCTGCTTTGATGCAAAATGGAAGAACAAATATGACCCCAAAAGAATCAAAGAGGGTATTTTCTGCGATATACACGGCTTCGACAGCAGTGTGCAGATGCTGTATTCCGATGAATCGGAGTATCTGGAGCTGGACGGCGCAGTCGGTTTCCTGCGGGATTATGACGGCCCGTATGCCTTTGTCGGCATTCTGCCGCCGGATGATGTCACCGTGCAGGAATGGCTCACAGATCTGGATGCCACTGATTTGCAGAAGATGATCGACAGCCGCACGGCCGAGGAGGTCACAGCGGGCATTCCGGAGTTTACATTTGATACGGATACCACGCTGCAAGGGATTCTTCCGGAAATGGGAATGCCGGCCGCATTTACACCGGAGGCCGATTTTTCCGGCATTTCCGATACCGAACTGCATATCAGTGAGGTCATCCACAAGACGCATATCGAGCTGGATGCTGACGGCACCAAGGCTGCGGCCGCAACCGCCGTGACACTCCAACGCAACGGTGACATTGCACCGGATACCAAGAAAGCCGTCATCCTGAACCGGCCGTTTGTGTTCATGATTCTTGATAAATCGAACGATCTGCCGGTCTTTATCGGGACGGTGCAATCTCTGTAAACAGCAGCGGGTCACGGCGTTCGCCGTTCTGCCGCACCTCAAAATGCAGATGCGGCCCCGTGGAATCGCCCGTTGAGCCGACCAGCGCAATGCATTCGCCGCACTGCACCGCATCCCCCTGCACGCAGAACAGCACGGCACAGTGCGCATAAAGCGTTTGCAGGCCGTTTTCATGCTGCAAAATGATATAATTGCCGTAGTCCGGCGCACTGTCTGCAAGCTGCACGGTGCCGCCCGCTGCGGCATATATTTTTGTCCCCTCCGGCGCACCGAGATCTATGCCGCCGTGCTGCCGTGCGCCGCCGAAACCGTCGGTGATACGGCAGGCTGCAAGCGGCTGCCGGAGCGGCTTTCGGCCGCAGTGCAACAGCCGCGGAAATGCCGGAATCAGCCAGATACAAAGCAGCGGCAGCAAAATGCGCAGCTTTTTCAGGACAAACTTCATATTGCATTCCTCCCTGTCGTATGGATATGCAAAGCCGCTTCGGAATATCATATTTTTGCGCTTTCTGTCAGGTTCTTCTTCTATATTTTCCCGCTGCGGAAATAAATTACACAAAACCCCTTGCTTTTTGGCCGCAATTATGGTACAATAAATATGTCTGATTTACAGGCGAAAACCTGTCTGATTTAGGAGGAAAGCTATGAATTACGGTTATTTCGATCTCAAAAACAAAGAATACGTTATCACCCGTCCGGATACTCCCGCCGCATGGTCAAACTATCTCGGTGACCCTGAATACGGCGCGATCATTTCCAACAATGCTGCGGGCTACAGCTTTGTGAAATCCGGCGCAAACGGCCGAATCGGCAGATTCCGTTTCAATTCCATGATGGCACTCCCCGGCCGCTATATCTACATTACCGACAAGGAAGCAAAGGATTTCTGGTCGGCATCGTGGCAGCCTGTCGGCAAGCCGCTCGATCAGTACAAATCCGAGTGCCGCCACGGCACCGCATATACCGTCCTGACCGCTGAATACAGCGGCATCAAAACCGTCACGACCTATTATGTTCCCGATACCTATGAGGTCTGGCAGTGCAAGATCACAAACAACTCGGACAAGCCCAGAAAGCTCGCTGTCACCGGTTTCATTGAGTTCACAAACGACAGCAACTATCAGCAGGATCAGGTGAATTTGCAGTATACGCTTTTTATCACGCGCACCAGCTTTGAGGGCGGAAACCGCATCATCCAGCATATCAACGAAAACTCCGGCCGCGATGCATCCGGTTCCAACCACAGAGAACGCTTCTTCGGTGTGGCCGGCGCGCCCGCTGCAACTGCAAACGGTGACCTCTCCGCATTCATCGGTCCCTACCGCACCTATTCCAATCCGATCGCTGTCGAAAACGGCAAATGCGACGGCACCATGAACTACAACAGCAATGCCTGCGGCGCCTTGCAGTCCGATATTGAACTGGCTCCCGGCGAAACAAAGGTGCTGACCTATGTTTTCGGTCAGCGCAATTCCGCAGAAGCAGCCGAGATCCTCAAAAAATATGAGACTGCCGGCACTGCCGATCAGGAAATTGCGAATCTCCGCAACTACTGGCACGAGCAGCTCTCTCATTTCGAGGTTGAAACGCCGTCTGATGAGTTCAACAACATGATCAACGTCTGGAACGCATATCAGTGCTTCATTACTTCGATCTGGAGCCGTGCGGCATCACTGATCTACTGCGGCGAGCGCAACGGCTACGGCTACCGCGACACCGTGCAGGATATTCAGGGCATCATTCATCTGAATCCGGAAATGGCGCTCGAAAAGATCCGCTTTATGCTCTCGGCGCAGGTCGATAACGGCGGCGGTCTCCCGCTGGTCAAATTCAACCACAATGCCGGCCACGAAAATACACCGGACGATCCGGAGTATGTGAAGGAGACAGGCCATCCTTCCTACCGCGCAGACGATGCGCTCTGGCTGTTCCCGACCATTGTCAAGTATATCGGTGAATCGGGCAATCAGGCATTCCTTGATGAGGTCATCGTCTATGCAAACGGCGGCGAGGATACCGTTTATGAGCACTTAAAGCGTGCGATCAAATTCTCGATGGAGCGTCTCGGCGCACATCCTATTCCGGCCGGACTTCATGCCGACGGGAACGACTGCCTGCGTCTCGGCGCAAAGGGTGAATCGACCTTTGTTGCATTCCAGCTTTATTACGCATTCCGCGAAATGCGCGAAATGGCAAAATACAAGAATGATACCGCATATCTCACATATCTCGACACGGCCGAGGCGGAATTGACAAAGGCTTTGACTGCCTGCTGGGATGAGGATCGCTTCATCCGCGGCATCCGCGAGGACGGCACAGTCGTCGGCGCAAAGAAGGATCCGGAAGCAAATATGTGGCTGAATCCGCAGAGCTGGTCTGTTATTTCCCGCTTTGCAACGCCTGAACAGGCCGACAAGGCAATGGAGAGTGTCCACAGCATTCTCAATACGCCTTACGGCGCCAAGCTGCTGGAGCCGCCCTATGTCGATCACTATTTTGACGGCGCGCTCATGCACATCTTTAATCCGGATACCAAGGAAAACGGCGGCATCTTCTCGCAGTCGCAGGGCTGGCTGATTCTGGCGGAATCGCTGCTCGGTCACGGTGACAGAGCATTTGAATACTTCATGGAAAGCTCGCCTGCCGCAATGAACGACAAAGCAGAGATCCGTGTTATGGAGCCGTATGTCCACGGACAATTCACCGAGAGCAAGCGTTCGCCCTTTGCCGGCCGCTCGCACGTTCACTGGCTGACGGGCACCGCATCGACGGTTATGGTCGGCTGTGTTGAGGGCATCTGCGGTATGCGCACGGAGCTTGACGGCCTGCGCATTGATCCGTCGATCCCGTCTGCATGGGACGGCTTCAAAATTCACAAGCTGTTCCGCGGCAAAAAGCTGAATATCAGCATCAAGAACCCGAATCATGTACAGTGCGGCGTCAAGTCGATGACTGTCAACGGCAAGCAGATCGAGGGCAATTTCCTGCCGGCAGATCAGCTCGCAGATGTCAATGAAATCGAAATTACACTGGAATAAGCTGAAAACTCCGGATACAAAACGTATCCGGAGTCTGTTTTTCGGGAAAAACTGTATGATCTGAACTTCCGGCACAATGGAGCTGCGGCTGGGGACAATGTCCTCCGCCGCAGTTTTTTCTGAAAAAATTGCGCAAAGTGGTTGAAATCCGCGCTGAAATGTGTTATACTAATTAAGTATGGATAATAATAACTGATGCAGGAGCAATGCGGAAGCGGCCGGATGCCGCCGGAAAGGAAGTGAGCCGCGTGATTGATCTGTTCCGGAATACATGGAACGCCCTGTATAACGTTCTGAAATCCATCAGCATTGCTGATTTTCTGGATATTGCACTTCTGACCTGTCTTGTGTATATCATCTTCAAGTTTGTGCGGGAAACGCGCGCGGGTCAGCTGATTAAGGGTATCCTGTTTATTATTGCCGTCTATTTTCTGAGCGGCCTTCTCGAACTGAAAGCCATTCACTGGATTTCCGAAAAAGCACTGGAT
>JAFYBM010000244.1 GCA_017540225.1 Oscillospiraceae bacterium | reverse complement strand
GAGCTTTCATACGCTTCGGGGCAATACTTCTATATGGGTATCCGTCATATCCCTTCGGGCTGCTTTTTTTCATGATTCCACAATCGTTTTCAGAACGGAGTGGACATCCAGAACTGTCAGCAGACCGTCTGCATCCACATCGGCATTTTTGATGCCCTCCGGCGGGATCGGTGTTTCGGCATCCTCGGCGGCAAGCCGCGCCAGCAGCACCGCATCCAGAATGTCAAGATCTGCGTCAAGATTCAGGTCGCCGCGATAGAAAACGGTTTCCCATTCCTCCGAACGCAGGAAGCATTCCTCCGGCTCGGCCAACTCCGTCGTGAGCCAATATGCTGAGAGATCACGCACAAAATCCAGCGACTGCATCACCGGAACGGCATTATAATAATCCTGATATTCGCCGTAATCACGGCCATTCTGATCGGGACCGTCTGCGCGTCTGAGTTGCAGCAGCCATTTGTTGCTATCCGTCTGGTATCCGAGGCTCCTGACATTCAGCGCCGGAAAATCTGCTTCGGTCAGCTCGCGGCTGCTTGTGAATATAAACGCGCTGTGACTGACACTGTTTGCGCGGCCGGTTACATCGCAGAAATATTTGCCCTCAATACGGGTGATATACGGAATCTCCGCAAGGGCATCTGCAAGCTGCACGACAAAGCCGCCGTGCCAGTACGAATCCAGTTTCACCAGATAAGTGCCGTCATCATTCTGCTCGATCTCCGGCGCTCTCTGCCATGCCTCCGCATCCGCGCCGCAGCCGATGTCTGTCAGAATTTTTTTCCATGCATTCACAACATCGTCAGCCGTCAGCGCCGTATCCGGTCTGACTGCTACGCGGAAACCGTCATAGCATCTCCAGTTCACGAGATAAAGACGTTTCGGCGTATAGAAATTATGGCCGCCGCCTGAAATATAACACGCATCGAGCGATGCATCATCCCAGCCCGCAATGCGCTCATACATTTGCTGAACAACTGCCGGCCGTGCGGTTTCGGCTGCCCCTGCCGGTGCCGTCAGTGCCGCGCACGCCAGCACCGCACCCGTCAGGAGCGCCGCAAATCTCATTCGCTTTTTCATAAGATCATCTTCCTTTCTGCAGCAGTGTGCGGGTTTTTCTGCCCCGCCTGTTACATTAACAACTGAAACTGTAAAATGTCCCATGAATTTTCAAAATTCAGCGATCTGCACAAAGAACCTGTGCATTTTTAGTCATGATGAATCACAAACCAGAACGCCGAGCCGACACCCACTTTGCTGTCCACGCCGAATGCATAGTCGTGCATCCGCAGGATCGCCTTGACAATCGAAAGCCCCAGCCCCGTGCCGCGCACTGTCCGCTGATAATTCGTGCTGCGGTAATATTTATCGAAGATGCGCGAGAGCGTTTCCTGATCCATGCCGTCGCCGGTATCGCGCACCGTGATGCGGATGCCGTCCTCTGTATGCTGCATCGTGACAATCACCTGCTTATCCTCGCCGGTGTAGTTCATCGCGTTGTTCATCAGGTTGCAGATGACCTGCTCGATCTTGCCCGCATCGCAGCAGACAATGGCTTCGCCGTCCGTTTCCAGCAGGAAATCGAAGCCGGAGACCTCGCTCAGTCCGCGGTAACGCTCGACAATTTCCATCAGGCGCGCCTCCATGTCAAATTCGGTGCGCTCCAGCGTCATCTTGCCGTTTTCGTATTTGGAAAGATCAAGAATATCATTGACCAGTGCGGTCAGACGGTCGGTTTCCTCAATGATGACCTGCAAATGCTCCTTGCGCTTGACCGGATCATCGCCGGAAAGGTCACGGATCATTTCCGCATAGGCTTTCAGCATCGTCAGCGGCGTGCGCAGGTCGTGCGAGGCATTGGCGATCAGGTCGCGCTGCATCGTATCGACACGGTTGATCTCGCGGCTCGCATAGGTCAGCGTTTCGGCAAGGCGCTCCGCCTCATCGTAGCCGGAGCCGTCAAAGCGAATATCATATTTTCCGTGTGCAAGCTGCTCTGCATCCTTTGTCACGCGGACAATCGGCTTCGAGAGCCGGTCTGATACAATCATCGAAAGAACCGCCGCAATCAGCACGAGCAGCACCGTAATAATCACAAGCTGCCGCCGGATGATGCTGACGGTCGCGGTAACCGGTGCAAGCGGCGTATTGAGCAGCAGATAACCCTCCGGCGCCTCCGGCGATCCGATTACGTGCGCATATACCAGCACCTTGACATTTGTGATCGGATGCGTATCCTGCCCGTAATAAACGCCGTCCGCCTCATTGCGGAGATGCTCCTGCACAATATCCTTTGCGCGGCTGTTGTAGCCGTGGATGAAGCAGCTTCCGCCCATAACGTGCTGATCGTAAACCGGACGGTAGCGGATGTCGAGCACCTCAATGCAGAGCTCATTCCGGATTGCAAGCTGCTTGAAATCCTCCTCATAGCCGCCCTTCTGGTAAAGCTCGATCATCCTGTCCGCAAGACGCATGATGTCCTTTGTTTTCATGCGGTCATAGAAGGTCTGCAAAAACAGCACCTGACATACCCACAGCAATGTAAAAGTCAGCAGCACAAACTCCATGAACCAGAGCCAGATATTCCGGCGCATACTGTTTGCGGGTCTGTATTTATGCTTCAAATTTATATCCCATTCCTCTCAGCGTCACGATAAACTTCCGGTATTCACCGAGACTGTTCCGGAGCATTTTGATATGGGTATCGACCGTGCGGTCGTCACCGAAGAAATCATAGCCCCAGACCTCCTCCAGCAGCTTATCGCGTGTCAGCGCGATATTGCGGTTCTTGACAAGATAAAAGAGCAGGTCATATTCCTTCGGCGTCATATTGGCCTTTTTTCCGTTGACATAGACCTCGCGGCCTGCCATGTCGATCTCCAGCCCCTCAAAGGTCATGTGGAGCGGCATCGAAGGCTGCACTGCGGATCTGCGCGCAGAAACCGCCTTGATCCGCGCCATCAGCTCCTTCGGGGAGAAGGGCTTGACCACATAGTCGTCGATTCCGAGCTCAAAGCCGAACAGCTTGTCATATTCCTCGCTGCGGGCGGAGAGCATGATGATCGGGGTATTGCGCGTCTTGCGGATCTCCTTGCAGGCGGAAAAGCCGTCAAGCCGCGGCATCATAATATCCATAATGATAATGTCGTAATCCTGCGTTTTGGATTTGCTGACCGCCTCCATGCCGTCGGCAGCCTCATCAACCTCAAAGCCTTCAAATTCTGCATATTCGCGCACAACTCTGCGGATATTTGCCTCATCATCAACAATCAGCAGTTTCATATTATCTGTTTCCTTTCATATGTTTACCGCTTCAGGCTATAAAACGGCTATTTTATATTATAGCACGGTTTTGTGAACTTTTTGTGAAATCTGTTTCAAAATCTTTTGGAATCTGCCGGAAAATCCATTGACATTTACGCTTTTCTTTGCTATAATATGTGTATAAATGGGCTTTTGCCGCCCGAAACAAAACCGGCGGCGCCGACAGAAAGAAAGGGGAGATCCGGCATGAAAATCAAAAATCATCTGCTGGTTTCCATTGTTGTAGTGTTTTCTCTGCTGACAGGCTATATGATCGCCTTTGCCTTTCGGCACAGAGAGCAGGGAGATCTTGTTTTCATTATTTTCAATATTTATGCACTGATTGCGGTTGTTGTGAGCTTTCTGGCCGTGCTGCGGCGCAAGCGGCTCGAAACCTTCAAACGCGATATTTCCCGCAAACGGCTGTTTTATCTCGCAAAAAATATCTCCTCGCCGGCGATGCTCTGGAATGACCGCTTAACGGAACTGATTATGAACGATGCGCTGACGGAGCTTTCCGAAATGAAAATGCGCAGCGATTTTGACGCAAAGCTCGTGGTGCCGATCTTCTTCGGCAAAAAAACACTGACCGATGCCGACATCAGTGCGCTCGTCAGTTCAAAGGATCAGGAATTTTCCTTCACGGCGCCTTCCGGTATGCCGCATGACATCATCTGGAACACAACAGCCGTCGAAACGGATGACGACGGCACGACATGGCTGCTCTCGATCGGTCTGGATCTCAACCGGATCCGCAAGATGCAGTCCGAGCTGGAAACCTATTCCAAGCGCCTCAATGTCTCCGAGGGACGCCATAACCTGACAATGGAGCTGACCGATGTCGGTCTGCTGCTGATCGAACAGGGCAACGACAAGCTCTTTCCCTCCGAAAAATTGCAGGCCATGCTCGGTCTGAAATCGGATGTGCTGACCGTGCAGGAGCTGCGCAAGCGCATTTATCCGCTGGATGTTGTCGCATTTGACAGCCATGTGCAGACCATGCGCAACCATATGCGGGATTTTATCGGGCGAACCGAAACGCTGGAGCTGCGCATCTGCGCGGCGGACGGTCAGTACCGCTGGTATTCCTACCGCTTTAAGGCAACCGATACCGCAGAATCCGGCCGGCTGGTCGTCGGCGGCTCCGTCATCGACGTCACCAAGGAAAAGGAAAAGGATGCGCAGATCGAGCAGATCGCCTATGAGGATGCCGTGACCGGTCTGCCCAACCGCAATAAGCTGATGATTATGGGCAATGAGCTGTATCAGTGTACGCTGGAGCTGAGCAATGCCTACTGGGTCATTGTCATCGACATTGACCGCTTCCACCTCATTAACGATACCTGCGGCTACGCTGCGGGCAATGAGCTGCTCAAGAGCTTCGCGGATGCGATGATCCGGCAGCAGAATCTCGGCGGCTTCGGCGCACGCATCTCCGGCGATAATTTCGCGCTGATCATGCGCGATACCGGCGATGACGACGCGCCTGCCAAGGTTGTCGGACGCATTCAGCGTGTCCTTGCGACAAAGGCTGTCGGCGCACTCTCAAACCGCTCCCTGACCTGCTCTGCCGGCTTTGCAAAAATGCCCTCTGACGGCGGCAGCTTCGAGGAAATCCTTGAACACGCGGAATTTGCGCTTTCCTCCGGCAGCAAGGTGCACGGCAGCATCAACCGCTATACGCATGAGATGCATGACACGATCATTCAGGAGAGCAATCTCGAAACGCAGCTTTCCGAGGCTGTAATGAACAATGAGCTGGTGCTCTATTATCAGCCGAAGGTCTCTCTGGAAACCGGCGAGATCATCGGTATGGAAGCGCTGATCCGCTGGAAGCATCCCTCCGGCAAGCTGATCTCACCGGGCGTCTTTATCCCGATTGCGGAGCGCTCGCAGCTCATTATCCAGATCACGCGCTTTGTCATGGATGAAGCCGTGCGGCAGGCGAAGCTCTGGCAGACAATGGGACTGCCGGAAATCGTCATGTCGATCAATTTCAGCAGCACCGACTTCTATCAGAACAATATCTGCAACCAGATCCAGAAAACGCTCCGGCGTCACGGGCTGGATCCGCGCTTCCTTGAAATCGAGCTGACCGAATCTATGGCGCTGATGGATATTGACACGACCGCATCCAGAATGCAGGAGCTGCGGGAAGCCGGTATTCAGCTTGCAATGGACGATTTCGGCACCGGCTATTCCTCCCTGAGCTATCTCCACGAGCTGCCCTTCACAATGGTCAAGCTCGACCGCTCGTTCGTTGTCAATATGCATGACGATCCGGTCGTGCAGGAGATTGTGCATTCCGTTGCACGCATCGCGGCTGCAAAGCAGATCAAAACCATCGCGGAGGGCGTTGAGACGCCGGAGCAGGCAAAGATTCTGCGGGAAGCGGGCTGTGATTATGTGCAGGGCTTCCTCTACGGCCATCCGATGAGCGCGCAGGAGGCAGAACAGTTTATCCGCAATAATCCCCGCGACCGAAAAACATTCTGAGAGGTGATCAAAATGCAGCAAACGCCGGATATGGCGCTGACTGCGGCGCTGGCACAGTACAGCGACTGGTTTGTCATGCGGGATGTGCTCATTCCCGCAGACGACAAAACCATGCACATTGATTTTCTCATTGTTGCACAGCATTGCATTTTTGTCGGTGAGCTGAAAACCTTTCAGGGCAAAATCACCGGCAGCGGCATGAATAAATACTGGAAGCATTTGGTAAACGGGCAGGAGATCGACTATTTCAGCCCGCTGCTCCAGAATCTTTATCACATCAAGTATCTGCGGGATTTCCTGAAGCCCGTGCCCTATGCGCTGCATTTTCATTCGATCGTGATGATGCAGGGGCTCAATCCTGCGGCAAATGTGCAGATTCAGGGGCCCTTCCCGCCTGACAGCAGCATCGTGCAGAACTACGCTTCCCTGCGGCGGATCACACAGATGATCTGTGAACGCAGAGAAATGGAGCTGACAATCGACGAAGCACGCTATCTTTACGATTTTATCGGGAAAAATCAGCTCCGCGGTGAGGACGCAAGAGCCAGACACGCCGCAGAATCGGCGGAATATAAGCTCAATGCCCGCAAGGCGCTCATGCATCAGATCTGTCCGGAGTGCAATTCCCCGCTGGAGCTTGTTGCAACACCGCGCGGCAATTACTGGGTCTGCTCCCGCCGCCCGCAGTGCAAATATACGCACAGAATGTGAAACATAAGGAGAAGCATCCATGCACGAGATCAGATGCCCGCATTGCGGTGAAGTATTCTCCGTCGATGAATCAAGCTATGCTGCGATTCTCGAACAGGTGAAAACACAGGAATTTGAAAAGGAAGTCGCAAAAAGAGTCCATGACGCGCAGTGCATCAGCGAAAAGGAAACGGATGTCCGGCTGCAAAGGATCGAAGCGGAAAAGCAGGCGGAGCTGAATCAATTGCAGCGCGAAATGGATAATTTGCAGTCGAAAATGAATCAGGCTGAGCAGAACAATCTGCTGAAGATGGCTGAGGAAAAAAATAAGAATGTGCAGACAATCGCTGAAAAAGATCAGATTATCTCTGAATTAAAGGCAAAACTGAATGCACAGAATGCATTGCATGAAGAAGAAACCAGACATGAAAAAGAAAAAGTCGAAGCAGACAAAGAAAAACAGATTGCTGCTCTGAATCACGAAATTGCGCTGCTGAAAGAAGCGGAAAAATATGCAAAAGAAACGGCCGGTCAGGAACAGCAGCTTGCAGTCTCGAAGGCGGTCGAGGAAATCAGGACGCAGCTCACGGAAAAGGAAGCCGTCATTCAGTCTTTGCGCTCGGAATTGCAGCAGGCAGCCGGAAAATATGAGCTGGATATGCAGAAAACAACCGCCGCAAAGGATTCCAGAATCATGGAATTGCAGCAGGAAATCGAAAAAAAGATGCTCGAAAAGGAGCTGGCTGTCCAGACAGAGGTTCAGAAGGTCGAAACGGAAATGGAAAAGCAGAAAGCCCGTTATGACGCTGCGCTTCAGAAGGCACAGGAACAGGTCGATTACTACAAGGACATGAAGGTCCGGCTCTCCACAAAAATGGTCGGTGAAACGCTGGAGCAGCACTGCCTGATCCAGTTTGACAATCTGCGCCCGACTGCATTCCGCAGAGCGTATTTTGAAAAGGACAATGAGGTCAGCGACGGCACAAAGGGCGATTTCATCTACCGCGACTATGATGAGGACGGAACGGAATTTATTTCCGTGATGTTTGAAATGAAAAACGAACAGGATGCGACGGCAGCCAAGCATAAAAACGAGGATTTTTTCAAAAAGCTCGATGCAGACCGCACCAAAAAGAAATGCGAATATGCTGTCCTTGTATCGCTGCTGGAAACGGACAATGAGCTTTATAACACCGGAATCGTCGATGTTTCTCACAGATACCCGAAGATGTATGTGATCCGTCCGCAGTTTTTTATTCCGCTGATTACGCTGCTCCGCAATGCCGCGGAGCATACGCTGGAAGCAAAAAAAGAGCTGGCCGTGATTCGGGAGCAGAATATTGATATTACGCATTTTGAAGATGATCTGCTGGCCTTCAAGGAGGGCTTTTCCAGAAATTATGAGCTTGCATCCAAAAAATTCGGCACGGCGATCGACGAAATCGACAAGACGATCGACCATCTGCGGAAGATCAAGGAAAATCTGCTTTCATCGGAGAATAATCTCCGTCTTGCAAACAGCAAGG
>JAFYBM010000243.1 GCA_017540225.1 Oscillospiraceae bacterium | reverse complement strand
GGTGAATGCCGCGATCGGGATCTCGTCCTCGCTGTCAAAATGCGGCGGATTGCTGTAAAGCCAGAGATGCTCGCCGTTTGCCTTGAGCGTATCCCGCACTTGTGCATCCAGCGTGCCTAGCGATTCCAGTGCTTCATCAATGCTGCTGCAAACCGGTGTGACAAGCTCAATCTGATTCTCGCAGAAATCGCGTGTAATATGCGGATCATCGCCGAACGGATGCGGCGTCTGTGCAAGACTGCCGAAGCTGTCCACGCGCAGCGTTTCACGCTCAATGCCGAATTTTCCTTCAAACGAATGACTTCTCATACGATCACCTCCCGCCGGTTCTGTTTGCATACTGATTTGCTATGCTTATATTATAGCATATATTTCCTATCACGTCAATAGGATATACAATACATCATGCGGATAACAGGTTATAGAATCAGGCTATACCACCAATGCCGCGAAGCTATCATCTCCGGCTATCACCGGTAATCATTTTTATGAATTGGACAACGCAAGCTTTTTGCGATATAATAGGCATATCTTACGGAAGGGAGCTGCTTCTCGATGAAAACGTGTTGTCGCTGTTTCTCACTTCGCAGCAACAAAATACTGATGAACCGTAGAAACAGCACTTTCATGATCTGACTGTGTACATTTGTGCGCAGCATATTTCAAGGGAAATGCATTGCTCTGCATTTCCCTTTTTATTTTTATGATAAGGAGATTATTTATGAGCAAGTATATTTTTACATCCGAATCCGTTACAGAGGGACATCCTGATAAGGTCGCAGACAAGATTTCCGATGCGATTCTTGACGCTTATCTTGCAAAAGATCCGAATGCAAGAGTTGCCGCAGAGACTGTCCTCAAAAACAATACGGTGATTCTCGCAGGTGAGATCAGTTCCTCCGCGGAAATTGATACCGAAAAGGTTGTCCGAAATGTCATCAATGAGATCGGCTTTGACGGTCACACCGCAGAAATAATCAATCTGCTTGATCGTCAGTCTCCTGATATTGCGCAGGGTGTCGATTCGGCGTTGGAAGTCCGGGAAGAAAACGGCAGCGAGATCGGTGCCGGCGATCAGGGCATTATTTTCGGCAATGCGACCGATGAAACACCGGAGCTTCTGCCGCTGCCAATCGCCCTTGCACACAGACTTGCTTTCCGCCTGACAGAGGTACGCAAAAACGGCACACTTCCGTACTTGCGTCCGGATGGCAAAACACAGGTTTCGGTTATTTATGAGGATGACAAAGCTGTCGGGATTGATACGATTCTGATCTCCACGCAGCATGATGAGCGTATTTCACAGGAACAGCTTCGCGCTGATCTCATTGAATATGTCATTAAGCCGGTGATCCCGCAGCAGTGGCAGAATGAGAATGTACGGATTCTGGTGAATCCGACCGGCAGATTCGTCATCGGCGGTCCGGTCGGTGACAGCGGTCTCACCGGCAGAAAGATCATTGTCGATACCTACGGCGGTGCCGCGCATCACGGCGGCGGCGCATTCAGCGGCAAGGATTCCACAAAGGTTGACAGAAGTGCTGCGTATGCTACAAGATGGGCAGCAAAGAATATTGTAGCAGCAGGACTTGCAGAACGCGCAGAGATTCAGCTTGCCTATGCGATCGGAGTCGCCGCGCCGGTCTCGGTTTATGTCAACACCTTCGGCACCGGCACACTTCCGGATGAGGTGATTCTGGACGCAGTTTCGCAGGTTTTCGACTTCACACCCGGCGGCATCATCCGGGAACTGAATCTCCGTCAGCCCGTATTTGCACAGACTGCCGCTTACGGTCATTTCGGCAGACCGGATACCGATTTTTCATGGGAGCGCATCGACCGCGCAGAGGAACTGAAAAATGTGCTCCGTCTTTCTGTTCATGCCTCAGCGTAAATAGCAATGAAAGCCTTGCTCTGTGTGTTTGTGAGCAAGGCTTTTCTGTCAAACAGATTGCCTTCCAGACGAATCTGTGATATACTGATGGAAAGAATCATGATGGAGGGATTTCGATGATACCGACGATTTCGCAGGAACGGCTGACACAGGTATTTCTGGAGCTGATCGCGGTCAGTTCCGAAAGTCTGGATGAACGCAAAGCGGCTGATCTGCTCACGCAAAAGCTGCATGAACTCGGTTTTTCTGTTGTTGAAGATAAAGCCGGAGAAAAGCTCGGCGGAAATGCCGGAAATCTGTACGGCTTTCTCAAAGGGACAATTCCCGGTGAACCGCTCCTGTTTTCAGCGCATATGGATACCGTAAAGCCGGGGCGGAATAAGAAACCGATTCTGCATGAAGACGGAATCTTTACGTCTGACGGAACGACGGTGCTCGGTGCGGATGATGCAGCGGGACTTGCGGAAATACTGGAAGGCATCCGCAGTGTACGGGAATCCGGTCTGCCGCACCGTGATATTGAGATACTGTTTCCGGTAGCAGAGGAGATTTACATTCAGGGAAGCGGCGTGTTCGATTTTAGCCGTATCCGAGCAAAAGAAGCATATGTACTGGATATGAGCGGCGAAGTCGGAAGTGCAGCTGTGCGTGCGCCGTCGCTGATTTCGTTTCGCGTGACTGTGAACGGCAGGGCATCTCATGCAGGATTTGCGCCGGAAAAAGGCGTTCATGCGATTGCGGCTGCGGCAGAAGCAATTGTTCACATTCCGCAGGGTCAGGCGGACGAAGAAACGACTTGCAATATCGGAACGATTACCGGCGGTACTGCGAAAAACATTGTTCCGGAGCAATGTGTCTGCATCGGTGAGGTCAGAAGCTTTTCTCATGAAAAGGCGTTGCAATGGATCGAGATCATCAACCGTGCCTTTGCGGATGCTGCGGAACGCTTCGGTGCATCGTTTGAAATGGAAACGCAAGAGGTTCTTCGTACATATCGTGTGCCGGACAATGCACCGGTTGTCAGCAGATTTCAGCGAGCCTGTGCAGCACTTGGGCTTTCCGGTACGCTGCGTTCCACATTCGGCGGAAGCGATAATCACAATTATCTGAATGCCGGCATCAGCGGAATCGTGATTTCCTGCGGAATGCAGTGCGTACATTCCACAGAGGAGAATATTTCGATTCCGGAACTGATGAACGGTGCGGCGCTTGTTGCACAGCTCATCCAAGATGAATGATTTGTTGTGAAGTGTATTTTTTTATAATGAGTTACGGGAACCAACAAAGCGCCGGTTCCCGTTTCGTTATACCCTTTTGTCGAGATCATCTTCTCCTCCGCGGTGTGAACTGCACTCTTTTTGGAATAGGGAGCCCTGATTCAGGGCGTCATCTTAATCGCATTCAGTTGGTTCTCCGTACTTGGCAAGTATCTCGTATTTCTTATTGTTTAGTTCATCATAGAGTTTATTCTTGATTTCGTTTTTCAGCTTGAAGATATCTCTGATCGGTGCATCGGTCGCTTTCATCGTCTTCGCTCGCGCCTTGACGGAATTCTGCATCGGTGTCGCAAAAGCATTGAATTCCTCCACTGCATGTGCTGATTCGCAGATCTGTACAATATTACAGCGATGCTGTCGGACGCGGCAGGAGAAATTGCGGACAAGCGCCGACAGCTCGTTTTTTTCTGATATGGATCGGTCATTTCCAGATACTTTTTGCAATCCGGATTTGTGCAGCAATCATCGTTCGGCTTGCCACAGAAATAGTCTCCGCAGACGGTGCAGGTGCAAATTGCTGATCCGGTCTGCTGCAGCATATCTTGGAACATGATTAGAAAAGCATTGCAGGGGAAAACAGAGCTGTACCATGTCTGTCCGCCGATGATTTCCGCCTGAACCGGCTGAAAAAGAGAAAACTCGTCGAGATCCGGCGTTGTACCGGCAGGGAATGCAGTCAACAGTCTGCGCAACTGTTCAAAGCCGGGCTGTACCTGATCTTTCATGTGACCGCCGACCGTTTTCAGCTTGATCCTCATGATATCCTCATTATGATACAGCGCGTATTCGTAAATCGAATCCAGTAAAAATACGCAAAAAGCGCCGTTATACCCTGCATCTTTATAGTTCTGGACTGCCTCGTGCAGTCCTTTTTCTTTTGTACCCTTGCGAATCCGTTCTTCTGCCTTGTCCGCCAGATCATTGATAACCGGCAGATTCGCCGCCAAGTGGTTGATCTGCTGTATAGCTTGCGTAAAGCTGCACTCGGTTTCGGTATCGTCTGCGAGAAAATGCACGGCGTATATGCTCAGGTCAAAGCGAAATCTCAGTTTCATCGTCGGTAATTCTCCACGTTTTTTACTCTCATTATACGTTTTCAGAGGACGTTTGTCAAGGAAAAATCCAATAATAAACTAGTTTTTATTTCTGAAATCAAATTGTTTTCTAGTTTTACACGGAAACGTGTTTGCAAAAATCGGAGGAATGCGCTACACTGGATAGTAGAGCACACAGCTCTGAAAAAATACAGTGAGCTGCCGCAACAATTCGTTCGTGCAGCGGAAAGGAGGCATCAACATGAGCAGGGACAGTCCGCAGATCGCAGTTTTGCAAACAACACAGAAAGGAGGGGTTCAATGACAGATGAAAAGACAATGCAGCAGGACATTCCGCTGAAACTGATTCACATGGACGAGATAGAGGCGACCGATACGCACTGGCTCTGGTATCCGTACATCCCATACGGCAAGATCACGATCATTCAGGGCGATCCCGGCGAAGGCAAGACAACGCTGGTGCTGCATCTTGCTGCGGAGCTGACGCGTGGTAAAATGATCAGCTCTGAGGAACAGCTGGAGCCGGTTACGGTGATCTATCAGACAGCGGAGGATGGCTTGGCAGATACGATCAAGCCACGCCTGATTGCCGCAAATGCCGATTGCTAAAAGGTTCTCGTGATTGATGAAACGGAACAATGCGTTTCGATGACAGACGGCAGACTGGAAGCCGCAATTCAGCAGACCGATGCAAAGCTCGTGATCCTTGATCCGATTCAGGCGTATCTCGGTGCAACGGTGGATATGCACCGGGCAAATGAAGTCCGACCGATCATGTCGCACCTTGCCGGTATCGCGGAGAAATACGGTTGTGCAATCGTCCTGATCGGTCACATGAACAAGTCTTCAGGGCAGAAAGCATCGTATCGCGGGCTCGGAAGCATCGACTTTGCAGCGGCTGCGCGGAGTGTTCTGATCGTGGCGCGGGACAAGGAGAATCCGCAAGTGCGTGTCATGATTCATGCAAAGAGCAGTCTTGCGCCGGAAGGCAAGCCGGTTGCGTTTGAACTGGACGCAGACAATGGGTTTCGCTTCATCGGAGAATATGACGGTGACCCGAGCGAACTGCTCTCTGGTTACGGCGGAAAGAAGAAAGGAAAACTTGCGGAACAGCTACTTCTGCATGAACTGAGAGAAGGAGCAAAATCGCAGAAAGAGATACTTGCAAGAGCGGAGGAATGCGGCATTTCCAAGCACACGATGGTTGCAGCAAAGAAGACGCTCGGCGTGCAGTCTGAGAAAAAGGCAGACGGCTGGTATTGGTCGCTGCCGGACGGCAATGATGCAAGGATGCAAGAGTGCAAAGACAACGAAAGTTTGCATCCTTGCACGCTTGAACAGGGAGGGGTATGAACATGAAGAGAACAAAAAGCGAAATCATGGCTGAAATCATCGCGCTGATCGGTCAGCTTGCAAACGATGAGGAAGAGACGACTCCGGTCGAGATGCTGACGATCAAGGAATGCACCGGCGTCATTCACGGTCTTTCGGAGCATACGGTTCGGCAGCTGATTGCGCAGGGCAAGCTGCCGAGCATCCGAACCGGTCAGGGTGTGC
>JAFYBM010000242.1 GCA_017540225.1 Oscillospiraceae bacterium | reverse complement strand
TACCACACCTACGGCTTTGACTGGCAGCCCGACAGCATCACATGGTATGTGGACGGCAAAGCTGTTCATACGATGACCGGCGATATGCCGAATACACCCGGTAAGATCATGATGAACGCATGGCCGGGCAGAACGGTTGACGACTGGCTCAAGGCCTTCAACGGCCGCACCGGTCTGACCGCTTATTATGAGTGGGTTACTTACAATCGTCAGTAATCCCGCATTGTAACCTGTTTTCTCCCCTATACACCCGCAGCCGTTTCGCATTTTTCGGCTGCGGGTTTTTTTATGCTTTAGCCATTGATTTTTTCAGCGTAATGTGCTATAATAAATATGTATGTGCCGAAATTCGGCATCGTTTGATGAATCGGACAGAAAGAAATCACAGTGTGCAGAATTTGCACACAATACGAACAAAAGCAGGAGCGTTGGATATGGTCTTTTCAAGTCTGTACTTTCTATATCTGTTTCTGCCCGTATGCCTGCTATGCTACGGGCTTTCGCCGTCCCTGACGGTCAAAAACCTCACTCTCACGGTTTTCTCACTGATTTTTTACGCATGGGGCGAGCCGACCTACATCATTCTGCTGCTCATCAGCGTGCTGTGCAATTATCTGTTCGGCCTCGGCATCGGCGGCTTTCAGAAGCACGAAAAGCCCGGCGGCGCAAAGGCTGTTATGATCCTGAGCCTGATCTTCAATATCGGTCTGCTCGGCGTATTCAAGTACAGCGGGTTCATTGCGGAAAACCTGAACCTGATTCCGGGCGTGAACCTGCCCGTGCCGAAGCTGACACTGCCGATCGGCATCAGCTTCTATACGTTCCAGATTCTTTCCTATATCATTGACCTTTACTGGGAAAAGATCGACGTCCAGAAGAATCCGCTGCATCTGCTGCTGTATATTTCCATGTTCCCGCAGCTGATCGCAGGCCCGATCGTCCGTTATGCAACCATCGCGGATGAGATCAAAAACCGCAAAACGACACTGCTCGACTTGAGTGAAGGCTTCACCCGCCTGATGCTCGGCCTCGGCAAAAAGGTCATCCTCGCAAACCATCTTTCCACGATCGTCGATCAGTTCTTCGGCACAGAGGGCACACAGCTTTCCATCGCGGGCACATGGTATGCAGTCATCGTTTATGCGATGCAGATTTATTTTGATTTTTCAGGCTATTCCGATATGGCAATCGGCATGGGACGGATGTTCGGCTTCCATTTCGATGAAAACTTCCGGCACCCGTTCCTCTGCAAGGATATTTCCGAATTCTGGCAGAGATGGCACATATCGCTCGGTACCTTTTTCCGCGATTACCTGCTTTATGTCCCGATCTTCGGCAAGCGCCGCAAATACGGCGGTCTGTTCCTCGTGTGGTTCTGCACGGGTCTCTGGCACGGCGCAAGCTGGAATTTCATCATCTGGGGTCTGTATTTCGGCGTGTTCATTCTGATCGAACAGCTCATCGGCAAAAAGCGCATCAAAAAAATCCCGCTGGTTATCCGGCATATTTACAGCAAAATCGTCATTATCGTCGGCTTCGGCATCTTCTATTTCGAGGATTTCGGACGGCTCGGCCAGTTCTTCCGCAATCTGATCGGAATGAACGGCAATGCGCTCTATGACAAGGTCATGACGCTTTCGGTGCAGAATAATCTGTTCCTGCTGCTGGCAGCGCTGATCTGCTGCTTCCCCGTTTATGACGGTTTGCAGGCACTCAAAAAACGCTACGCGGGTGCAGTATATGCAGTTGATTTCTTCCAGACCTGCGCGAATGCCGCACTGCTGATTGTCAGCAGCATTCTGCTGGTCGATGCAACCAATAACCCGTTCCTGTATTTCAGATTCTGAGGAAAGGAGAATCCGCTATGCCGAATACCGATTTGCCGGAGGAGCTGAATCAGCCGGCAGACGAGCTGCCGCAGGACGATCAGAAGCTCGACCGGCGCACGGCCATTGCACAGGCAAGAGCGATCCGCCGCGAAGCCGCCGTGCTCCATGAAAGTGAAAAGGCACAGGCAGCCGAAACTGCCAATATCATTCTTGAAAATGCGGAACCGGAGCCGCCGAAAGCACCGCTGCATAAGCAGACGGAGCCGGTGCCGGTTTCCAATGCGACCGGAAAATTCAGCTGGCTTGATGAGATCAAAAAGCCGGAAACACCGCGTGCCGATGCGGATGAGATCGTTGCACAGCTCCTGAAGGAATCCAAAGAGCGCGCCGATGCGCAGAAGAATCAGGAGCCGGAGCGCGTTCTTTCTCCGGAGGAACCGGCTGCACCGGAAGCCGACGCGGAACCGGATGCGCTTCCCGCAGATGCATCTGAGGATCGCATCGCGGAGGATGCAGATGCACCGGCGGAATCCCCTGCCCCGCTGCCGGAAAAAAGTGCGGAGGAACAGGTCATCCGCGAGCTGCGCCGCTTCTCGGGACAAAACCCGACCATGAGCGCTGCAGAGGCATCAAAGCAATACCGCCGCCTGACCGCCGATGCAAAACCGCGTGTCCGGAAAATGGCCCGAAAGACAGATCGTGCATGGCGCAAAGAAGCCGGCTCGATCCGTGCTGAAAACACAGAAAAACGCGTTGCACGCACCGCCGCCAAATGGAATATTGCAGTCTGCCTTGTGCTGCTGTTCGGTATTGCAGCCGGAATGCTCATTTTCGAGCGCCCGACTGTTTCGATGGAGGAAAACCGCACGCTCGCCAAAATGCCGGAATGGTCGGTCGAAAGCTATCTCAGCGGCAAATATACCAGCGGCGTCGCGGAATATTACAATGATACGGTGCCGTTCCGCTCGACACTCAAGGGCTGGGTGCAGAATATCCGCAAATATATGGGACTGAGCAGCAGCGCGGTCATTCACGGCAATATGCAGGCGATCCCCGCCGATCAGAATGCCGACTCGGAAGCCGATCCCGCTGCCGCAGTGACAACGACCGCAGCAGCCGTAACCACAGCACCTGCTGCCGGCGGAAGCCTCACGGCACTGACCGCCCTGACGACCGTTGCGGAAACAACAACGGCCGCCGCAGAGGAGCAAGCCGATGAGCCGGAGCGTGAAGGCGAAATCAGCAACAATATCCTCATCGTGAACAAGCGCGGCATTATGCTGTTCGGCGGCTGGGAAACAATGGGCGAGAATTACGCCCGCATCCTCAACCGCTATAAAACCGAAATGCCCGACATCAATATGTATTCGCTGGTCGTTCCGACGGTCTGCTCCTACTATACGCCGGAGGAATTCCAGTATCTCATCACAAGCGAAAAAGCGAACATCGACTATATCAACAAAACACTTGTCGATGTGGTTCCGGTCGATGTTTACGGCACACTGGAAAAGCACAAGGATGAACCGGTTTTCATGCGCACCGATCATCACTGGTCAGGTCTCGGCGCATTTTACGCCGCAGAGGCGCTTTCGGCCGATGCAAGAGTTCCGTTTGCCCCCATTGACGAATATGAAAAGCACTCGAAGGATGATTATGTCGGCACGCTCTACGGCTTCTCGAACGACATCATTCTCAAGGAAAATCCGGAGGAATTCTTCTGGTATGTGCCGAAGGCCAATTTCCGCACCACCTTCTATAACAACAGCTTCGGCAATCCCTACGAGGCAGATTTCTTCATGAATCTTGATAACTGCGCACCGGTCAGCTACTATATGGTATATATGACCGGCGATGATCACATCGTGCATCTGGAGACAGACGTTCACAACGGCAGGAATATCTGCGTCATCAAGGACAGCTACGGCAACGCGCTGATCCCGTGGCTGACGTCATCGTTCGAGAACATTTACGTTGTGGATATGCGGTATTTCCAGCTCAATATCAAGGATTTTCTCCGTCAGCACGGTATGACCGATATTGCATTCTGCATGAATACCTTTAGTGCAAACGGCGATAACGCGCAGAAAATGGAGGATATACTGGTACAATGACCGCACGCGGTCAGAAAATAAAAAAGGAGGACAACATCATGACAAAAGCAGAAGCAATGGAGGCGCTGACGCCGGTTTTCCGCGAGGTATTCGATGACGACAGCATTGAGCTGAACGATGAAATGACCGCCGCGGATGTGGACGGCTGGGACAGCGTTGAACATTTCAACCTGATCTCAGAGATCGAAAGCAAATTCAAAATGCGCTTCAAAATGAAGGAAGTCTCCGGCATGAAGAATGTCGGAGAGCTTGCAGAGATCGTCGCTGAGCGCGGCACGCTCTGATTCTCACAAGACAAACAAGCAGGAGGACGGCAATGCCGTCCTCCTGCTTGTTTACCGGAATGATTATTTGCAGCGCCAGATATGCCCGCTCATGGGGGCAAGCTCGCTGCCGCCGCCGAAATCGTGTGTGCCACCTGTCACAAAATCGTCCGCAAGTCCGTATCCGGCATCAAAATGCGCCGTAAACGGCTGATTGTCTGCATTGATTGCAACAAATACACGCTCGCCCTCAAAATCCCGCTGCAAAATGCATTGCTTATTGGTCAGAACCGGTACGGAAAGGCTGCCGTAGCTGAGCGCTTTGCATTCACGGCGCGCCTGTGCAAGCCGCCGGATCAGTGCCGTAAGGTCATTTTCCTGCGGTGTCTCAAAGCACGGGCGCAGCGCCGGATCGCCTTCTTCCTTGCGGGCCTGTGTCCCCCATTCACTGCCGTAATATATGCAGGGAATCCCCGGCATTCCAAACAGCAGCGTATAAACAAGCGGCAGATGCGCCGGATTGCCAAGAATGCTCGCAATGCGCGTCACATCGTGGTTATCGGCAAAGCTCAGCAAGTGCATCCCGCGGTACTGGCACCATTGCTCCGGACCGAACCGGTTTTTGAGCGAGTGGCAGATCTCAAAAAGATTCATGGAGTTAAAGCTCGAATACAGTCCCTTATAGCACTCGTAATTTGTCGCAGAATGGAGCATTTCCGGATTGACCCAGCGGGAATAATCGCCGTGCAGCAGCTCACCGATCAGGAAGAAATCCTCCTTGAGACTGTCAGTAAAGCGGCGCAGCGCTTTGAGAAAATCAAAGTCGAGCGAATATGCCACATCAAGCCGGATGCCGTCGATGCCGAAATACTCAATCCAATATCTGACAGCATCAAAAATATGCTCCGTGACGGCGGGATTGCGGAGATTGAGCTTGACAAGATCATAGTGACCCTCCCAGCCCTCATACCAGAGTCCGTCATTGTAATTGCTGTTGCCGTCGAAGCTGATGTGGAACCAGTCCTTATAGGGGGATTCCCATTTCCGTTCACAGACATCGCGGAACTGCGGAAAACCCCGTCCGACATGATTAAATACACCATCGAGTACGACGCGGATGCCTTTTTCGTGCAGTGCATCGCAGACTGCTTTGAAGTCCTCGTTTGTGCCGAGGCGCGTGTCTATTTTCTTGAAATCGCGGGTATTGTAACCGTGTGTATCAGATTCAAATACCGGCGAAAAATAAACTGCATTGCATCCGAGTGACGCAATGTGGTCGATCCAGTCGAGCACCTTGCGGATGCGGTGTGCGGGCTGACCGTCATTTTCAAAGGGAGCGCCGCAGAAGCCCAGCGGATAGATCTGATAAAATACGGCCTCATAGCCCCAGTTTCGTTCGTTTTGCATGGTAACACATCCTTTGTGAGAATCTTCTCTGCATCTGTGCAGAGATATGGAAAAAGGCCTATTCCGTATCCGGAATAGGCCTTGCAGTCGAGGTGACAGGACTTGAACCTGCGGCCTCTGCGTCCCGAACGCAGCGCTCTACCAAACTGAGCCACACCTCGATTTTTATGCTGATCTGCGATTTATTTTCTGACTGCCTTGCTATTATAGCACAAAGTCACGAAAATGTCAAGAGGAAAAATACCAAATTGCAAAAATTATCAGAAAACACAATTTCCCCCTTGAAATTCAGAGATAAATGTGGTATAATGTTGTCAGACTGATGCCGGAAAGGCGAAGTCCCGAAACATCTGGAGATTCCGGATTATAGGTGTGCGGGCCCTGTGCAGCGAAGCACCGTGAACCATGTCAGGCGGGGAACCGAGCAGCATTAAGCGGAACGCTTTGAGTGCCGCAGTCAGCCTGCACACCTATGCTCCGGAATTTTGTTTTTCCGATCCATACACTGCCGGAGGCGCCACATGGGAGACAGACTCCGAACACACACAAAACAACTGCTGAAGCTGGCTTTTCAGGCCGCACTGCCGTGTCTGATTATATACGGGATCCTGCTTGGTTCCTTTGTTCTGCGCGGGACACCGCAGAATCTTGATTTTACGCCGCTTGTGTATCTGCGGCTGCTGCTGATCTGCTATCTGACAGCGTTTGTCACGACCTGTGTGATCTGCTTCCGGAATATCGTTCATGCGGCGCTGCGTGCAGATGAACACCTGATCGGCCGCAATTTCGGCGGCTTCCGCAAGCAGGACAAGCTGTTCTGTGAAGCAATGGAAGCCTATGCAGCAAATCGGCCGCGTACAGCACTGGAGCGCTTTCTCGCGGTGCAGGATTTTGAGCTGACATCCTCAGAGCTTGGTGTGCTTTCTTTTTATATCGGCCGCTGCTATCAGCTCCTCGGCTGCCCCTCAAATGCCTGCCCTTTTTACCGGAAGGCACGGGAAAACGGTTTTTCCAAGCATTTTTCCATGCTGTTTGAGGCGCGGAGCTGCTCGGAGGGCGGAGACTTTGCACGCAGCCTGATGCTCTTTCAGGAATTACTGGACAGCAATCCGCCGAAAGAATTCTATTTTCTGTATACAGACATCGGATACCTGTTTATCCGGCAAAAAAAACCGGATGAAGCTGAAAAATGGTTTCAGCTCTCAATTGAGAAGCAGCAGAATTATGCCTTTGCACTGGGCGGAATGGCAATCGTGATGCTCCAGAAAGGCGATTTCTCCGCCGCAGAGGATTACCATTACAAAGCGCTCGTCAACCATCTGGAGGATGCTTCCAGTTTCCGCAGGTATTTTCGGGAAACAAAGCAGCTCATGCTGGAGGCGCATCCGGACTGGTCGGAACGCACCGGCGGAAACTGAATTTGTAATCTGCAATAGAATCTGCATTGTCAGAATTGCGGGTGCTTCTCTTTCAAGCACCTAAGCCCGCCGGAAAGGAATGAGATGATTATGGGAGCATATGAAGCACTGTACCGCAAATGGCGCCCGCAGTCCTTTGATGACATCGTGGCGCAGCCCCATATCACCAGAACACTGAAAAATCAGATCGTGCGAGAAAAAACTGCGCACGCTTATCTCTTTACCGGTTCCCGCGGCACGGGCAAAACGACCTGTGCGCGTATCTTTGCGAAGGCCGTCAACTGCCTGAACCCCAAAGACGGCAATCCCTGTCTCGAATGCGAGATCTGCCGCGATGCAGAGGCCGGCACGCTGACCGATATTATCGAGATCGACGGCGCCTCCAACAACGGCGTGGACGAAGTGCGGAATCTCCGCGAAAATGCGGTATTCCTGCCGGTTCGCTGCAAATATAAGGTCTATATCATCGACGAGGTTCACATGATGTCTGCGGGCGCATTCAATGCGCTGCTCAAAATGATCGAGGAACCGCCGGAATATGTGAAATTTGTTTTTGCAACGACCGAGATCCACAAGGTTCCAGCAACGATTCTTTCACGCTGCCAGCGGTTTGATTTCCGCCGGATCATTCCGGCCGACATCGCAGGCCGTATTCAATATATTGCAGAGCATGAGTCTTTCAGTATATCCAATGCCGCCGCGCACCGTATTGCAGTGCTTTCGGACGGCGGAATGCGCGATGCGCTCAGTCTGCTCGATCAGTGTGCTGCCGTTTCGGAAACAATCGAAACGGAAACTGTTGAAGAAGCAGTCGGCGTTGCGGGTACGGAATCTGTTTTCCTGATTCTGCGTGCAATTGCGGAAAAAAATGCCGCAGACGCACTGGAACGCATTGATCTGCTGTATCAGCAGTCAAAGGATATGACACGCTTTGCGGACGAGCTTTCGCAGCAGCTCCGCAGCCTGATGATCCTGAAAACTGCACCGAATGACCCGACGCTTGTCGATATGATGCCGGATGATCTTGCAGCCTTGCAGGAGATCGCAGCGATGTATACGCTGCCGGAGATCATTGAGGCACTCGGCGCGATCCGGCAGTGCTGCGACCGCATGACCCGCGCCGGAAACCGCCGCATGGAGCTGGAAATGACACTGATCCGCCTCTGCACCGATCAACAGCAGAGCAGCGGAGATTTCAAGGCACTGACCGCACGGATTGCCGCGCTGGAACAGCAGCTTGCCGATTTGCAGCGGCACGGTATTGCCGCCGCACCGCAGCAGCTCCCGCCGCCGAAGCGAAAGCAGCCTGTGTCTGCACGGGGAATTCCCGCACAGAATCTGCAAATTGAGACAAAACCGGATGACAAGCAGCTCCAGCCGCTGAAAAACTGGGCGGCCGTTCTGGAACGGTTCTATGAAATGAATCCTTCCGTTGCAGGATTGCTGCAAAATTCCAATGCATATATCTACGAGGAGAAAAATCAGCTCCTGATGATTGTGCGCAATTCAATGTTCAAGTATCTTTTTAAGACAACTGATGCAAATTTGCTGCTGGATGCCGCAGAGCAGGTGCTCGGCCGGCGCTTTCAGCTCCGCTACAAAAATGTCGAGAGCGAGAACGAACAGACCGCTCCGCCCGCCGACCTTCTCTTCCGGCGCGCACAGGAGCAGGGCATCCAGACGGCCGAGCAGGAGGATGCCGGCTTATAACCGAATGATGCAGCCGCTTCTGCGGCTTATCAGATAAATAAAAATGTATATGATAGGAGAATTCTTATGAAATCCAGAGTACCGAAGCAATTTCAGGGCGGCGGCCAGGACATGAACTCCATGATCCATCAGGCCCGCAAAATGCAGGATCAGATCACTGCACTTCAGGAAGACATCGAGCAGCGCACCTTCTCCGCATCTGCGGGCGGCGGCGCAGTCAATGTCACCGTGACCGGCAAAAAGACCCTTCAGGCAATTGAACTGAAGCCGGAGGTCGTTGATGCATCCGATATTGAGATGATTCAGGATCTCATCATCAGCGCAGT
>JAFYBM010000241.1 GCA_017540225.1 Oscillospiraceae bacterium | reverse complement strand
GTTTTGATGGCAAACAATATTCCATATCAGGAATTTATCGAGCGCGGCTATTTTGAAGTCCGTGAAGGCGCTTACACCGATCACGGAGAAAGACGGCTTTCATATAAAACTCTGGTGACAGGAAAAGGACAGATTTATATCGTCACTAGACTCCGAAAAGAGTATCTCGATGATATTATCCCCTCTGAAGTATAAAACACTGAATATCCAGCGGCAGTGCCGCATTGCCGCTGGATAATGTCATTGTAAAGGAGCAATATGCAGAATATCAATAAACAGGTCAAGAAAGGTCGAGTCTGGAAGCTTAACGGCAAATCTATGTATAGATACACAGCTCGACTTGCAAAATGTTCCCAATGCGTCTGGCACAGCAATGGTTGTCGGTCTTTCTGTGAAAGAGCCAAATGTATCTGGGAGCTGTTTTTGAGGTGATAATATGGCGACCGTAAAAAAGAAAACGCAACCTTTGTCTATTGCCGTAATCGTGTGGAGTAATATCACCCGGCAACAATACTTACAGCGTATCAATGATGACAAGCTCTGCCAAATTCTGGGAATAACATCAAGAACACTTTATAATTATCGGCAAGATCCTTCTGCGCTGACCATGAAACAGGTGCAAATCGTTCTTGAAAAAATGAATTTGAGTATGGAGGAACTGTTGCTGATCTAGCATTATTCATAGATCGCCGCATAGAAAGCAATGCTTGATTTGCTTTAAATCACAAAAGTGGCAACACCCTCTTTACAACTCTATAGAAAAGGTGTATACTGATAACGAGGGTTGTAGTGTATACCTTTGTTGAAAAGGAGTATACTATGGCAAACGCAAAACAAATGCCTTCCGGTAACTGGAGAGTTCAGCTCTTTCTCGGAACTGATGAGAACGGTGTCAAGAGGAAAAAGTCTTTTACAGCTCCAACAAGATGGGAAGCTGAAAAAATGGCAGCTGAATATGTCATCCCCGTGGATTTATTTCCTAGGAAGAATACAGTGGCTAGAGTACTGCGCGATTATATTGAACTGAAAAGGAATGTACTCTCGCCCTCGACTATCCACGGTTATGAGATCATCCTCAAACATCGCTTTCAGAGCATCATGGATATTGAAATCGAAGAGTTGGACAGCATTACACTTCAGAGAGCAATTAACGAGGATGCTGCCACCTTAAGTGCAAAATCCATTTCCGAAGCAAAGAATCTGCTGATTACTGCAATGAGAATGTTTGGAGTTGATACAGAATTCAAAGTCACTCTTCCGGCAAGACAGCGAATCATTAAAGAACTGCCGCCTGCTGATGTGGTGCTCAAGATGATTCGTGGAACTGAAATTGAGCTTCCATGTATGTTGGCTATCTGGCTTTCTCTTCGTGTGAGCGAAGTACGTGGATTGCAGTTCAGAGATATTAAAGACGGCGTTATGACGATTCAGCGTAGCAAACTGAACTTGGGTGATAAGGATGTTGTTCGTAATGTAAACAAAACTTACACTTCCACTCGACGTTTGGTTGTCCCGCCTTATATTCAGAAGATGATTGATGCCGTTCCCCACGAAAAAGATGATGACTTTGTTGTTCAGCTGTCTTATCAGACGATTAAGTATAGACTTCGAAGATTGGCTGAAGCAAATGGATTTCATCTGACATTTCATGAACTGCGACATTTGAATGCTTCGATCATGCTCATGCTGGGAGTACCCGACAAGTACGCGATGGAGCGTGGCGGATGGGCAACCAATACGACATTAAAGACTGTATATCAGCATACTTTTTCGGATGAACGCAAAAATATCGATGAGAAAATCAACGGCTTTTTTGAGGAAGTCCTGGGTGATTAATGTGTTCAGAGATAACTGAGTTCCCATGTGGGAACTGCTATAATCTACCTGATGTACACCCTCGTAAAAAAACTCGAATAGTCTCAAATCTAGTCTCCAATCGTCCTGAGTTCCCACGCGGGAACCATTTTCGAGTCCTCTCAAATTGAAAACCATGCATTTACGATGATTTCACGAAATTCTCTGGGGTTCAAATCCCTCTTTCTCCGCCAGATGTAAAATGTCCTAGATGCGTGAAAATCAAGCATCTAGGACATTTTTCTTATGTTTTGAATTGAAAAAATATCCGATTTCGGAAGAATTTTTCCGTATTTTGAAGTATTTTTCAAGCCAATCGCACACGCGTGCACACGAATGCACACGAAAGTCCGCAAAAACACTGCACACAACCAGGTGTATCATGGCTCTTACTCATTCAATCAAAAGCAGTGTAAATGCGTCGATTTCGTGACATTCTCCTTGCGAATTTCGCGGGATTCAGTACCCTCTTTCCTTTTTCTTCGCTTTTTCCTTTTTTTAATTGAATAATCAATAAGCCCGGTCTTTTTTAACAAAAAACTACGGGCTATTTTTATGCCCTGTTGCTGGGGGTGATGCCAATGTAAACAGGAATTCAGATCAAACTTACCCGGTGTCGTGTGCGATTTCAGTCAGATTTCGCACACGAAAATGAAGATCTATATCTTTCAGGAGGATGATTTCTATGAAACAGATGACTTTGACGCTCCTTTCAATGTACGCAGCCGCAAGCAAGCTTGGCTACAACCTTCCCTTTATGAACGAGATCTGCAAGAGAGCATTTTGGAGCGGTCGCCCGTTCCATGTCCTCAAGGACGCGAACAACAAGTATTTCATCGAGGCGAACAGCCTTCAGCGCTACATCGACAGCTGCCCGGATTTCAACCCGTATGAGATTCTAGGCGTGTTTGAGCCTGACAATTATGATGAGGACGCACCGATGGACGAATCCGTGTTCATTCTGACCGAGGATATGCTCCCCCAGGTCTGCGGCGTGCTGGTCGATGACGACTGTGCACCGCTTATCTCCTACAACAGAAACGAGCCGGCGCTTCTGGTGCTGACAGTCGTGGAGGCAGATGAAAGGCTCACGCTTGATCTGAAGCCTGAAATGCTGCTGTCGATCACATCACCGGCATGATAGAAATTATCCTTGTCGGTATCGTCAATGATGCGGATGAGCCGTCTGCCGGTATCCTGATTCGTGAACTCGCTGCCGCTTGCATAGCGGAAATAGGTATTCCAGCCGTATTCCGTTGTTGCATCAATGTGATACACACGGACACTCTCGCCCGGTGTCACCCACCATGCCGCATTCTTGCCGACACCGTTGTTGTTGCCGTCATTTGTCGCATATTCGATAATGAAATATTCGGAGAAATAATCATTGGCGAGCTGCCCGTTCGGAATGATAACGCAGTTGCCGGCATCGGTCTGCGCATTGTAGAGTGTGAAGGACTGTTCTCCCTGCGATGCGTCGTAAACCTGCACCTGATCCTGCCGGAACCATCCCTCAATGAGCTTGGAAAACGCACCGAAATCCGAACCTGCATCCGTGTCCATCAGCTCAATGCCGGCTGTGCCGTGCATACCCTCGCTGTCATCGGTAGTGAACAGATAATAGTCCGGCAGACCGGTACAGTGGCCGAGTTCGTGGCAGTAGGAGCTGATGTAATTGACATAATTCCCCGTGGATTCCACCTGTGTATTGCCGGTAATGATATGCCCGACACCGACGCCGTCCACGCGATATTCCGGATCACCGAATGCACCTGCACACGGCCACCAATCTGTATCGCCGGCTTTCGTCGGAACGGTGAACAGTGTTGCGTCAATTTTGCCGTCGCCGTTGCCGTCAAACTGCGAAAAATCAACCTTTTCCTTGAATGCGTCGTAGCATTCCTCCGCAATCTTCACCTTGTTTTTATCGTAGACAGACTGATTTTCTTTGGTCGTATAACGGAACACCTGCCCGTCCAGATGCATACTGCCTTTCGATGCTCTGCTGTAGAATGCAGAAACGCTCTCAAATGGATAGCACGCACTGTTTTCATTTGCCGCGCCGAATGTGATCCGCTGCAATTCTTCAGCGCTTGGTGCATAGTCATATTTGCAGTCCGGGAAATCCACATAGAACACGACAAGCCGCGCTGCGCCTTGTGTCGGCAGAGAGGCGCCGTGCTTTGCCATATTCGCCGCGATGAATGCAGAGCTGTCAGCAGACGGGTTTCCGGCTGTACCGGTTCTGCTTCATCTGCAAACATCAGTCGCTTGAGCAAGGTCAAGTCACGCGCATCCAGCATTCCATCGGCAAAAAGGTCTCCCGCCTGCCAGTCGTTCAACACGGTTTCCGGCTTGGCAATCAGCCAGTCGCGCAGCAATTCAATATCGCGCTTCTCGAAAACGCCGTTCGCATCCACATCGCCTGTGACAGCAGAAACCACGGGATCCGGTGCAGCATTTGCCAGATCAAAGCGCCCCGGCTCATCCTTGATTTTTGTCCACATATAGCGGAGCATCCAGCCGTCGAAATCCGTGATTTTTGCAGCAGAGCCCGCCATCATGATCGAGTTTTCGCCGCTGGGGAACCCACCGGGTGGGAAGCCGTCCGATTCGCCCTCGCCGCCGTAGAAATCGGTCATACCGAAGCCGTGCCCGATCTCGTGTTCCAGCACATGAATGCCGCTGCCGTTTATCATGCTGAGATATGCCGTATCGGAAAGGCGCTGTCCCCAGTCTCCGCCGCAGCCGCCGATATCCGGAAAACCCTGCGTTGCCCACATATACATATCAAAGCGCTTATCAAGTCCGCCCGGATATTCGTAATTCGTATCCGTGAAATGCTCAAAACGCGACAACTCCAATGGCGCATATGGCTCCTTGTCGGGAATCGTGTCCCTGCCGTTTGTCGTGTCATACTGCGCATCATAATAGCGTGTATCGGTGTAGACTGTCTCGTTATCGTGCAGATCGAGCAGACAGTTTTTGTCGATGACCGCCCAGCCCGTGACATTCACGTCAATATGGTCATATGGCCAGTTTTCATAGCCTGCAAGCCAGTCATTCCACGCATTGATGCAGGTTGAGAGCATCGTTTCAAACTGCTGCCGCTGTTCATAGGTGACTGTCTGGTAGGACTGCCATTTCACGACATAATTGATCGTGCCTTTTCCCGCGATGACCTGATCGAAAATCGTGTTGCGGCGGGCAGTGGACTGTTCCCGCTCAATGCGGTTTGTCCAGATCCAGTCTGTTGCATACTGAAAATCTGCCGGCAGGTCGGAAATGCTGACTGCCGATGCCGTGACCGAGACTTCTTGCCGGAACGGCTGCGCGCTGATGCCTGTCAGACACAGTGCCGCTGCAAGCAGCGCTGAGATTGCTTTTTTGTGTTTCATGCTATCCTCCCCGAACTATTCTCTTTATATTGAAAAAACGGCAATTCAAACGGGAAGGGGCCGTTGATACTGCCGTCTTTTCTTTCTGTTTTACTGCATCAGCATACGCTTCAGCAGTGTGAGGTCAACAGCATTCAGCTTTCTGTCACCGTTGATGTCAGCCTGCGCTGCCTGTTCTGCGGTCAGTTCCTTTTCTGTCAGCAGGAATTTGAGCAGTTCAACTGCATCCGCAGCAGTTACAGTTCCGTCAAGGTTCACATCACCAATCAGTGCGTCTCTGTCTGCTGCTGCCAACACAATATAATTCATGCAGCCGGTGCTCTGACCGTTTGCGCCGAGTGTGACCGTATCACCCGCATTCAGTGTTTTTGTATACAGATTGAATGTCACATCATTGCTGGTCTGAATCGTCTGATTTGTCTGATTCCAGTCCGCGAGCCATGCCGGAGCATTCTCCACACGGGAATCCACTCCTACATAGAGCGTTACATCCTTCAAAGCCGTCAAAACCGCCTGATTCACCGAGGATGCTTTTGCATCACAAGGCGTAAGGATGATCTCAGCACCGGCAAGCTTATCCGGCAAAGCCGAAATTGCGCATCGGTCGGTTCCTCTGTCGCCGAAAACGGCATCTCCGACTGCTGCCGCATCATCAAAGCCCCAGCTGTTGTAGTATACAGTATCAAGAATCTCTGCGGTCATCAGGCTACCGGAAATCGGGTCATATGTCACCGGTTCAGGCGGAATGCTCTCTCCACCGTTGACCTCTGCAATCGGTCTTGCCGGAAGCGGCTGATCGGAGCCGAGATAAAAGCTCGTGTGCGGCGGCTGATTGTATGCCGTATTCTGCGACGAAACCTGCATCCGGTACTGCGTGTCGTGCATCAGGCATTGTATGCGGTAATCCGTATCGTAGGTGGTGGCATAGATGCGAATGCCCGTGCCATCAGCCTTGCGGACGATCAGCTCTTCGCGCCAGTCGCCGAAAATGTCTGCCGAAAGACAGGGCGTACCTTTTGTCGTGTTGCAGGTATAATAGCCATCCGTGGAAAGAAGCGTTGTGATCGTGGTTTTGCCTGCATCACCGGTCATTTTGGAAATAGTTGCCGGAGAATCGGTGTAGCCGTCCAGAATCTCGCGCTCCAGATCGCCGTCCCAGTAACTCAGGAAATTGATCGCGGGTCTGCGGCAGTTCAGCGTATTGCCCTTGACATCGTTGACCTCGTTTCCGTTGCCCCAAAGCTCTGCACCGGGGTTGCCCGCCCAGACATTATCCGCGCAGCAGCGTCCGGTGTCGCCGGAACCGTTGTGCCGGAAGATCGTCTTTCCGGTATCCGCATCAATCAGCGAAACGCCGTAGGGACTGTCCTCGTGGCAAGTCCAGACTTCAATGCCGGGATTTGACGGATCGAGATCACCGACATGAAGCGCGTCGCCGTGTCCGGTGTTGGTATTCCATTTCAGTTTGCCGTTGTCATCAATGCAGGTCGAGCCGGTGATGATCTCCTGTTTGCCGTCGCCGTCCACATCCGCAACCATAGAATTATGGTTACCGTCGCCGTAGCCGGGTGTCGAGGAGCTTGTTCCGGTGTCAAATGTCCAGAGCTTTTTCAGCTTTTTGTTTTCCACGGCGTATGCCGTTGCAGTCAGTCTGCCGTAGTAGCCGCGTCCGGTAATCACGCTCGGATGCACGCCGTCCAGATAGGCGACGCTGCCCCAGTAGCGCTCCACGCGGTTGTATTTGTCGGAGGATTTGCCCCATTTTGTGGGATCGCCGCGTCCAGGCTCGTAATTGACCGTATCGAGCGCTGCACCGGTCGCGCCGTCAAACAGCGTATAGAACTCATTGCCGGAATAGATCAGACCGCTGCTGTCGCGGTAGACCTTGGACGCATCGCCGATGACCTTGCCTGTGCCGTCTACTGTGCCGTCAGAGGTTTTACAGGTCATTTCGCATTTGCCGTCGAGGTCGAAGTCTGCAACATAGAACTGTGTGTAATGCGCACCTGCGCGGATATTTACGCCGAGATCAATGCGCCAGAGTTTCGCGCCGTCAAGGCGGTAGCAGTCAATATAGACCTTATCGGTCTTGCCCTTCTGGGAGTTGTCCTTCGAGGTCGAGGGATCCCATTTCACAAACAGCTCATACTGTCCGTCGCCGTCCACATCTCCGACAGACATATCATTCGGGGAATAGGAACCGCCGTCCGAGCCGTTCGCGGGCTTGTCCAGTTTCACATCAAAATAGCTGTTGGATGACTGAATATTGCAGGTTTCGCTTGAAATCAGCTTAGCATCGTTATATGTCTCAACTTTGTATACAGAGTTTGCACTGCCGCCCGCATCCAGAAAACAAGACGCGCCGTTTGCCTTTTCAGTCGAGGTATAGATGAGGTTATTGTCGCGGTATAATTTGAACACGGCATCATCCGGATCAGAGGCGAGAAACCGCCAGTTCACGAGCATTCCGGAGCCGGTATTGACCGCTGAAATGCCGCGGTTCAGATATTCGACCATCGGTGCAGATGCAGCAGTAACTACTGCGGACGGAGTTGCCGCTGATATGCCTGTACCGGATACTGCGAGAACCGCAGCCATTGCAATGCATCTTTTTGTCGCATTTTTCATTTCTTTTCCTCCCAATTCATGCTCTCTCTTGTTTGAAACCGGCAATACAAACGGGAAGGGGATGCCGTTTGTACAGCCCATTTTCTTTTATCAATATAGCATACTGTATCCGGATCATCAATAGCAATTTGCAGTCAGAACCTTGCATTTTTTGCACAGAAAAACTCCACCTAGAAACGGCGGAGTTTTGTTTGATATGATCTTTTATTGCTTTGTTTTTCGGTACTGTGTCGGGGTCATGCCCTCCTCCTTTTTGAATACGCGCATGAAATTATAATAATCGTAGCCGCATTGTTCTGCTATATCCGGCAGCAGCAATGAGGTCGTGAGCAGCAGCTTTTTCGCACGGTTCAGACGGCTTTTCTGCACATCCTGCATGAATGTGACACCGAATACTCTGGTATAGATCTTATGAAAATAGGATTTGCTGATGTTCAGCTGTTTGCAGCAGAGATCGCCGTTCCAGTCCGTTTCAGGATACAGAAAAATCTCTCTGCGCAGCGCCAGCAGTTCACTGTAATGCAGATACTCCGAAATCTGGTTTTGCGTACTTTCATTGATTTTATCGAGCATCTGCTGTATTTCTGTTTCTGCTGCATCTACGTTGAACAACGCACCGACGGGCAGAATACTTGTCTCCGTTTTGGCATATACCATGTACTTTTTTTCTTCCGCAACGCTTTTGTTCCATGCGACTTCTTTGATCTGTTGCAGATAATCCTGCGTTCTTTTCGCCGGCTCATGACTGCTGCCGATGATCACAAAGTTTTTCTGATCAACCTTGAAGATTTTTTCTTTCCCGTTGCAGCATCTTACAAGAACCTCCGCAAATGCCGCAAGATACCGGTCGCTTTCGACCGAACCGGCTGCATTTTCAATCTGCCGCAATCCGCCTGCCGATACAGCGATCAGATAGATTTGCTCCTTGTTCACAGCGGCGGAATCACGTATTTCATTCCACATATCCTTGCAGTTTGCAAACAGATACAGACCGGTCAGATCATCTCTGGACTGCGCGAGCTTTTCGCGATAGAGCAGGCGTTTCAGTTCATTCTGCGTACACAGGAATTTCAGCGCGTTGTTCACCTCGCGGCAGAAGCGGATATAATCCATGTTGAAATCGTCAATGCAGTCGTTGACCTCCAGCGCGATATACCCGAAGCACTGATCCTGAAAATGAACCGGCAGGAAAAATACAGCGGTGATGCTTTCTTTGTCAAGGGAGGAGGGGAGTATTTGCTCCTGCGGAAATGTTATCCGACTACCCTCCGAGCCGACCAGATACATCGTATCGGAGTAGCCGGCGGTGCGGTATGCGCTGCCGCCGTCCGTCTGCATCCTGGAATCCCAGTCATCGCAGAGACAGAGATACAGCCGTTCTGTATCAAAGCGGCTCGGATGCATGAACTTATACTGCATCTCAAACATCCGGAGAATCAATGCGTTCAGTGTTTCCGCTTCGTAGAAAGCGGCTGAAACAGAGCAATCGAGAATGCCCTCTTCTGCCATAATCTCATCGTAAACCTGCGAACTGATGTTTTCATTCTGCGAATTGCAGCCGCAGCTTTCGCGGCGCATGAAAATGCCTTTTTCTGTTTTGCAGGGTGCGATGGATTCTCCGGTCATTGCTTCAAACAGCCTGCACATTGCCCGCCTGCCGAGCATTTCCTGCGACGGATGATAGGTCGTGATTGCCGGAACGTGCAGCCGCGCCTCGGTGAATCCGTCATAGCCGGTGACGAGAATCTGCTCAGGCACAGCAATGTGATGCGCCGTCAATGCGTCGCAAAGTGCGATTGCCATGTTATCATTTGCGCAGACAACGGCATCCGGAATCGGTCTTGTACCGTCTGCAAATTCATCCGCCAGTTTCTGCGCGGTATGAATCCAGAAATCGCCGTATATTATAGCATCCTCGCTGACCGGCAGCCCCGCGGACTGCATTGCCTCTGTGTACCCTGCGGCTCTGCTCAGTGCAACGGCATTCTCCGCAGGACCGGTCAGGCACAGCAGATTCCGGCAGCCGTGGCCGTAGATCAGATGCAGCGTGATCTCTGCCATTTCGCCTTTGTCGTCATACCAGACCGGAATGCCCTTGTCCTCCTCGATGCCGATGCGGACAACTGGTTTCGTGCAGTTTTCTGTCAAAAAGCGGTCAATATACCGTTGAAAATCACCCGAAGCAAAGGTGTACGGCGCATAAACAATGCCGTCAAGCTGCGAAAAACTGATCGCATGAAACAGATTCTTTTCGCCGGATTTCACCTTTTCGTTGTAGCATTCCTCGTTCAATGTAAAGATCATCGTGCTGTATCCGAGCAGCCGCGCCTGTTCCAGAATGCCGGACAGCAGCCGCTTGTTCAGCTTTTTGTAGATGCGCCCCATGATGATGCCGATGTGCTTTTTGCGTGTCATTTCTATCCCCCCTGCACTCAGTATACCATGTCAGTACTAAAAATGCAAGGTTTTGGAGAGATAAATTTCAGATGCCTTGATTTATGCAGGCTGCATGGCACGAAGCACGGCATCAGAAAATGCAAATAAAGCAGCCCTCACCGAGGGAAGATGAGGGCTGCTTTGATTCTGTTATAATGGAATGCTTATTTGTTGAACTGCCGTTTCAGTAGTGTGAGATCAATCGCATTCAGTTTGTTATCGCCGTTGATGTCGGCGTGTGCTGCCTGTTCCGCGGTCAGTTCTTTCTCCGTCAGCAGGAATTTGAGCAGTTCGCGTGCATCCGCTGCAGTCACACTGCCGTCAAGATTCACATCGCCGATGATGCTGCCTGCGGATGCGAGGACAATATAATTCATACAGTTTGCGGACTGCCCGTTTGCGCCGAGCGTGACTGTTTCGCCCGCTTTCAGCGTTTTGGAATACAGATTGAATGTCACATCATTACTGGTCTGAACCGTCAGATTTGTCTGATTCCAATCCGCGAGCCATGCCGGCATATTCTCCACGCGGGAATCCACTCCTACATAGAGCGTCACATCCTGCAAAGCGGTCACAACCGCCTGATTTGCAGGGGATGCTTTTGCATCACACGGTGTCAGCAGGATTTCTGCTCCCGTGAGATTTGCCGGAAGCGCCGTGATCGCGCATCTGTCCGCGGTTCTGTCGCCGAACAGCATATCACCGGCCGACGCAGCATTGTCAACGCCCCATGCGGCATAGTAGGCGGTATCCGAAATCTCCGCGCTGATAAGATTTCCCGTGATAGGGTCATAGGTGATCGGCGCGCCGTTGTATTCTACCGGATCGCCGGCCAGTTCGTTCAAGTACATTTCCAGATTGGTGTAATCGTCACCGGAAAGAGATACGACCGCGCCGTCTTTGGCATCGTTCGGATTCAGCCCATGCGCGGATTCCCATGCATCGGACATTCCGTCACCGTCGGAATCCTTGGGTGCTGTACCGCCCTTGAAATTGCTGCTGTTGGGATAGCCGCCCGCATCGTTTTGAGAGTCAATAATACCTTTGAGTTTCTGCTTGGAGCCGGTATAGGTATATGTGCCGTTCGTGACCTCTTTGATATAGCGGCTGTCGATATAATCCCATTTCGGGGCAGTTGCGCCGGCATTTGCAACAACCGATTTGTACGCATTCTCCGCGCTCTGCGTATTGACATAGGATTCAAACCACGGCGTATTGCTGCGCACGGTGTCATTTGTAGAATTCTTGCCGCCGGATTTCGCCTTTCCGCTCGCCCATTCATCAGAATCTGCCGCAATCAGCACAGAGCCGTTCTGCGCGACTTTCATGTTTCCGGATGCATAGAGCTTCTGCATATCGCCGGTGTTCAGCTCGTTGCCGTCCACTGAAACCAGATGCAGCGAGGTATTCGAGACCGCGCCCGCCTTATAATAATTGTTCACAAACTGCACGAATCTTGCACCGCCGTCCGTGGTGCGGTCGCGCCAGTTGTAGACAACATTGTTCCGGATGTCCAGTGCGCCGCCATAGGTCACGCCGTCCTGCTCCATGGCGCCCGCGAGCGACCAATTTCGTCCGGTGCAGTCGATCAGCAGATTGTGGTGGAACGAGCCGACATAGCCGCCGATGGACGCCGCAAAGGAGTGCGTTTCGGTGCCTTCTCGCCCGTCCGCGTCGTAATGCACGGAATCGTGCAGTGATTCACCGATAATATTCCACTGAAATGTGATATTCGATGCACTGCGCGTGGAAAGTCCTTCGTCCGTTGCCCACGAAATGGAACAATGGTCAATGATGGTATTGTTGCAGGAGGAAATGCCCATGCCGCCCATCGACTTTCCGGAAACATCTCCGACGCGCGTGCGCACATCGCGGATGATGACATCCTCAGCGCCCATTGCGCCAAATGTGTAATTGATGAGCGTGATGCCGTCGCCGGGTGCAGTTTGTCCCGCGACATATACATCGCCGCCGTCATCTGGAATACACAGCACCGATTTCAGCGGAATCACGCCGCCGACATCGAACACAACGGTTCGTGCGCCTTTGAGCGTTTCCAGACCATACCGCAATGAACCCTCACCGGAATCATTCAGGTTGGTGACATGGTAGACATAACCGCCCCTGCCGCCTCTTGCCCAGCGTCCGTATCCCTCGGCGGTAGGGAATGCAAGACGGTTCACATGGAAGGAATACACCGCACCTCTGACTGTGCCGTTGGCACTGATCTCATCGACTCGCCAGTAGTAGGTCGGTATCGAAGAATAAGTGTTGTCGAGCGCATATTTCGTACCAGTCTGATTGCCCTTGAACTCCGCAGAATTGTGATTGGCAGTAAAAACAGCATCATAGCTGGTGCCGATGTAGACATCATGCGACTGCGCGTTTTTGCCGGCCGTCCACGATAACCCGTCCGCGATATTGAGATGCGTTTCCTGATCGGCAGGAGACATTTTGGATACGCAGTTCACCGGATCACTGCCATCCAGCTCAAAGCCGTTGAGCCATGCAACATCCATTTTGCCGCCGCCCTCCGGCGTGATAAGAATGGTCACACTGCTGCCTGTCCATGTGACATAGGAGATACCCGCAGCATTTTCGTCCGTAACGTTGGTCGGGCAATTTATACCGGTCAGCACCTTTTTCCCGTTGACCGAAATGCTCAGCTTGCTGTTGGCATAGCCGTCCGTATTGCAGTGCCACATCTGCAAAGAATGCGCGCCGTTTGACAATCCGCTGATTTCGAGCTTTAATATGCCGCCGTTGTCACCGTCCTTAATCTTCGCGCCGTCCATCGTCATGCGCGGATAGACGCCGCTTTGCAGCTGCAATTTCTTATTGTTCGCGCCGGTCACATTGCCGCCGACGGAACCGCCGTTTGAAAGCTTAAATGTCACGCCGCCGACCGTGTACGAATCGGATGTGCCCTCTGTCAGCAGCCAGTTGTTCGCATTTTTGGAATAGGACGCCTTGCGCCCGTCGTTCTTGTTGATGTCCACGCGGATACGGGAGCCAGTGTCAAATGCGGCTGCTGATATGGTCAGCTTTTGCGGCGCATTGTTTGTGTTCGTCATGACTGCGCTGTTCAGCATCACTGCCATTGCAGCAACCGCTGCGATGATTCTGCCTGATTTCATAAATAATCCCCCTTTTATATTTCAGGTTTCCCCACCATCAATATAGCATACTGTATCCGAATCTTCAATAGCAATTCGCGGACAGAACCTTGCATTTTGAGCACAGAAAAAAGTCTTCGGTTTCCTGCTCCACTGCATTTGAAGTGATGTATCGTGCTCTGGCTTCACAAAGCTGTGCCGGGATCATCCGCAATTTCTCGCGGCACATGACAAATTGCAAGGTTTTGTATACACCATGTCATTGAATACAACCGATTCCGGTGCTATACTAATAATAGGCATACATTTGTCACCTGAAAACAAAATGCAAAAAGCGCAGGATCAGAAAAATGGGGGAAAAGAATATGAAAATGAAAAAAAGAGCACGATTTCTTGCCGTATACATGGCGGTATCAACCGTACTGTCTGCGGCACCGCACCCGCTGTCCGCAGTTGCAGCCGTTTCCTATCCGGTACAGTATTTCCGGCTCGGAATGGCAGACACCGATGCCAATATCAACGCATCTGCGATGCAGCTCATTCCCGATGCTCAGAACGGAACGAATGCCGAGAAATGGTCACTAAACTGGATTTCAGACGGCGTATACGAGATTGTTTCAGCAGATTCTGGATTGATTTTGACAGCAAACGGCTCCGGTGTGAGTCTCTCCAAAGATATAGACGATGTGAGTCAGCGCTGGAAGATCGAAGGCGTGAAAAAGGACTTTGACGGCTATTACCTATATTACAAAATCACAAGCAACGCCGACAGCACAAAGGCACTGAGCTTTTCGGAATCCTCCGGCTTCTCGCTTGCGGCATATAAGGGCGACACCTATCAGCAGTACAAATTGAATCTTGACGGCTGCGAGGGCTGGGCAGCCAATGCAATGACACCTTCCGGCGAGAAAGCCTGCACGATCGGCGGTCTGCTTGGTGAAACTGTCTTTGTTTCCACGGCGGATGATCTGGAAGCGCAGCTCAAAACAACCGAGCCGAAAACGATCGTTGTCACCGGGAATATTGATATGCAGAAGAAATCCCATACCCGCATCCGCGACAACAAAACACTGGTCGGCTGCTACGGTTCGCATACGATCTACGACAGCTATTTTCGCACGAACAATGAATACGGAACAGAGGGCGATGAGCCATCGGACAATATCGTCATTCAGAATCTGAAAAAGATTGCGAAAAATGTGCCGAACCGCATTCTCATCACGATCTGGTCGTCCCGTCAGATCTGGATCGACCACATCTATTTTGAATCTCAGCTTTCCTATGACCGCACTGGCAACGGACAGGACGAGGTCGGCAAGTTTATCTGGATCAACACGCCGTATGAAACCTATATGGACAAAAAAGACCTTGACCGCTCGCCGGACTATGTGACAATCTCTTACTGCCACATGAAAAACCGCTATTGGACAGTCGCATACGGCACGCAAAATAAAGAGTTGACCCGCGACCGCACAACGCTTCTTTTCAACTGGTGGGATCAGAATGTACGTCGCTGTCCGCAGCTCGGCAACGGCTCCGCGCACATTTACAATAATTATTATTCCGCCTACGGCAAGGGCAGCAACGGTTCTGCGACAAGCGGCATCATCGGCGGAGACGGCTCGGATATGGTCTCCGAAAACAACTATTTCAACGGCTACACGCTCTCGCAGGCATTGATGATGGGCAGCGGCACAGACCCCTGCCGCGACAGCAATTCCTGCCTTAGTGAGGCGCTGAACAGCACGCCTTCAAAAATCAGCTTTACGCCGAAGAAAACCTCCTCCTGGTATCCGAACAAGAGCAATTACGGCTATTCCATGCTCGACGCCTACAACACAAAAAACACCGATTCCAAGGCGTTCTGCACAAAGTATTCCGGCGATCAGACCAGCGCTGCGAATATGCAGTATATCACAAACAGCACATTTGCTTCGTGGATTTCGACGAAGTATGACAGCCCGTTCCTGCGCCATGTTTCATTCAATGTCCGCACAGGTGCCGAGATGCGAACGGACTGCAATTACCGCATACAGAATGTCAACAGCGGACTGTATCTTGAAGCTGCGGAATCGCCCGCAAGCGGCGTGAATGTGCAGCAGGGCGACGGCGTACAATATGCGCTCTGGAAGCTCGCCGATGCGGGCAACGGATATTATTACATCTATTCTGCGGATAATGACACATTCTGCATTGACCTGCCCTACGGCAATGCGGACAACGGAAACAGCATTGCGCTCTGGTCAAATGACGAATCCGATGCACGGAAGTTCAAGTTTCTTGACAACGGTGACGGCTCATATACAATCGTGACAAAGTCCTCCGGCGATGCATCCTGCTTCGGTGTGGTTGCTGATTCCAAGGAATCGGGCGCTGATGTGATACAATGGCTGAACACCGGAAACTCCTCCCAGAAATGGACAATGCAGGTGAAATTTGATCTGCTTCAGGGCGGGGTGATTCAGGATTTTGACCGTCTGGACACTGAGCACGCCGATCAGTGGGCGATTGCAGAGAATCTTGCGGACGGTGCATTGATGTTCGGCGACCGTGCGGTGACATACACGAATGTTCCGGCGGCACTGCAAGGTGCGGAGTATATCCGCACCGCCTGTGATGCTAAAACGCTCACTGGTGATCAGGCTGTGTTTACCGTTTCTGAAAGCTGTACGATATATGTCGGGGTGGATTCCCGCGTGGAAAATCTTTCCGCATGGCTCAGCGACTACGAAAAGACCGACCTGACCTTCGGCAACAGCGCCGATGTAGTATTCGTCGTCTATGCAAAAACGGTTGCTGCCGGTGAGAACGTCATTCTTGGTTCAAATGGGCAGAGTTCCGGCTGTGTCAATTATGCGGTCGCAGTCAAGCCGAAACAGTTGGAACCCGTCATTGGTGACATCAACGCAGATGGCGTCTGCGATCATACTGATGTTGTAATGCTGCAAAAGCATCTCCTGACAGAAAAAACACTGAATGCCGAGCAGGCAGCAATCGCAGATATGAATGCGGACGAAAAACTCAATGCTGTGGATCTGACCTTGTTGAAACGAATTCTGATACAATAATAACATCACCTAAAAACGTAAGCGTCAGAATATGCTATCAAAGAAACAGACTCACCTCGAAGGTGGGTCTGTTTGAGTATCAAGTATTAAATGGCAAGCTAATCGTCCCGACAGGCTGCGAGAACAGTTCCGTCAGATACTGCTCTGTATCCACACCG
>JAFYBM010000240.1 GCA_017540225.1 Oscillospiraceae bacterium | reverse complement strand
CAGGATTCATCCATTGTAAACTGGAGGAAGAACTTTGCAATATCGACCATGCAGTTATCCTCATCGAGAACGATGAGACCGCCGGAACCGATCATGCAGCCGATCTTAGCGAGGCTGTCGTAATCGACATTGACATCATAGTGCTCTGCCGGAATACATCCGCCGGAAGGACCGCCGGCCTGTGCAGCCTTGAACTTCTTGCCGTTCGGGATGCCGCCGCCGATCTCCTCGATGATCTCGCGGAGCGTGGTGCCCATCGGAACCTCAACGAGGCCGGTGTTCTTGATCTTGCCGCCGAGTGCAAAGACCTTAGTACCCTTGGAGTTATCCTTACCCATCGAAGCATACCACTTTGCACCCTTGAGGATGATCTGCGGGACGTTCGCATAGGTCTCAACGTTATTGAGGATTGTCGGCTTCTGATAGAGGCCTTTTTCAGCCGGGAACGGCGGACGCGGACGCGGCTCACCGCGGTTGCCCTCAATGGAGGTCATCAGAGCAGTCTCCTCGCCGCAGACGAATGCGCCTGCACCGAGGCGGAGGTCGATATCGAACTTGAAGCCGGTGCCGAAGATGTCATCGCCGAGCATACCTGCTTCTCTTGCCTGCTTGATTGCAATGCGCAGTCTCTCAACTGCGATCGGATACTCTGCACGGACATAAATATAGCCCTGAGAAGCGCCGATCGCATAGCCTGCGATGGTCATAGCCTCGAGCACAACGTGCGGGTCACCTTCCAGAACGGAGCGGTCCATAAATGCACCGGGGTCACCCTCATCGGCGTTGCAGCAGACATACTTGATGTCGGCATCCGGCACGATCGTGCGGGCGAGCTTCCATTTTGTACCGGTCGGGAATCCGCCGCCGCCTCTGCCGCGGAGTCCGGAATCAGAGATTTCCTGAATGACCTCATCCGGCGTCATGGAAGTCAGCACCTTGTTCAGTGCCTGATAGCCGTGTCTGCCGATGTACTCATTGATATTCTCAGGGTCGATCAGACCGCAGTTGCGGAGTGCAACACGGTGCTGCTTTGCATAGAATGTTGTTTCTGCGAGGGACTTAATATCATCAGAGCCCTCGGTCACGGTTTCATCGTAGAGATACTTCTTGACCGGCTTGCCGCCGATCAGATGCTCGTCCACGATCTCGGTAACCATTTCCATTTTCACATGGGTATAGAAAGCGCCTTCCGGATATACGATCATGATCGGGCCGCGCTCACAAAGGCCGAAGCAGCCTGTCCGGACGACAAACACCTTATCCTGAATGCCCTTTTCCTTCAGTTGTCTTTCCAGCTCGTCAGCGATCTTCATGGAACCGGACGAGGTACATCCGGTACCGCCGCACATGAGGACGTGCTTTTCGTACTTTGCGCTGTCCGCCTCTTTGCCGAGACGAATTGCCATTTCCTTGCGCATCTGATCCTTGATTGCAGTCAGCTCCTGCAAAGTCTTCATAGTAAACCTCCTGTTCTGTCCGAATCAATCGGCATATTTTGCGAGAATATCCTGAACCTCTTTCAGGTCGCCGGTCAGTCTGCCGTAAACATCATCGTTGATTGTCACGACAGGAGCCAGACCGCAGGCACCGACGCAGCGGCAGTCATCGAGAGAGAACTTGCCGTCCTGCGTGATCTCGCCGCTTTCGATGCCGAGTGCTTCCTCCAGCTTTTCCATCACGATGCCGGAGCCTTTGACATAGCAGGCTGTGCCGAGACAGACGGAAATGCGGTATTTGCCCTTCGGGGACATGGTGAACTGTGCATAGAACGTGGCGACACCGAACACTTTTTCAAGCGGGATATTCAGCTCCTCCGCAATGATGGTCTGCACCTCGATCGGAAGGTAGCCGTAGATTTCCTGAGCCTTTTGCATAATCGGCATCAGACATCCCGGATCTTCACGCAGTGCGTCAATGGTTGCACGAAGCTCCTGCTCCTGCTCCGCGGTTCCGGTAAAGGGAATTGTTGCGATTTTTTTTGCCATATGAATCGTATCCTCCTTTTTGAAATTTTGAGAATGATCGAAACTGATTCTGATCGGATGCCGCAGGGAAAAAGCGGATTACTGCCGCACCCGAAAAACGCAGCATATCCGCCAAACTCTGATACATTATGTATCAATTATGTATTATACTATAGAATGCGGGAAAAATCAAGGTGAAAAGTGCACAACAATTCAGACATTTTTTCGTTGCTTTCTATCAACCGGAAGCAGTCGGAGAGCGCTTTTCCTCGCAGATGCTTTATTTTTCTTATTTTTCAATTTGACAAATACTGTCCGCCGCAGAAAGACAAATGTGCAGCCTGCACGGCTTTTTTGTTTTTTCGACAGCGGCCGCAGAATTATTCCGGTGCTTTCAGAAAATTCGCGCTTTCTCTACACGGCATTTGCGTACAATAGATACGGGACCGCAGCGCAATGCTGCGGAAAAATCCGAATCTGAACAAAAGAATCTGGAGGTCGAAATGGAACAGCAATCATGCTTTTTGCCGGAAGGCAGTTTCCTCGAAACGCCGCAGAATACGGCATCCATCAGCTCGGAGGCAGGACTCCGTGAAGCCATCGCAACCGGCCGGCGGCTGGAAGCGCGAGTCAGCGTCTGTGACGGCGCACACAATCTGCACGTTGCGCTTCCGTGTATGCGCGGACTGATTCCGCGTGCGGAGGGCGCACTCGGCATCAGCGAAGGCACAACCCGCGATATCGCGCTGATTTCGCGGGTTAATAAGCCGGTCTGTTTTTCCGTTCTGCGCATTGAACACGATGACGAAGGCAAGCCCTGCGCCATTCTTTCGCGCAGAATCCAGCAGGAGCAGTGCCGTGCTGCATATATCAGCCGACTGCGTGCGGGAGATGTCATTCCGGCGCGTGTGACGCATCTGGCGCCGTTCGGCTGCTTTGTGGACATCGGCTGCGGCGTGCCGTCGCTCATACCGATTGATGCGATCTCAGTTTCGCGCATTTCGCATCCTGCTGACCGGTTCCGTGTCGGAGATGAGATCCGTGTCATGGTCAAGGGCTTCGAGAACGGCCGCGTTCTGCTCACGCACAAGGAGCTGCTCGGTACATGGGCGGAGAATGCCGCCTGCTTCACGGCGGGAGAGACCGTTGCGGGCATCGTGCGCTCGGTCGAAGAATACGGCATATTCATTGAGCTGGCACCGAATCTTGCAGGACTTGCCGATTTGCGGCCGGATGTTCATGCAGGACAGCACGCGAGCGTATTTATCAAGAGCATCGTGCCGGAGCGGATGAAAGTCAAGCTCGCAATTGTAGATGTGTTTGACGAATGCTGTGCGCCGCCGCCGCTGCATTATTTCTTCACAGGAGATCATATGGATGAATGGGTTTATACACCGCCGCAGTCCAAAAAGAAAATCGCAACGCAGTTTGCCGTAAAAACCGTATAAACCAAAAGGGGAGGGAAAACCGAACGTTTTTCCTCCCCGTTTTTTTTGCATATTTTTGCCGAAAAAGCCTATCCGCTCCGCAAACCGGATTATCGGCACAGAGCATCTGCTAAACGATATGCAGCCCGCGTGTATATTTCGGCGGTGCAAAATCCGTCTTTCCGGAAACATACGCTTCCAGCACTGTCTTTACCTGTTCGGCCGGTTCCTCCGTCATGGAAAGCAGCGAAAAGGCAGCCTCCTGCAAGACCTGCGGCCTGTCCGCAAGCCAGACCGGAACCGCATTGAAGATTTCCGCATAATCCGGCTTTTCAAGGATGCGCGTGCAGTCCGTATAGAGCGGCACACCCTTGCGGTCATAAAGCAGATGGCGGCAGCTTCCGCAGCCGGCCTGTTCCCTGAGCGGACAGTTTCGCGTCAGCATCAGCGGCAGTCTGCCGTAGGCAAAAATGCCCAGCGGGAGAAGCTGCGCAGGCATCCGCGGTGTCTCCGGAGAACAAAGCGCATCCGCAAGGCCGAATTCCGCCCAGAATTTCGCCGCATATGCATTAGTGATGTGCAGTCCTGTCATGCCGTGCAGCGTGAAGCCAAGCTCTCTGCCGAGCTGTGCATCCGCAGCGTGCCGGCATCCGAGATGTGAAAAGCCTGCTGTTTTTGCTTCGCGCAGCATGGAAATGATTTCTGTTTCATCCAAATGAAACCGCGGCGGCAGCAGGAATACGCGTTCCTGCGGAACCGCAGCCCCGAAGGAAGGATATGCCTTTGCATATTGCAGCGGCAGCAGCAGCGCATCGAGTTCACCGGCAAGACCGCCGAGCTGCGAAAGCTGCTCCGGATGCCGGATTTCCAGCCGGAACCGCGGTGCGGCCGGCAGATTCTGCGGTGATTCCGGTAATGCAGGCACGGGTGAAAGCAAATGCTGCGGCGTGTTGTCACGGATCCGCACTGCATCCATTGCAGCGGCTGCATCGCGGCGCAGTGCATTCAGTGCCGATGCCGGCAGCATGATGTCCGTATCGCAGTCTGCCGTGACAGCGCCCGCCTCATAGATTGTATCACCGAGCTTTTCAAATTGCTTTTGCAGTACCGGCAGATCAGTCGGGCGGCTGCGTGCAGTCTGCGGCGCCTCTCCCGTGACGGTGACAGTCCTTGCGCCGTCCGTGACGGTCAGTGCGGCAGGCTGTCCCGAATGCAGCGAAAAATGCGCATCCAGTACGCCTGCCTTGCGCGGCCTGCGGTATTTTTCCCGCAGTCCGGCAAGCACATCCTGCGCAGCTGTGACATCCTCTTTTTGCCGCGTGCCGAACATTTCCTGCCGCTGACCGGTAAAATAGCCGTCCGTGAAGCCGCTGCGCGAGAAAACCGCCCGCAGCTCCTGCAAATCGGGCTGCCGGCCATCCAGTGCTCTGCGGCAGGCGGTCACGGCGGCAGCAACATATTCCGGCCGCTTCATGCGCCCCTCAATTTTCAGCGACAGCACCCCGATCTCGGTAATTTCCGAAAGATGCTGCACAAGCGACATATCCTTCAGCGAGAGCGCACATACATTTTTTTGCGCAGGATCGGCCGAAAACGGCAGTCTGCAAGGCTGCGCACAGCATCCGCGGTTCGCGCTGCGCCCGCCCATTGCAGCGGACATCCAGCATTGTCCCGATACCGACATACAATGTGCGCCGTGGACAAAAGCCTCGACCTCCATGCCGCAGTTTGCCGCTTCTGCACAGAGTGCTCTGAGCTGTACGGCGGAAAGCTCGCGTGCCGCCACGACACGACAAAAGCCCGCCTGCTTTGCAAAGCGAACGCCGGCGGGCGAATGGACAGTCATCTGGGTTGAGGCGTGCAGACGCAGTGTCGGCAGGCGCTGGGCAATATAAGCCGCAACGCCCGTATCCTGCACAATACAGCCGTCCGCACCGGCTTCCGCCGCCGTTTGCAGCAGCGTATCCAGCGCAGAGAATTCCGGATCAAACAGCAGTGTATTGACCGCGAGAAACAGCTTTGCGCCGTACAAATGGCAGAGCGCTGCTGCGGCAGTGAGTCCTGCTGCATCAAAGTTTTCCGCATTCGCGCGCGCCGAAAACTGCCGCGCACCGACATAAACCGCATCTGCGCCGCAGCGCAGAGCCGCAGTCAGTGCCTCAGTGCTTCCGGCAGGCGCAAGCAATTCCGTTTTTTGTGTCCGGCTCATTCTTCGTTGGAAAAGCGGAGCTGTGTTTCGCCGTCCGGTTCATCTGCCGGCGCTTCGGCTGCCGCATCCTGCTTTTTGAGTTTGCTGCCGTGTTCGTCATTCTGGATGCTTTCCTTGAGCGATTTCAGCTTATTGAGATTTTCAAGCTGCTCGATCTTCGCCTTCAGTACGTCGATCTCGCGCAGTGCAGCATCACGCTCCAGACGAGCCTTGCCCGCCTCATCGACATACTCCTTGACCTGTGAACGGATGACCTCAACGCTGTTATTGGCCTTGGTCAGCTCGTCCATTGTCGAAAGTGCGACCATCATCACGGCAGAATGCGCGGAAACACGCGGATTATTCTCCGTAATGTCGGAGATCCGCTTTTCCAGATTTTTTGCAAGCTGATAGACATAGCTCGGTGCGTCCTCCGTTTGCAGAACATACTCCTTGCCGCAGAGGACGACCTTGACCCGATTCATCATAATTTCGTTTCTTCCTTTCTTTTATTGATCGAGATACCGTACCAGTGCAACGACTCTGCCGAGCACGGCGGCTTCTTCTGTATAGATCGGTTCCATTGTGTCATTTTCCGGCTGCAGCCGATAGCGGCCGTCTTCTTTGTAAAAGCGCTTGACGGTTGCCTCGTCATCGTTGACGAGCACGACGGCAATCTCACCGTTTTCAACAGTTTCGCACTGCTCGACGATGACAATATCGCCGTTCAGGATACCGGCGTTAATCATGCTTTCGCCGCGGATGCGCAGCGCAAAGAGATCGCCGGAATAGTTCCTGTCCGGTACAAAGCTGAGCTGATCCTCGATGTTCTCGACTGCCGTGATCGGCTGACCGGCCGTAACTGTGCCGACCAGCGGGACGGTTCTGCTGGCATTGCCGTGCAGCCGGATCGCACGGTTTCTGTTGTCCATTTTGTCAAGCAGCCCTTCCTCCACGAGCAGGTTCATATAATGATGCGCAGTGGAAGTGGATTTCATGTTCAGAGCCGCACAGACCTCACGGACAGTCGGCGCATAGCCGTTGTCAAGACGTTCCCGTATATAGCGGTAAACCTCTTTGGCCTTATCATTCAGCATAAAGATCCATCCTTCCTTTTATAGATGCTCGCGTGATTGCAGGGTATCCGCAATCAGCTTGGACAGCTTATTCACATCCCCGCAGCCCAGCGTGATAATCAGATCACCCGGCTCCGCGATTCTGCAAACAGCGTCGCAGACATCATCGAAGTTGCGGTATTTGCGCTGATCGTTTTCCGGTTCTGTCTCATCCTGCGGGAACCAGATGCAGTTCGGGATCTTTTCCGCCAGCATTCTTGTGAATACGCCGCGGGTATTTGTTTCTCTGCCGCCCATGATGTCGGTCAGCGCGACAATATCCGCGATCTTCAGTGCAGCGGCAAAATCGTCGAGCAGGCGCTCCGTGCGGGAATAGGTAAAGGGCTGATGCACGGCGATGACACGGCGGTAGGGCATTGCCTTTGCCGCTTTCAGTGTTGCGGCGATTTCAGCGGGATGATGCCCGTAGTCGTCCGCAACGGTAATCCCGCCGCAGTGTGCATGGACATCAAAGCGGCGCTTGGCGCCGTGGAACGCAAGCAGGCCAGCCTGACACTGCGCAAAATTCAGTCCGACAAGGTGTGCAGAGGCAATGGCCGCCAGTGCATTGATGACATTATGCATACCGGGGATTTGCAGTGTTGCCATACCGAGGCATTCGCCGTTATGCCAGACCTTGAATGTCGTAGTCTGCTGCGCAGTGTGGGAAATGTCGCTCACGCGCCATTCGCAGTCCGCGCCGGTGCCGAAGCGCAGCATGGTCTTTCCGGTGACGGCCGCCATCGCCTCGCAGGAGTTGACATCATCGCCGTTATAGAGTACATAACGGCTGGATTTCTGCGCAAACTTCGTAAAGGATGCCTTGAGGTTTTCCAGTGTCTTGAAATATTCCATATGATCCTCGTCAATATTGAGAATCACGGCAATATCCGGTGAAAGATGCAGGAAGGTATCAACATATTCACACGCCTCACAGACAAACACCTCACTGCTGCCGGCTCTGCCGCTGCCGCCGATCGCAGGCAGCTTTCCGCCGATGACGGCCGAAAGATCAATACCGGCGGTAAAGAGAATCTGCGCCAGCATGGAGGTTGTGGTTGTTTTGCCGTGGGTGCCCGCGATGCAGACAGCATCCGAATACCATTCGGACACCAGCCCCAGAAGCTCGCTGCGCTCCATCATTTCCACGCCGGAGGCTGCTGCCGCGGCACGTTCCGGATTATTCTCCGCAATCGCGGCGGAATAAACAACAAGATCTGCGCCTGCGATATTCTCTGCTGCCTGCCCGAGCGTCACAGGAATGCCCAGTGCGCGGACAGCCGCGAGGGTATCGGTCTCATTGTTATCCGAGCCGGAAAGATAATAGCCCTTTGCGTGGAGCACCTGTGCCAGCGGATACATCCCGCTGCCGCCAATGCCGATCATGTGGATATGCTTCTTGCCTTCGAGAATCGAGCTCATAAAAACGTTCCTTTCGTTTGAGATAATCAAACCGCGTATAAATACACGGAAAAGGATTTAATTTTGCATAAAGCCGGAAATATACACATATTTTTTTGCAAATATACATTTCGCAACGTATATTGACATAAAACATTCACACAATTAACACATAATTATGCTATGATGTATTTGTAACAGTACCGCTTGCTGCACGGACGGCGGCTTTCGTGATCCTTGAGCAGTCGGTTCTGTATCATAAATCTGCAACATCATTGCAATTTCGTCATACAGGAAGGAATGGTTACTTTATGGAAATTACAGATTTAAAGATTCGCAAAATGATGACAGACGGACGGCTGCGTGCGATCGTATCCATCACTTTGGATCAGATGCTTGCGGTACACGATATCAAAGTCGTACAAGGTGAAAACAGATTGTTTGTCGCAATGCCGAGCCGCAAGGATGAGGGCGGAATCTTCCGCGATATTGTGCATCCGATCTCGGCGGGTGCCCGTGACTATCTGGAAACGCAGATCCTCAATGCTTATCAGGAGCAGCTTGCACTGATGCAGGCAGAGGCTGAGCTTTCTGCGGCTGAGGAAGCTCCGGCTGCTGAACCTGCTGCCGATGCAGAAGCATCCGCAGATGAAATCTGAATCAAAACCGCTTTTTCCGGAAGGCCGGCGTGAGCATTCACGCCGGTTTGTTTTGTTATGTTGCCGTATTCTGTCCGTGTTCCAGCAGAAACGCAGTTTTCAGCAGTGCGATCTGTGTTTTTGCATCGCGGATGCGGTCATCCATGACCATCTGCACAGCTTCGTCCAGCGGCATCCGGATCACATCCAGAAATTCATCCTCATCCAGTGACTGCGCTTTCCGGCTGCTGATCTGACGTGCGAGATACATATAAATGACCTCCTCGTCATAGGCCGGTGTCGGAAGCAGCGCACCGAGCGGTTCGAGATGATCGGCCTCGCCGCCGACCTCCTCTTTCAGCTCACGCACGGCGCATTCCAGCGGGTTTTCGCCGTATTCGAGCTTGCCCGCAGGAATTTCCAGTGTAACCTGCCGGTGCGGATAACGAAACTGCCGTACCATCAGAACCTGACCGTCCTCGGTCAGCGGCACGACACACGCGCCGCCCGGATGATGCACAACCTCACGGGTTGCCTCTGCGCCGTTTTCCAGCAGCACGGTATCGCGGGTAATATCAAGGATTCTGCCGCGGTAGATCTCCTCGGAGCGGAGCTGCTCCTCTTTCAGATGCGGAGCCGCAGTCAGCTCAGTCTGCATCGAACTCATCCTCCGTTTCATATTCATCAGCATCGGTATCTGCACTGTGCGTGCCGGATTGTGCCGGTGAGTGCTCCGATTCGGTTACGTCGGCAGAGCAGCGCACCGCCGCATGAGCGAGATAGCGCCGGTGATCCGAAAAAACAGTAATGCTGTCATAATCGTAGCAGCGCTTCCGTTTCGGATACTTCAGTGCACCCTTGCAGAGCAGCTTTGTCAGCAGCAGATACAGCAGCAGCACACCGATTCCGCCTGCGGAAATAAACATTCCGATCCGCAGTCCCGGTGTTTCATAGCGGAATGTGATCTGATTCTTTCCGGCATCGCAGCGCACGGCCATGAAGCCGACGCTGACCTTTTCCGCAGTCACGGCATTGCCGTTGACGGCCGCGCTCCAGCCTTTTTCATAAGGAACACTGAAAAAGATCATCTGCGGTTCTTTGAGTGTAATCTCTGCCGTAAAGCCGCGGGAATCGTGCCGGAATGTTTCGCAGGAGCCGGCAGCGCGTTCCCTGCAGTATGCAAGAATCGCATCATCGCTCATTGAAAACCGTTCCGATTCAGGCAGCGGCTCCAGAATATCCTTATATGCCGCGATCTGTTCATCGGAAAGCACCAGCGCTTTCAGCAGTGTTTTCTGCTTTGTCAGATCGGTCAGCTTTTTGAAATCTTCCTCTGTCACATAGTAATCATATGCAAGGCCCATCGGAATATAAGCCTCATTTTCATAGATGTTATATCCATTTGTTTTTTTCAGGAATTTGAACATCGGCATATCTTCGACGGTATCCTTGTCATCTGCGGCAGCGCCGCCGGCGTGCTCAAAATAATACTTGACGCTGAAAAGCTCACGCAGCGGATAATTTTTAGTTTCCGGCCGCGATGCGACGTCGCGTGTGATGCCGATTGCCTCATAGAAATCCATCACAGAGGCAGGAACGATGCTGTGGAAGCAGCGCATATTGGAATAGCCCCAGAACATCGGATAATTATCATAATCCTTGGAAATATCAACGCGGTAGAACTGGTTTTCGTCTGCCGGCAGGACCATTTCATTTTTGGCACGGATGGCGGCATCCAGAAATGCGGTCGGGCTGGAACCAAGCCCCAGACCGAAATACATCATGGAAGCGCCGCTGCAAAGGCAGGAGAAAACGGTCGTGCAGACTGCAACACGGTACATACTGCGGCTTTTTCCGCGCAGAGAGGCGGTCAAAGCAGCGAAATACAGCATAATCAGGGTAAGCCCGGCCGAGATCCAGAAATATTCGGGATATGCGGCAAAATCAAACCAGCTCAGCTTGCCGTCATCCGTTTTATGCGGCAGCAGCGAGATCAGGATAAAGCCGATATTGACGGCAAAGCAGGCGATCAGGCCGCGCTTCCATCTGATCTTCGGATCATCGAGCGCCTGCGCGGTCATCATGGCCATAATCAGGATCGGCATATAGAACCAGCGCGCATAATAGGAGCTGTTAAAGGTATAGAACATCGAATTGAGGATCGGAACGAGCGCGCAGATGATGCAGAATACCGTGATTCTTGTTGCCCAGTGCTTTTTCTTCTGTGACATGAACGCAATGACGCCCGCCATTGAGAACATCGGCAGATAGCCCGCAATAGATGACCATTTTCCGTAGTCGGATTTGAACAGATTGGGGCGTGCCGGCACATCGGGCAGCATGAAGAAGCTCTGGATGATGCGCCAGAGGCGGGTACGGTCGCTGTAGGCGACCATATCCATTCCGAAGAAGTGATTATGAACGCGGTAATTATCCAGAACAGCCAGTGCCGCCGGCAGCAGCATAATGCAGGCAATTGCCGTGCCGCAGAGCGCTTCGAGTGCAATGCTGAAGAATTTGCGCACATCCGCGTGAAAATCCTTCGCCGTGCAGCGGAGAATGAAATAAACGATACAGAAAACAGCCTGTCCTGCGAAGAAATAATAATTGATGATGCCCATGAGTGCGACCGTCAGCGCAAACACACCGCGGCGGTTTTCGTTGACGCGCTGCTCCATTGCAATCAGCATGAGCGGGAAAAAGGCCGTGACATCCTGAAAATGGTTGAAGAATACATTATAAAGCTGGAAACCGGAAAACGCATAAAGCAGCGCACCGATCAGCGCCGCCTGCCTGCTGCGGACAAAGCGCCGGATATAGGCATAGGCAGTGAGTGCGGCGAGCGCGTGCTTGAGCGCGAGAAGATAGGGGATCATATAGAGCACCCAATCCTGCGGGAAGGGCACCGTCAGCCAGAAAAACGGGCTGCCGAGCAGATAAAACGAATAGGAGCCGATGAAATTCGCGCCGAGATCCGTCTGCCAGTTCCAGCCGAAATTCCCGTTCCGGACAGCATCGTGCGCAAGATAATAGAAGGGAAGCTGCTGCGAATTGAAATCGCCGTAATATACAAAATAACCGCCCGTAAACAGCATAACAGGAACCATCAGCGCCAGCATCATAACAAAGCTCAGCAGGAATACCGTAAGATAGGATTCATGCCGTTCTGTCAGCGGCCGCCGGAACGCGGTCTTTTTTTTCAACTTGATCTCCACCTTTTATTCCGGAAATGTGAATGTATGTTTCCATTATAACATATAATGCAAAAAAATGCAATGGGAGAGACAGAAAAAAGATACATGAGAGGGAAAACGGCGGCCGGCGCTGCTTGATTTTATATGTGTTTCATGGTATAATATAAACGCATTCCTGCTGTGCAGGAAAACCGTATGAAAGGATCGGAATTATGTATCAGCCGAAAAAAATCATAGTTGTCACGGGGCATTTCGGCTCCGGCAAGACAAATTTCTCTGCGGCGCTGGCACTTTCGCTGGCCGCAGAGGGAAAAAAAGTCACAGTCGTAGACTTTGATCTGGTCAACCCGTATTTTCGCACGGCAGATTTCAGGGAAGCCTTTGAAAAGCGCGGTATTACGCTGCGCGCACCGGACTATGCAAACACCAATGTTGATATTCCGAGCGTCCAGTTTGATCTTGGCGGACTGGCAGCAGGTGAGGGGCATCTGATAATTGATGTCGGCGGGGATGAGGACGGTGCCGTAGCACTGGGACGCTATTCTCATGTGCTGAACAGCTATGCGGAAACAAACGAGCTGGATATGCTGGCAGTGGTATCATTCCGGCGTTATCTGACGCGCTCGGCGGAGGAAGCTGCGGCATATCTGCGCGGTATTGAACGCGCAAGCCGCATGAAGCTGACGCATCTTGTCAACAACACCAATCTCGGCATGGAGACAGAGGCGGCCATGATTGCGGAAAGTCTGCCGCTCTGCGAAGCGCTTTCAGAGCAGATGCAGCTTCCGGTTGCCTGTGTAACGGTTCCGGATTTTGTCGAACCGCCGGCAGAGATTCCTGCTGATCTGGTTATGCGGGTGCCGGTACTTGTCCGGCTGCCGTGGATGCCGAAATCCGATGCGATCAGCTGAAAAAGCGCAGCAAATCAGAACGGCAGTGAGCCGGAAATAAAGTTATAAACAGAGAACCGCACCCGATTCGGGTGCGGTTCTGTTATATTATGGCAAATACTGCAATTATGCTGTAATGAAAGCTGAAATCAATCTCTGAAGCCTGCAATCCATCTGATGATAGCAAGAACGTCCTTATTGTCCTTCTTGTTATCCTGGTTGAAGTCTGCATTGACCTGACCCTGATCCTTCACATTGACCTTGTCGCCGTTGATGAAGCGTGCGAGCAGAACTGCATCCGAAACATCAACATCGCCGCTGAGGTCAACGTCACCGAGCTTTGACGGACTCAGAATCTGAGAAGGTGCAGTTGTTGTCTGAGTCGGAGAAGGTGCAGTTGTTGTCTGAGTCGGAGCCTTTGTCTGAGTCGGAGCAGCAGTAGTAACAGGCACTGCGGTTGTCTGCGTCGGAGCAGCGGTTGTGACGATCGGAGCAGTTGTTGTTTCAACAACAGGAGACGGTGCCGGATACTGCTTGGTGAGATCGCAAACCTTCTGATAAATCGCCTTCGGGGTCGGGCCGGAGGTCCAGAGCAGCGGGCTCTTGCTGCCGCGCCAGCTGTGGTTATCAGAGATACCCCACAGGGTCACAGAGGAGATCTTGTCAGCGTGCTTGAGGATAACCTTGTAAATGTCCTCGTATGCCTGCTCCCACTTGGAGTCGCTGCCGGAATCCTTGGTAATATCCAGCTCAGTAACCTGAACATCAAGACCGAGTGCGCTGAATGCGAGGATTGCATCTTCGTATGTCTTGGCATCCGGATAACCGTCGGCGAGGTGAGACTGCATACCGATACCGTCGATGTACGGACCTTCCTTGAGGATGGCCTTTGCCATATTCACGAGGTCATCGCGCTTGTCAGGCATATACTCATTGTAGTCGTTCATGTAGAGCTTGCAGCCTGCCGGAGCATGCTGTCTTGCATACTTGAATGCCTTGATGATGAATTCGTTATTGTCT
>JAFYBM010000239.1 GCA_017540225.1 Oscillospiraceae bacterium | reverse complement strand
CCATCAAAAATGCCGGTGTCAAACAGGCTGACCCGAATTTCAAGCTGGCGATGGGCGGGCTGCTGACAACCGCTTCGATGCTTGATTATCTTTCGCAGATGAAGCTGTGGTTTGATTACAACAGAACAGACGGCAGATTCGCTGTCGATATAATCAATGTGCATCTGGGGCCTGATACATATAATCCGGAGGATTCCGGCATGGTGAAGCGCATTCAGGAGATCCGGAACTGGATCAATCAGAATGCACCCGGAACAGAGCTTTGGATCTCCGAATTTGAGATTCCGATGGGCGACTGCGAGATTGAAGGCACCGATAATCACGAGAACGAAACCTATCAGCTCCGCTATGCACAGCGTGTTGCAAGGACATATCTTGCAGCAATCGGCGCCGGCGTTGACCGCATGACCAAATTCCAGCTCCGCGATGAGGGCGAAGGCGTTTACTATAATTCCGGTCTGGTTACACAGAAGGGGAAATGGTCAAAAAAGCTCGCGTGGTACTATGTTTCCTGCATGACAAACGCGCTGCGGGATACCTATTTTGCCGCCGATATGTCGGAGCCTGACGATCCGGTCAAGCGCTATTTCTTCATCAATCAGTGTACGGGCAGCTCGGTCTATTGCCTTTGGCTTCCGACAAACAGCGGGCAGGAGATTCCCGATTATCAGCTTGCGGTGCCGCAGACCGCGCAGTGCCGGCTGACAGTGCCCGGCACCTACGCAGAGGGTGTTACGACTGCATTGGAGGTTAAGGACGGAACGGTCACGCTGCCGGTCAGCGAAACACCGGTATTTGTTACGATTTCCTCGGATAAGCAACAAATTATAAACGGGAGAGGGCGATATATCCGGCCGGCACAGATCAGCACAAAGGCCGATTTCTCCGCAGAATGCTACGATCTTCCCGCAGAGCCAGAAACTGCCGCGCTGAAGCCGTTTTACCGGATGTTTGACGAACCGGATTCCATGCCGGAATATATTTACGGCGATACCGAAGCGCTGCCGCTGCCGGAAACTGCCGTAAAAGCCTCGGATACAGTCTGCTATGTGAAGCTGGACAGACCGTATGTTCTGGACGACTTCGGTGTATATGACACCTACGGGACGGGCAGCATTGCGGTCTATGATGCGCGGACGGACAGGTTGCTGTGGTCGAGCGGGCTTGGCAGTTATATGTCGCGCAGTTTGGAGTTGCGTGTGGATTCTGCGCCGACGGATTATCTCAAAATCGTCAAGGGCGGCGGCGAAATGAATGAGCTGGCGCTGTACGGGTATCCGGCGCCGGATACGCTCCGCGGCGATGTCAACGCGGACGGCGTATTTGACAGCCGCGATCTTGCAGCGCTGACCGACTGGCTGCTGACACGTTCATCAGCACCTGCGGCACCGTCTGCCGGTGATCTCTGCGCTGACGGGATTCTGAATGCTGCGGATCTGGCTGCTATGAAGCGAGAACTGGCCGGATAAAGGGAAATCATAACAACCCGAAACACAGGGGAGAAATGATGACACCGTTTCTTCCCTGTGTATTTTTGCATCATCTATTACATCTAATCCATATTTGGTGCAATTAGATTGCCGGAAAAAGAGGGGGATTTGTCAAATGCAAAATACCCCCTGTAGCTCTGTTCTTATCAATGTATAAGCCTATGACGGACTTTCCGGCAGGCTTTGCAGCAATGCGCTGCGTTCATTCGACAATGTGCCGTCCATCACGGCATCCAGCAAACGGTTCAGTGTCTCACCGACAGCCTTTCCCTCCGGTACGCCCGCTGCGATCAGGTCACGGCCGTTCACGGCAAGCTGCCTGAGACTCATGCAGGCTTCCTCTGCGCAGAGCCGGTGCAGCGTTTCCAAAATCTGCTGCGCCTGTGCAACGCGCTCAGCGCGGTATGCTGCTGCCTGTGCGGAAACATCAGCCATGTGCAGCAACAGGAGCTGTTCGGCGGCTTCGGCACCGTACCGGCGCACCACACGCTTGATCTGCTTCTCCGTGCCGTTCCAGACAAAATCATGCGCTTTGACAAGCTCCACAACACGATCCAGACGCCTGCGGTCGGATTTCATCGCCGTGAGCGCACGCACTGCAATCTCTGCCGAAATCTCTGCGTGACCGTAAAAATGCCCGCCGCGCTCGTCCATTGTGAAGCAATGCGGCTTGCCGCTGTCATGCAGCAGCGCTGCCCAGCGCAGAACCGGCTCCGGCGGAATCGCGGCGACCGTTTTCAGCGTGTGCGTCCATACGTCATAATCATGATGCGGATTTCGCTGATCGAAGCCCTGCATCGGTTTCAGCTCATGCAGCACCGTAAATACTACATCTGCGAATTGCACCAAAATCCGTTCGGCAGCCTGACCGCAGAGCAGCTTTGTCAGCTCGGTATCTATGCGCTCGGCAGAGATATGTTGAAGCAGCGATTTCATCGTATGTACGGCATTTTCAGTATCCGGATGCACCGTGAAATCCAGTACCGACGCAAAACGCAATGCGCGCAGAATGCGTAAGCCGTCCTCATTGAAGCGCGCAGCGGGATCTCCGACACAGCGGATGCATTTCTGACGGAGATCATCTGTGCCGTGAAACGGGTCAATCAGCCCGTGTTCCGGATGATAAGCCATTGCGTTGACGGTGAAATCACGCCGTGCAAGGTCATCAGTCAGGGAATCCGTGAACGTGACGCTTTCCGGCCGTCTGTGGTCGGCGTAAACGCCGTCAATCCGATAAGTCGTAATCTCGATCGGCATACGATCAATGACAACTGTAACCGTGCCGTGCTGCAAGCCGGTTTCAATCACATGAAACTCATGAAAACACGCGCATATCGCATCGGGCTTGGCATTGGTCGTGCAGTCCCAGTCATGCGGTTCGGCGCCTCTAAGTGCATCGCGGACGCAGCCGCCGACAACATATGCCTCAAAGCCCGCAGCACAGAGCATATCCAGTGCTTTCTGCACGGGCGCGGGCGGAAGAATCCGGACAGACATCATGGCTTTCACCTGCTTTCTGTGAATTGCAGATCCGTCTGCTGACCGTCATGCGGACAGACCGTGTGCGGGAAGATTTCCTGCGCAAGCGGCAGATATGTTTCCGGATCCGGCAGCGAGGGCGAAAAATGCGTCAGCCAGAGCGTCGATGCACCGGCATCCTTTGCGATCTGTGCCGCCTCAGTGAACATCATATGCTTGGTTTCCAACGCTTTCGGCAGCTTCTCCGGCTCGCCGTACATCCCTTCGAGGATCAGCAGATCAGCGTCCTTTGCCTGTTCAGTGATCTCCGGAACCGGCCGTGTATCCGTGCAGTAAACAACACGAAGTCCCCTGCGCGGTGCGCCGAGCACCTGTGACTGATGATACACATTCCCTTCAAAGGTGACGGTTTCCTGCTTTTGCAGCAGCCCCCAGAGTTTAACCGGAATCCCCGCAGCTTTTGCGCGATCGGGGTCAAATTTGCCGATGCGCGGCAAATGCAGACTGTAGCCGCAGCACGGAACCGTATGGCGGAGCGCAAAGACTGTGATGTCAAGTCCGGCAAAGTTAAGATGCTCTGTTTTTTGTGTAAATTCGATGAAATTCAGCTCAAAGGGCAGCTCCGGCGCGATCACGCGCAGACCGGAGACAATCCGCTGCAAGCCCACAGGTCCGCAGAGCGTCAGCGGCTCGGTGCGGCCTTCCAGTCCCATTGAAAGCAGCAGCCCCGGCAGGCCGCTGATGTGGTCGGCATGGTAGTGCGTGATGCAGAGCAGATCGAGCTTCTGCACAGAGCGCCCCGCACATTTCAGCGCAATCTGTGTGCCCTCGCCGCAGTCTATCAGAATGCTCTGTCCCTCGTGCCGTACAAACAGGCTTGTCAGCCAGCGCTTTTTCATCGGCATGGTTCCGCCCGTGCCGAGCAGTGAAAGATCCAGCATTTGCTTTGCCGCACTCCCCTTTTCTACGATTTTGTAAATGCGTGTGCGCGGAGATTATGAATCATACTTCCGGACGCGCAGCGGAATGCCGAGCCGATCGGAAACTTCCTGTGCTGCAGCGATTTCATTTTGCGGAATCACATCAACAACCGTAAACATTACGTGCTCCACATACTGTTTGCAGTCAACTGCAAACTCCTGCATTGCCTGAAATGCATTGTCCCATTTCGGGCGTGTGACTGCCATATACTCTTTTTCCGTTCCGGCATTCAGACTGATCGAGACAGTATCAACCAGACCGTGCAGCAGCCGCGCAGTTTTTTTGCCGTGAATCAGATCCGAAAGACCGTTGGTATTCAGACGGATCGGCGGGCAGCCGGACAGAGTTTTTGCATAGGCAGCAGCAGCGGTCAGCATTTCAAGCGCTTCTGTCGGCTCGCCGTAGCCGCAGAAAACCAGCTCAGTAAAGTCAGCAAGATTCCATGCAGCGAAAGCAGCCTTGATTTCATTGAAATCAGGATCATGCTCCAGCCACAGGCTGTCAGAGCCGTAAGCACCGTCTCCGTTCTGACGGATGCAGAATGTGCAGGCGCACGGACATTGATTTGTCAGGTTGACATAAAGATGTGACCCGACCGGATAGAGAATTGTCATTGCCATCAGGCATCATCCTTTCTGATTAGTTTCTTTCAGTATAACACATTCAGCGCAAAAATTCAATGGGCAATCACGAAATAATAAATCCGGAAACGATTTTCAGCAATCGTTTCCGGATTTTTAAGATAAACGAAATAAGCGCTGTCATGAGACGGCAGGCGCTTCATGAGACTTTTTCAGCTTATCGGGCGTACAGTATTTTGCCATGAGATCCTCAATCGGTATCGGCTTGGAATACAGATACCCCTGAAAACTGCTGATGCGGTACTGGCGGAGGAAATCACGCATATCCGCCGTTTCAACACCTTCCACGCAGACCTCAGCCCCAAAAGATTCCGCGAGCTTTGTGATAAACTGCACCGTGCGCTGATCGGCAGAGCTTTGCTCAACATTTTTAACATACTCACGGTCGATCTTGAATGTATTAACCGGAATATCACGAATCAGGCCGATAGAGGAATATCCGGTTCCGAAATCGTCCAGCGCAATGCGAATGCCGTGCGATTGCAGCTTCCGGAACATATTTTTCAGCATAGTGATGTCCAGCATCCGGCAGCGTTCCGTAATTTCCAGACAGAGATTCTGCGGCGGGAATTGCAGATCATCCAGCATCTGAATCACCTCAGAGGAAAACGTACTGACCTCCAGCTGCGAATAAGAAATATTGACGTTGACGATGAGATTCGGATAATATTCCAGCAGCTTTTTGCCGTCTTCCATTGCGCGCCGCAGGATCCAGCGGCCAAGCTCAGGAAACAGAATATCCTGTTCCAGCACCGGAATAAAATCATTCGGCGGCACCAGTCCGAATTCATTGTTTTTCCAGCGGATCAGCGATTCCACGCAGTGCAGCTCCTCGGTTTTCGCATCAACGATAGGCTGATAATACAGGAAAAAGCCTGTGCAGCCGTCAGTTACACTGCGGCGGATCACATTCAGTTTTTCGATGCGCTGCTGGTTTTCTGCCGAGATTTTATCCGAGAATACAACGGCATTGCCCCATTTCTTGTTTTTTGATTCATAATACGCATATCGCAGGCAGCTTGAAAGCGTTTCCGTACTGACATCATAGCTGTCAACAACAAGGATGCCGGCATTGATGCTCAGACTGAGTTTTTCATCCTCGACGGTATAGTGCGATGCAAGCCTGTCGCGGATACGGTTATAGATATCCCGCATCTGGTCAACATCAAGAACATGAGAAATAATTGCAAATTTTGTGCCGTCCAGCCTGTAAACCGCGCCGGAATTTGCAAATTCACGCTGCAACAGCGTACTGACTGAATTGAGAACGTTGTTGCCGAAGGTATAACCGTAGAGATCGTTGATGCTGGAAAACGCCGAAATGCCTGTCAGCATGATGACTGCATCAGACTGCCGCCAGAGCAATGCCTGTAGATCATCAAAAAAGCCGTAAAGACTGCGCAAACCTGTTACAACATCAATATAGCTCAGCATTCCGTGATTAAGGATTGCGCCGGCGAAGTAATCCGGATTTCCTTCCGGATCGCTGATTACAACACCGCGGCAGGTACACACGACATAATTGCCGTCACCGGCCAGCGCTCTGTATTGCATATCGTGTCCGGATGACTTACCGCTGAAAATATCCTGTATGCTTTTTTCGTAGTTTGCCCTGTCATCCGGATGAATATGTGCGGCCCAGACTACACCGGCATTTTCCATATAAACCGACGGCAGATCAAAGAAATCAACCGCTTTCTGTGACCAGCGGGAATAATCATGCCGCATATCTGTCAGGAAGACATACTTTCCTTCTGCGATAATAGAAAACGCTTCAAATAAACTATCCAGCTTTTTTTTCGCTTTTTCGGTCATTGCTGCACCTTCTCTCGATATGTTTCTCTGTAAACAGTAAATATCAGTCCTGCATAATCGTTTTTATTATACTATATTTTATGCGATTTGTCAATAGGTTTTAGATGAATGTTCATAAATAATATTGCGAAATTGTATTTTATTGATGGGATTCCGGTGCGCGGTCTGCGCAAAACCGCAAAAGTGCTTCTTTCAGGGCATCATACCGCTGCTTTTTCTCCGCTTTGGCAAAATGAACGGCTCTCATCTGCTCGGGATTATCCTCATAAGAGAGTACTTCATCTCCGAATTGCTCACTCGTCAGGTCAAAAACGCATTTACCGACGACATTATAGCAGTGATAGTTTCCATCCGGCCGCCGAATTCCGTAAACTCTGCCGCCGAAAATATCCTGTGCAAGAAAAGCTGTAATCGAGCATTGTCCGAGTGTCGGGTTTTCAGGCGACCATTTTTCACGCAGCCGCGGCGCACAGCTCTCCGCAGACCAGATATGCAGCAGTGCGTCATAAAGCGTCTGCGGTGTGGTGATGCCAACATATTCCTGTGTCAAAGCCGGAACAAGTGCCTGCTCCCAGCCGTAAAACCTGTATTCCTTCATCATGTTCTGCCTTTCCGTTCCTGTGCGTCAGCTGAGTATACTGAGCATGAAGCGAATATCCAGAATGGTAATCAGTCCGTCGCCGTCGAGATCTGCTGCTTCAATCAGATCGGCATCCATTGCTGCATCCGGATCTTCTCCGAGGAAGCGTGCAAACAGCACGGCATCTGAAACGCCGGTCTTTCCGTCCTTGTCAATATCTAAATTTATTGTCGGAATCGGCTTGCTGCCGCCTTTGTCATAACCGCAGATCTCGCAGGTATTGCCTTGAAATGAATGCGCAATTGTCAGATCAAAGCTCTTTGCAGCTTTTTCATTGTAGCGCGGATACAGTTTGAGGGAAAAGCTGCTGTCCTCCCCGCCGTGATCGAGAATCCGGAACTGAATCAGATCATTGTATTTCGGATCAATCGGTTCCACATATTCCGCATCGTCAAATTCTGCAATAAATTCCGCAATGTCGCATCTTGTTGCAGACTGGCACCAGACAGAAACAATCGCCCCTTTATCTAACACAGGATAATTGGATGAAAACTGCTCCGGATTGTCATTTTCATTATAGGTTACATTCCAGTATACATTAAAATCTGTCGGAACGGTGGCAACGCGCTTTTCGCCGCAGTTGATGCATTCGAGCGTCACTCTGCCCTGTTCGTCTGCGGTATCGACCGCCTTTTCCGTATGGCCGCCGCGTCTCACGGTCACACTGAGACGTTTTGTTTCCGTATTGATCTGATAAAACTTCACGGTATCATTTGCCCATGTATACCATGTCACATAGCCGTTATCATATACCGGCGCGCAGTCGGAAAGCGCACCGCCGTCAAAGGCATAAACAGCCGGATCGGTTTGTGTGCCGTCGCCGTTGACAAACGTATAGCAAACTCTGTCGCCCTGCTTCCAGAGCACTGTATAGGTATCATCGCCGTTGCTGCAAAGCTGCGGTGTGCTGGCAGAGGCACTCCCCTCCTGATAATCCGTCAGATAGTGTACACTGACCTTCGAGGGATCCTCAACAGATGCCGTCGAAAGGAATATATTTCTTGTATTGGAGGAATCAAAGTTCTGCTGGTCGATCGTATTGCCGGCAATGAGGTAATGTGAGCTGCTCTTTTCAAAGCCGCCGACGGAAACGCCGGTTTCATTGTTGCCGAATTCGTCATTGCCGTATGTGAATACATCGGTATCCTTCGCATCGCTGCCGCCGATCGTTCCGGTTCGCAGGACAATTGAGCGCGGATAGGCATCGCCGTGGTCAATCGCTGCAAACTGTTCGCCGTCCACACGGATAAACTGGTTAAAGGAATGACTGACATAGCCGAGCTGCGAATAAGCCACAGTATAATTTGCCTCAATCAGTTCGCCTGTTTTCAGATCAATCCTGAAATTCACATTCGCCTGATGATTCCGGCCGTCTGATGCGGGATACATCACATGACAGGTGCGTACAATCACCTCGCTGCCGTTGTCGTCAAAGCGCAGACTGCCGCCGTCAAACGGATTCAGTGTGTTTCCGCCGAGTATTTCGACGTTATTGACCTCCTGCAGCTTTTCATTATATTTTGCGATATTGAACACCGGAACCGTATCGTCATACTGCGGATTGCTCTGACCGGAGATCAGGAAGCAGGAGCCGTCCGAGGCCACATAGAATCCGCCGAAAACCGGCAGCTTCTGCTTGATGAATTTGCGGTCGATAATGTTGAATTTTTCGTCATAGAATTCGACCATGACCTCTCCGTCATGCTGCTGAATGCCGCTCTGTGCGCGGAGCCAGCCGTTTTTTGTGCGGGAAAGCACGGATTTGACTGTTACGGCGTAGCGGTCATAATTCTGACTGTCAAGATTTCTGCCGGAAAAGACATCGCATTTCAGAGCGTTTCCGGCAGCGATCGCGGGCAGTGCGCCGGAAAAACCAGAGAGCAGGCAGCAGCCGGATAGAACTGCTGATACGAATACTGTAACGAGCTTTTTCATATGAATACCTCCGTCCGGTTTAATAATGATAACACTATTATACCACTTTTCACATGATTTGTAAAGAGCGGAGTCGATTTTTGGCAAATATTTATGCTATCCGATTTTGCAGTATTTAACAGCCTTTCCGATGCAGAAAAAACGCCTCAGCTCTTGTATTTTTCGACATTTTATGGTATAATATGATTTCAGGGCATATAATATCCCGATCATCATAAGAAAATGAACAGGTGAATATAATGGTTTTTGCGGATCTCTTCTTTATCTACTTCTTTATCCCGCTTTGTCTGTTGTTTTATTTCGGAATGCGCAGTACGAACGCACGGAACAACGTGCTGCTGGTATTCTCACTGATTTTTTACGCATGGGGCGAGCCGGTCTGGGTGCTGCTGCTTGCTGCTTATGCATTTGTAAACCATAAGCTCAGCTTTATAATCGGAAAAGCGCGAAAGCGAAAGCGTACACGCCATATTGCACGGTATGCGCTGCTTGCTGCAATCATCGTTGACATCGGCGTTCTGGCAATCTTCAAATACAGCGGCTTCTTTGTTGAGAATATCAATGCGCTGCTGCATGTCTCCATACCGGTGCCGCAGATCCGGCTTCCGATCGGCATTTCATTCTACACCTTCCAGACGCTGTCCTATACAATTGACGTTTACCGCGGCAATGTGAAGGTGCAGCGCAGCTTCCGGAATTTCCTGCTTTATGTTTCGATGTTTCCGCAGCTTGTCGCCGGCCCGATTGTCCGCTATGCGACCATTGCAGAGGAGATCGAAAACCGTTCGACTTCCCTGCGCGATGTTTCTGACGGCCTTTCCCGCGTCATGATCGGCATCGGCAAAAAGGTTATCATTGCAAATACGCTCGGCTCCATTGTGAACGGCTGCTTCGGTACACCGGAAAGCGGTTACAAGGGCGTCGGCACTGTCTCTGCACTTGGCGCTTTCTTCGGCGCGGCCTGCGTTGCCATGCAGTATTATTTCGATTTTTCCGGCTATTCCGATATTGCGATCGGGCTTGGCCGTGTGTTCGGATTCCATTTTGACGAAAACTTCAAGTACCCTTATGTCTGTGATTCGATTACGGAATTCTGGCGCAGATGGCATATCTCGCTGTCGTCATGGTTCCGCGATTACGTTTATATCCCGCTCGGCGGCAACCGCAAGGGTCTCAAGCGGCAGTGCATCAATATCATGATTGTCTGGGCATTGACGGGCTTCTGGCACGGTGCAAGCTGGAATTTCATGCTTTGGGGTGTATATTTCGGCGTGCTGCTGCTGATCGAAAAGCTCTTTCTGCTTGAAAAATTCAAGCAGCTCCCCAAGTGGGTCGGCCATGTCTATGCGCTGTTTCTGGTCATCATCGGCTGGGGCATCTTCCATTTCGATGATCTCGGTGCGCTTGGCACATTCTTCCGCGCACTGTTCTGCCTGAACGGAAATCCGTTCAGCTCGCCGGTTACACGCAGTCTGCTGTCATCCAATATTTTCCTGCTGATTGCGGCTGCGGCACTTTGTCTGCCGGTGATCCCGAAGCTGAAGAAATGGGCTGCAAAGCAGGCTAGAACCTATTATGTTTATGAAGGACTGCGCATCGTCATGCATATTGCGATTCTTGTGCTCAGCTCCATGATGCTCGTCAATAACACCAATAACCCGTTCCTGTATTTCCGTTTCTGAGGAATTACAGATCTGAATCCAAGGAGAGGATCAAATGTCCGAAAAAAAAGCAGCGACCCCGAAGAAGGTTCGCAGCAAATCTGTAAATACTGCGCCGGCCGCATCCGAATCTGCGCCGAAGCGCCGCAGAAAAAAGCGTAAATACAAGACCTACCGCAATCTGTTTGCACTCATCAATGCGGCAGTCTGCCTTGTCATGCTGTTTGTCACAGGTCTTGTCCTGATCTTCTGCAAACGTGCAAGCGGTTTCATCCAGTCGGAAAACCGCAATCTTGCGGAATTTCCGTCTTTCTCGCTGAAAAGCTATTTCAGCGGTGAATTTACAGACGGCATTGTGAATTATTATACGGATACCATTCCGACCCGTGAGAAGCTCCGCTCTGCCGCTAATAAATTCACCTCTAAATTCGGCATTCATGCAAATGACGTCGAAATCTACGGCAGCGGCGGTACTGCCGAAAAGGAATCGCTCAGTGAAAGCGAAAAAGCAATGACCAATCAGGTAACGGTCTATATCGCAACAACTTCTCCGGAAACAACCGCTACGACCGCGGTGACAGAAGACGGCGTCGGAAATGCTGCTGTCAGCGTTACGGAACCGGAATATATTGAAACAGAAGCTCCGCTCGAAACAAAAATGCGCACTGAAGTTGCCGATGAGGGTGAAATCGTCAACAGCAGCATTATTGTTTCCGGAAAGGGCACACCGGAGGTCCGTGCGATGCCGATGTTCGGCGGACTGTTTGAGAACGGACGCTACTACGCGGATGTTCTGAATCAGTATAAGCAGATGGTCGGAAATACGGTCAATGTCTATAATATGAGTGTTCCCCTCTCGTCAGCATTCTATATGCCGAAGAATCTTGAAAGTCAGTTCTCCGATCAGCATGAATGCATCCAAAATATCGGGCTTGCGCTCAACGGTGTCATCAATGTCGATGTGTATCCGACGCTGTATAATCATTCGGATGAATATATCTTTTTCCGCACGGATCACCACTGGGAGCCGCTCGGCGCTTATTATGCCGCAAAGGAATTTGCCAATCTTGCATCCGTTCCGTTTGTCGATCTGAAGGATTATGAGCACTGCGAGAAAACGAATTTCTGCGGCACGATGTACGGCTATACGAATTATCTGGAGGACCTGCAAACCTATCCGGATACGTTCTACTATTATAAGCCAAAGAATCAAT
>JAFYBM010000026.1 GCA_017540225.1 Oscillospiraceae bacterium | reverse complement strand
GTATAGATCTCACCGCGCAGCAGATGCACCAGATTCGGTGCAATGACACGCGCCTTGCCGCCGTTCCAGTCCATTGTCGGATATTGCTCCAGCATATCAAAGTTTTCGTGGCAGCCGTCAATAAACGCAACCGTATATTTCAGTTCCGTCAGCTTCTTGCGGAATTTCTGCTCCTGCTTGGAATCATTCCAGAAGAAGCCGAAATCGCCGCAGACAATCACAATATCATTGGAATCGGCCTTTTTCAGCACAGAATTCTGAAAACGCGAAAAATCGCCGTGTGTATCACCGGTAACATAAACCATGAACGAGCATCTCCTCCCTGTCAGGATTCAAGATCAGCCTGCGAAACGCCCTTCATTGTCAGGCTGATGCGCTTGCGCTTCGGATCAGATTCCAGCACCCGTACACGCACGATCTGCCCGACTTTGACCACATCCAGCGGGTGCTTTACAAATTTATTCGCAAGCTGCGAGACATGAACAAGACCGTCCTCATGCACACCGATATCGACAAATGCACCGAAATCAATGATATTGCGCACGGTACCGACCAGCTCCATGCCGGGCTTTAAGTCCTCTGCGGTCATGATGTCACCGCTTCGCATCAAAGGCTTGGGCAGCTCGTCACGCGGGTCACGGCCGGGCTTTTGCAGCTCCTTCACAATGTCGCGCAGTGTCGGTTCCCCGATTGCAAGCTCCTGACTCAGTGCCGCATAGCCGCGGGCTTCAACCTGTTCGGAAAGCTGCGACAGATCACCGCCGATGTCACTGAGCGAACAGCCGCAGGTTTTCAGCAAAGCCTCTGCCGCCGCATAGCTCTCCGGATGCACACCGGTATTGTCAAGCGGGTTTGTGCCGTCGCGTACACGCAGAAAGCCCGCACATAACTCATACGCCTTCGCACCGAGCTTCGGCACCTTCAGCAATGCCTTTCTGGATGTAAAAGCGCCGTTTTCCTCGCGGTACACAACAATATTGTGTGCAATACCGCTGTGAATGCCGGAGATATACGAAAGCAGCGAACCGGATGCCGTATTCAGGTCAACGCCGACGGCATTCACGCAGTCCTCAACCACACCGGTCAGCGATTCATTTAATCGTGCAGGCGGCATATCGTGCTGATATTCACCGACACCGATCGCCTTCGGCTCGATCTTGACAAGCTCTGCCAGCGGATCCTGCAATCTCCTTGCAATGGAGACCGCGCTGCGCAGTGCAACATCATAATCCGGAAACTCCTCTGCTGCGAGCTTGGAGGCCGAATACACCGATGCACCTGCTTCGCTGACAACCATATATGCTGCTCTGCATTCCGGAATTTCGTGCAGAATCTCCGCAACGATCTGCTCCGATTCACGGGACGCAGTACCGTTTCCAATTGCAATCGCCTCAACATGATACTGCTTGATGAGCTTTTTCAGCTTGATCTTTCCGCCCTCGACAGCCTGTTTGGAATTAGCCGTGATATAGACCACATCTGTTGCCAGCACCTTGCCGGTCGGATCGACAACGGCAACCTTGCAGCCTGTCCGGAAGCCGGGATCAAGGCCAAGCGTAATCATGCCCTTCATCGGCGGCTGAAGCAGAAGCTGCCGCAGATTGGAGGCGAAAACCGTAATCGCCTGTTCAGAGGCATCATCGGTCAGCATGGCGCGCACCTCGCGCTGCACCGCCGGCAGCAGGGATTTTTTATATGCCTCGATCGCAGCCGTCTCAACAAGAAGGCCGGCCGGACTTTGATTCTTCACATAGGTTTTCGTCACGATCTGCTCGCCGAGTCCCTCCGGCATTGTCAGCGCGACCTTGAGATAGCCTTCTTTTTCACCGCGGTTGATTGCAAGAATGCGGTGCTTTGCGGCCTTTGTAATCAGCTCGGAATATTCATAGTAATTCCGGTAAACGCTGTCCTCCTCGGGATCTGTCGCCCGAACGATCAGACTGCCGCGCAGGGAGAGCACATTCCGCAGACGCTTGCGGAGATCGGCATCATCTGAAACTGTTTCCGCCAGAATATCCGATGCACCGCTGAGTGCTGCCTCAATATCCGGCACTTCCTTTTCCGCATCGACATAGGCCACAGCCTCCTGCTCCGGATCTGTTTGATAGTTCTGCTCCATCAGCAGCAAGGCAAGCGGCTCAAGTCCTCTTGCCTTCGCAACGGTTGCCTTGGTTTTACGTTTCTGCTTATAGGGGCGATAAAGGTCCTCGACCTCGACCAGTGTTTTTGCAGCGGAAATCGCCGCTGCCAGCTCAGGAGTGAGCTTTTCCAGCGCGGCAACAGCGTCAGAAACCTCCTGCTTGCGCTCCTCGAGCTTGCGCAGATAGTTCAGACGGTCACTGAGCGCATGAAGCGTCTGGTCATCCAGCGAGCCGGTCGCTTCCTTGCGGTAACGCGCAATAAAAGGAACCGTTTTTCCGTCATCAAGCAGTGCAACTGCGTTTTCAACCTGCACCGGACGGAGCTTGAATTCCTCGGCAAGCTGTGCAAAAATATCCATAATCGTATCCTTCTTTCAGGGGAGAGATTATTTTTCATGTCTATTATAACATATAATACAGAAAAACGCAATGGGAGAGGAAGAAAAAAGCAAGTGGAATCGATATGGGAGCAAAAAAGGATGTCGGCACTGCCGGCTTATAACATATTATACAGGAAAACGCAATGGGAGAGGAAGAAAAAAGCAAGTGGAACCGATATGGGAGCTAAAAAGGAGGCCGGC
>JAFYBM010000238.1 GCA_017540225.1 Oscillospiraceae bacterium | reverse complement strand
CGTCATCATAGATCTCAGAGAGCCAGTAGTTCGCGGTGATTGCACCGGAGTTATTGAGAATCAGGCCGCCGACAGAATAGGTTACCGTGGAATTTTCCTTCACGCGCCAGTCCGTGACCTTCACATAGCTGTCAACGGTATCCTTATAGTCAAGGATCGTGGATTTCATATTGCGGAGCTTTTCGCGCTGCTTGCGGTAGAGGATATAGGCCTTTGCGACATCGCTGTAGCCGGCTTCACCGAGAACGTGCTCTACGCTGTCCTGAATGTCCTCAACTGCGATCATGTCATCCTTGATCTTTTTCTCGAAGTCTGCGGTCACGCGCAGTGCGAGAAAGTCAATGACGGACGGATGATACTGCTTTTTCTGTGCATCGAACGCCTTGCGGATTGCTTCGGCAATTTTCGCAATTTCAAATTCCACGATCTTGCCGTCGCGCTTTGTCACCTGATACATGAGTAAACCTCCTGATAATATATTGAGCCGAGAAAATCAAATCCCGCGCAGCGCGGCATTCGGCACATCCCTGCGGACAATTTCAAGGAATTGCCGCATCTCGGAGGGTGTGCATCCGGTCACGGAACCGTCGATCAGATGGCCGGAATTGATAAAGTTTTGCAGGAAATAGGCCTCCGCCCCGCGGATCCATTTGCCGATTGCTTCAAAATCCTCTGCTGTATGATACTGCTTTACGACGGTCGTGCGGAATTCATACGGGATTTTGTCCTGCTGCATGAGATACCGGACACTCCTGTGTACCGAATCAATGCTGAAACGCTCAGTGCCGGCGGTGACAGCATATTTTTCGGGACAGTTCTTGATGTCCATGGCAACCATGCTGATGAGGCCGCTTTCGCAGATCTGCCGGAGCTTCTCAGGCTGTGTACCGTTGGTATCCAGCTTGATGAGATAGCCCATATCACGGATCGGTTCCAGAAAAGAGATCAGATCGGGCTGGAGAAGCGGCTCGCCGCCGGTCACGCATACACCGTCGAGCAGACCAATGCGCTTTTTCAGAAACGCATACAGCCCGTCCGGCGTCAGCGTCTCCTCAAACGCCTCCGTCACCAGTCCTGCATTGTGGCAGAACGGGCAGCGGAGATTGCATCCCCATGTGAAAACGGTACAGGCAGTCTTGCCGGGATAATCAAGTAAAGTGAGTTTCTGCAAGCCTGCTATTTTCACGCATTCCCACACCTTTCGCTTTTGTTAAAAAAGATTCCGTAATTCATGACAGCCTGAAAACAGCCGAAAGAAAGAAATCTGTGAGAAACACTAGATATTGTGCTTTACGATACGAAATTACACAATTTCTCGTGCTGATTCTTATTGTATCAGCTTTTTGCTTTTTTGTCAATAGCAAATCTATATGTTTTTATGTTTTAATTATATCAGATTCGGGCAGAGAAAAAACAGACAAACCGATTTCCGCGCAGCAGCGTGAAAACCGGTTTTCGGGGCTGTCTGAGTGCCGGAATTTTGGGCCGGAGATGTATGTTTTTGCTTTTTCAGGCAATCCTATTCTTACTGCAAAGCAGAAAAAATACAACGAGGTGATCGGATGAATTTTCAGGAATCGGAGACCTGCGCAGTTCTGATGCGGGCATATGCAGGGGAGTGTCAGTCGCATACGCGCTACCTGCTGGCGGCAAAGGAAGCGACTGCTCAGAATCTGCCCGTATTGCGGCAGGTATTTGAATATACGGCGAAGCAGGAGATGATCCATGCGCAGCTTTTTGCAAAGCAGCTTCAGCAGCAGGGGATTGCAGAAATACAGGTTTCGGCGGCGTTTCCGCTGGATCCGGAGCATGATCTGCTGAAAATGCTGCAAAATGCGCAGATGAATGAACAAAAAGAGGCTGCTGAGGTCTATGCGTCCTTTGCAGATACCGCTGCACATGAGGAACAGCAGCAGACTGCGGCTCTGTTCCGGCAGATTGCGGCCATTGAGCAGTCTCACGCGGAACGTTTTGCGCAGTTTGCGGTGTGGATGCAGGAGGGGCGGCTGTTCTGTGATTCAAGGCAGACCGTCTGGCTCTGCATGAACTGCGGGCATATTCATGAGGGGACAGAGCCTCCGCAGAACTGTCCGGTGTGCGGCGCTGTTCAGGGCTTTTCCGTGCGCAGAGGATTTGCGCCGTTTACGGTATAAATAAGACGGCTCCTGAATTATCAGGAGCCGTTTCAGCTTTCTGTCTTGTGTTTTGAGTCTGTAAGCATATATTTTATACTCAATCGGTTTTTCGACAGGCCGGAGCATTCTTTCTGATAAGAATACTTGACATTTTCAGGTAAAGATGTTATAATAGTATCCGATCGACAGTTCGTTTGCACCATCCTGTCGTTAAACAAAACTAGGGCAGTCTAACGGGATTATTATGCACGCCTGTCTGCACTGCGGACGGGCGTTTTTGGGTGATGATATGTTTATTCTGAAAACAAACGCAGCCTTTGACAGCGCACATTTTCTCGCCGGCTACAACGGGAAATGTGCTAATCTCCACGGCCATCACTGGGTCATTGAGGCGGAGGCAGGGCAGGAAGCCTTGCAGCAGACCGGTGAAAAACGCGGTATGGTCATCGACTTTTCCGATCTGAAAAAGGCCGTGCGCAGTCTGGCGGATTTCTATGACCATGCGCTGATCTATGAAACCGGCTCGCTGAAAGCAGCGACGCTTGCGGCGCTCCGCGACGAAGATTTCCGGCTGATTGAGGTGCCTTTCCGTCCGACAGCCGAGAATTTTGCAAAGACATTCTTTGAAAAACTGACGGCGGAGGGGCTGCCGGTTCTGCGCGTGACGGTCTATGAAACACCGGATAACTGCGCCGGCTACGAGGTGTGACATGGATAAAACGTTTATGCTGGCCGAGCATTTTATCAGTATCAACGGCGAGGGACGATGTGCCGGAGAGCTTGCACTGTTTCTGCGGTTTGCGGGCTGCAATCTGCGCTGCGACTGGTGCGATACGGCATGGGCCTGCGGCATGGATGCGCCGCATGAGGCCGCGTCGTCGGATGATCTGATCCGGATTGCAAAGGATGCCGCTGCACAGGGCGTGCGGAATGTCACGCTGACGGGCGGCGAACCGCTTTTGCAGGAGAATATCCGCTGCGTTATGGAGCAGCTATGCAGCATGGGACTGCGCGTTGAAATCGAAACAAACGGCGCAGTCAGCCTTGCGCCGTTTCTGAACAGCGGCGCTGTCTTCACAATGGACTATAAGCTCCCTTCAAGCAGAATGGAGCAGCATATGCGTACAGAGAATTTCGCGCTGCTCGGCGCGCTGGATTGCGTGAAATTCGTCTGCGGCTCGCGGGAGGATGTATTCCGCGCAAAGGAGATTGCAGAGCAGTTCAGGCCGCAGTGTCCGCTGTATCTCAGTCCGGTATTCGGGCGAATTGATCCCGCAGAGATCGTTGAGATCATGAAGGCTGAAAAAATGGGCAATTTCCGGCTGCAATTGCAGCTCCATAAGTTCATCTGGGATCCGAATGCACGAGGTGTCTGACATGGATTTTGCATATTATAACCCCTCCGATGAATCACGCAGCTGCGTTGTCCGGACAATGACAAAGCTGACCGGCGGGGAATATCAGGCTGTCAAACATGAGCTGACAGCGCTTGCACAGGAGATGGGGTATCCGGAATACAATGAACCGGCAGTTTTTGAGCGCTATCTGTTATCGCACGGCTTTGCAAAGTGCTCCGAAGGCGGTGGTTCGCAGGTCAGAGCATTCCGGCTTGACCGCGGAATATACTGTGTGTTCTGCACGAATCAGGCGGATTATTTTCATCTGATGCCGGTCATTGACGGCGTGATCTATGACCGCCGCAATGATTCGCAGGAGCTGTATGTTCTGGCTGTCTACAGGAAAGAACAACCGGCTGCAATACATCTGAGAGCCTATGAGCCGGCGGATGCAGGCGTCATCTGCAAATGGATCAGGACTGAGGAAGAATTGTATAAATGGTCGGCGGACAGATTCAACAAATATCCGCTTTCCGGAGCGGATATGAACGAAAACTATGCCCCGCAGATCACGGCAGGACGCTTTTTTCCGCTGACGGCAACAGATGAGAATGACCGGATCATCGGTCATTTCATCATCCGGTATCCGCGGGATGACGATGACAGCACCGTGCGGTTCGGCTTTGTGGTGATAGATCCGGAATGCAGAGGCAGGGGCTGCGGCAAAGAAATGCTCCGGCTCGGCATTCAGTATGTGAAAACGCATTTCGCGGCGGAAAGAATTGATCTTGGTGTATTTGCAAACAATGAGAGCGCACAGCGCTGCTATGCAGCAGTCGGATTCAGAGAATACGGCAGACGGCAATGCGAATTGCCGGTCGGAAGCTGGACGTGCATTGACATGGAGCTGTATCTTTGACCGCCGGAACGGAGGATTCCTATGCGGACTTTATATGTTTCCGATCTGGACGGTACGCTGCTGCGCAGCAATGAACGGACATCGGATTACACAAACAGTGTCATCAACCGCCTGACGCAGCAGGGTATGATCTTTTCATATGCGACGGCGCGGTCTTATTATACGGCGCGGAAGGTCACTGCCGGACTGATCGCAAGGATTCCTCTGATCGTTTTTAACGGCGCATTTGTGATCGACAATCAGACCGGAGCGCATCTGCTCGAAAACTATTTTGATGCTTCCGCAGACAGTCTGCTGGATGACCTGTTTGCACACGGCATCGTTCCGATCGTATTCAGCTTCATCGGCGGGGAGGAGCGGTTTTCGTTTGTGCCGGAATCCTGCACAAAGGGGATGCGGCTTTTTCTGGACAACAGAAAGAGCGATATTCGCCGGAATCCGGTTGCGGCGCCGGATGCTCTGAAGGCCGGCTGCAAATTCTATATCGCCTGCATCGACACGCCCGAAAAGCTGAAACCGTTTTATGAGAAATACAGGAATGATTATCACTGCGTCTATCAGACTGATTTTTATTCCGGCGAACAGTGGCTGGAATTTCTGCCGCGGGAGGCGTCAAAGGCCAATGCGGCCGGACAACTGAAAAAGCTGATGCAGTGTGACCGCGTGATCGCATTCGGTGACGGCAAAAATGACATAGATCTGTTTCTGGCGGCAGATGAAAGCTATGCTGTCAAAAACGCAGATGAACAATTGAAAAAGTATGCTTCTGCTGTAATTCCTTCCAATGACGAGGACGGCGTTGCACAGTGGCTTGCAGAGCATTTTATGACCGGAGAAACGGTCTGATTCAGGAGAGGATAACATGATCGACCAAAAAGCAATTGAGGAGCATATCCGCGGCATTCTTCTCGCGCTGGGCGAAGACCCTGACCGTGAGGGCCTTCTGGAAACGCCTGCGCGTGTCGCAAGAATGTATGCAGAGGTGTTCGACGGCATCAACTATACCAATCACGAGACCGCGGAACTGTTCGGCAAGAAATTTGATGCACCGAAAAATGCAGGGCCTGTGGTTGTGCGGGATATAGAGGTCTTTTCCTACTGCGAGCACCATCTTGCGCTGATGTATGATATGTCGGTCAATGTGGCATATGTGCCGCACGGAAAGGTCATCGGCCTTTCCAAAATCGCACGCATTTGTGATATGGCTGCGAAGCGCCTGCAATTGCAGGAGCGTCTCGGTTCGGATATTGCGGAGATCATGACGGAGGCAACCGGTTCGCCGGATGTCGGCGTGGTGATCGCGGGAACCCACAGCTGCATGACCGCACGCGGCATCCGCAATGCCTCGGCACGGACGGTTACGCAGACCTTCTGCGGCAGATTTCTTGATGACTGGAATCTGCAAAGACTGATCTCGGAGGGCGTGAAATGAAAGCTCTGGTATTATTCAGCGGCGGACTCGACAGCACGACCTGTCTGGCGCTGGCAATCGAAAAATACGGCGCAGATGCGGTGCTGGCGCTGTCCGTCAGCTACGGGCAAAAGCACGCAAAGGAAATCGAAGCGGCAAAGGCTGTTGCTGCCTATTACGGTGTCAGGCTGCAAACACTCGATCTTGCTGCGATTTTCGCAGATTCTGACTGCTCTCTGCTGCAAGGCAGCTCGCAGGAGATCCCAAAGGAATCCTATGCCGAGCAGCTCAAAGAAACCGACGGCAAGCCCGTCTCGACTTATGTGCCGTTCCGGAACGGTCTGTTTCTTTCCTCCGCGGCGAGTGTCGCGCTTTCGCACGGCTGCGAGGTGATCTATTACGGCGCGCACGCCGATGACGCAGCAGGCAATGCCTATCCCGATTGCAGTCAGGATTTCAATGACGCGATCAACCGTGCGATCTGGCTCGGCAGCGGTAAAGAGCTGCGCGTGGAAGCGCCGTTTGTCGGGAAAACAAAGGCGGATGTCGTTGCGGAGGGACTGCGCCTGAACGCACCCTATCATCTGACTTGGAGCTGCTATGAGGGCGGCGAAAAGCCCTGCGGCTTCTGCGGCACCTGCCGTGACCGTGCGGCGGCCTTTGCCGCAAACGGCATCGACGATCCGGCGCTGACGCACGAAGCCGCTTCTGATTGATATTTACAAGGAGAATGAATATGAGCGAACGCGAAAAAGAAGGCATGACCTTGCTGGGCAATCAGCATACCAAATATCCGCAGGATTACGATCCTTCGGTTCTGGAAACCTTTGAAAACAAACACCCCGACCGCGATTATTTCGTCAAGTTCAACTGTCCGGAGTTCACGAGCCTCTGCCCGATCACCGGTCAGCCGGATTTTGCGGCCATCTACATTTCCTATGTTCCGCGCCGGAGAATGGTCGAGAGCAAATCGCTCAAGCTGTATCTGTTCAGCTTCCGCAATCACGGCGATTTCCACGAGGATTGCGTGAACATCATCATGAATGATCTCATCCGGCTGATGGAGCCGGCCTATATTGAGGTCTGGGGCAAATTCCTGCCGCGCGGCGGCATTTCGATTGATCCCTACTGTAATTACGGAATGCCCGGAACCAAGTGGGAGCAGGTCGCATGGGAGCGCCTGACGCACCACGACCTCTATCCGGAGCCGGTCAACAACCGATAACAAAAACCGCGGTCTGATTCAATTCAGGCCGCGGTCATTTTGTTTAAGGCTCAGTCACATTTTGCCTGTGATTCATTCGGATGATTCTGCGTTCAGGCTGACAGTATGCATTTAGACAGCAGTTCATCTGCAATCAGCGCTTTTTCAGCTCCACGGTAAAAACGCCTTCTCTGGCGGCAACGTGCAGCCGTATCTTATGGAGCACCGCAATCTGCTGCACAATGCTGAGCCCCAGCCCGCTGCCGGATTGATTTCCGCGTGCGGCATCGCCGCGTTTGAACGGCTTGCAAAGCTCTTTCTCGTCCAGTTCACCGTCAAAGGGATTGCTGATGCGCAGGCTGGTTCCTTCCGCGGTTACGGTGATTGTTCCGCCCTCGGCAGTGTGCTGCACTGCATTCGCCGCAAGATTCTCAGCAAGCTGCTTCAACATTTCGGAATTGCCTTTGATTTCAAATTTACCGGATTCCTTAATTGTCAAACTGCGCTTTTTTGCCTGCTCGTCATTTCGCTGAAAGGCCGTATGCAGCAGCGCTGTCAGATCGACAGTCTCTTTTCGCTCCGGTGCGGCGCTGCCTTCAAGCTCCGCAAGTCCCAGAACACCCGCGATCATTTCATCCATATGCTGCACGTTTTCTATGATGCAGTCGGCATACTCATCGGCTTTTTCAGGATGATTGTGCGCACGGAGATTCTCTGCGTTTCCGGATATGACGGCGAGCGGCGTTTTCAGATCATGGGCGAGCGCACCGGTAAGACTTCTGCGGTAGGCATCAAGGTCATAGCGGCGGCTGTAAATCAGATACGAGATCACCGACCAGATCAGTGCAATGACTGCCGCAGCCGGCAGCAAGAGAATCAGCATCAGCGTAATGGAAACGCTGTAATACAGCTTGAAGGTTTCCCATGTATCTTCATACCGATAGCAACAGAGCGCCCACTGCTCCCCGCAGTAAGTGACGTCGTATATATCATAAGCATAGCGTGTTTTTTCAAAGTCACAATCGGACATGAACGCCATCATGAGAATCGTCCTCGGTAAGGATTTCAGACGTTGGGTATGGTTTGCTTCGAGATATTTCAGATACTGTGCCGCATCATCCGCGCCGATTTGCTCCAGATCTTCCTGTGTGAGCGCGTTTTCGTCATATTTCTGTTTCATGAGCCGGTACTCATCGTTTTCATTATTCAGAAGGTCGGTATACAAATCTGCAAAGTTCTGCTTTACCGGCTCCAAATGCGGTGCATCGAGCGTGCCGACCGGCATGACAAATTTCAAGCGCAGACCGTCGTTTTTTTTATTCTCATCAAAGCTGTCGCTCCAAATGATTGTCAGCTGCTCCTTGCTTTTGTCATTCTCAACTTTTTGCAGACCGGCAGTGTTTTCCGGTGCGAGATCAACCCATTCGCCTTTCCGGTGTGCGTTGTCAAACCAATAGGCGAACCGTGTTCCGTTCGCAACGCGCAGCGCAAAGTTCAGCAGCCCTTGTTTCTCCGCGAACACCTCTCCCGGATAGAATTTCGGATAATGTCCGTTTTCACCGCTGTTATTGTCCGGATAGATGTTAGCTATGAGCGGATATATATCCCTTGACGGTGTCATGCTGTTGATCTTCCGAAGCATATCCGGATCGGTCAACTCATACCGTTCCGACTTATCTCCGTTATTGTCGCTCACGATTGCAATCAGGCACGGCGTAGCGAAATAGTATTCCTCGGTGCCCGGCTTGAAGAGCACTGCTCCGGTCTCTGTTCCGTCCGTGCCGTCCAAATAATAGTTTGTCGTGATTCTCGCAAGGCGCGTTTCCAGCATACCGTCCTTTTCGGCAAGATCTAATTGCTCCTGAATATCATCCTTTGAGAAGTGTGTCGGCTCCAGTTCACGATGCAGATGCTCTTTATAGATCCTGAAATAGGTATAGTATCCGCCGTACAAGCTAAGCAGAAGTACGACAATACCGAACCTTTTGAGATAATATCTTCCGAATTTCTTTTTTTCCTGATTCCTTCGGTGTTTCATTATGTTTTCCTCCTAGGCTTCAATTAACTGATACCCTTTGGAGATGACGGTTTTGATCTGTTTTCCGGCCGTGCCGAGCGCCCTGCGCAGCTTTTTGATATGCGTATCCACAACGCGGTCGCTTCCGAAAAAGTCAGTGCCCCAGATGCGGTCGAGAAGCTGATCGCGCGAAATAACCCAGTTCTTGTGCTCCATCAGATATTGCAGCAGCGCAAATTCTTTTGCAGGCAGCGTGACCGGTTCGCTGTTCACTGTCACGGAAAGCGTCACGGGATTCAGCATGATTGCGCCGCAATGCAGCTCACGGTGCAGAACCGTTCCTTTTGAGCGATTGAGCAGCGCAAGCACTTTTGCATAGAGCGTTGCCAGCGAAAAGGGCTTGACGACGTAATCATCGCAGCCGAGCGTATAGCCGTAGAGTACATCCTCCTCACGGGCGCGCGCCGTGAGAAAAAGCAGCGGTACATCAGATACAGCCCGAATGCTTCGGCAGATCGAGAACCCGTCCAGATCGGGCAGCATGACATCCAGCAGAATCAGATCATAACAGCCGCTTCGCGCAGCGTCAAGACCATCCGTTCCGTTCTGCACAGTGTTGATTTCACACGGCGTGCCGCTCTGCGCTGAGAAAAAGTCGCAGATCATGCGGCAGATCTGCACATTATCCTCTACCAGCAGAATTCTGTAAGCCATACCCCTTACCTCCTGTGATTCAATCATAACAGACTGATGTGTACTCCGTATGTCCTTCCGGTGACTTCTGCATCGTATTATAAATTATAACATATTTGCGGGCAGATTTCAACCCTCGTATCGAAAATACGCTGTTTTCAGGCGATTATTCGGCATACATTGCTTCCTCCGTTTGCAGGTTTTCAACGAAGTACGAAAAAAGGTTGCATAGTCAAACGTGAAAGCGGAAACGATGTTGGCTATTCCTTTAAGCCGAAGAAAAAGAAATGATACTTAGATCTCCATTTAACACTTTAACCGCAACCCGGATAACCGTCTAGCAACCGGTTATCCGGGTTATTTATACCTGACTTACTCAGAATCATCCGGAATAGGACTGCTGATTGTGTTTACATATGTATCCTGTGCATCGGCGGCAATCGCTGCCTGACTTACCGCGCTTTGCACCGCTTGCGCCATCTGCTCTACGCTCAGCGCGGCGGCAGCATCTCCCACCAGTGCAAGAAGCTCGAGTGCCCGGTTGATCTGATCTGTGTCAACGGTTGTGCCCTTCGTTTGCATTTGGGCTATTTTTCTCTTGACCTCCTGTGCCTGAAGCTCTGCGCAGACCGTTTTCAGCGCCCGGATATCCTCTCTGTCCTGCTGGTTTTCAAGCTGAAGCTGCGTTATCTTTTCCGAACGCTTTTGAATCGCGGCTTCCTTGCGCTGTATCGCAAGACGCGCGCCGCGGAGCGAGTATTTGCGGGAATCACCCGCGGCTCCGGTTTCCTG
>JAFYBM010000237.1 GCA_017540225.1 Oscillospiraceae bacterium | reverse complement strand
TTTACGGTTCAGCATGAAATGATCCGGCGTTAAAAAGAACATCTCCTCGACCTTCACACTTTCTACTTCCGGAAGAGTGCTGAGTTTTCTGTCAAGCTCCTGATCGAATGACATACTGATTTTAACATCAGGCGCATCAGATATTGTGATAAAGTGTTCAATGCCGCCAGTAACAGCAACGGTATTATTCAGACTTGCCGCCGCAAACATCGAGCAGAGGATCACGAACAGCAGCAGGATGATGTTCATGGTCTTTTTGCGTTTCAGATCTTTTTTCAGAATTCTGAAAAACATAGTTCATACCTCCGTATCGGTTTTCTCTATGGCTTGATTATACCGCAAAAGTTCTTAACAAGTCTTTAACTCTTGAAAAACGCCTTTCAAAACGAATACCCGGCAGCCGCCGGGCATTCCGCTGTTTCTGGTCTTCTGTTTCTATGATTGGACATAGTTCATTTTTCCAATATTTGAAAAGAATATCTGCATCCGTATCTTCCTGCACACCCTCATAGGTAACTGCCGGCAGATGTGCAATCCAGTCATCAGAAGGCTTTATGCGGTGGTGCCTATACTGGCTTGACGGAACGCATACGCAGTCTGCTACGGTATAATCTCTGACACGGATCGGGTAAAAATGCCGATCGCATTTTGGCAGATGATGTTATAGATAGGAAAATACAGCTCAGAAAAAGAGGTTGAAGAATTTGTCATTGAGCCGCTGCTGAAACAGCTTGGATTTGACGAGAAAGATTATATGCAGCAGCTATATCTGGGAATCGGGAATCATAATCATGCTTTGTATTATTACCTGTGAGACACGGCAATTATCAAGCTGCTTTTGGAGCTTGCGGGAGAGGGTACATCGGGTGAATATCCGTCAAATGATGTTTATCTTAATACAAGTGTGCCCCCGAAGAAATCCGGGGGCACAGAAATTATGTGCTGATCGGCAAAAGGATCCGGAATGTGCTGCCTTTGTCCTGTTCAGAGACGACTTCGCATTTGCCGTTATGCATCGTAACGGTCTGCTTCACGATTGCAAGCCCCAGACCGGAAACGCCCTTGCCGCGCCGCTGACGGTTGGTATAATATTTTTCCCAGATGTGTTCCATGTCGTCCGGTGCAATGCCGCTGCCGTGATCGGAAATCTCAACAGCCGCAGTCTGTCCGTCAAATTTGAGGATCACGCCGATCCATTTGTCCTCACCGGCATGGCGCACGGCGTTGTCCAGCAGATTATAGACGGCTCTTTGCAGTCTGGACACATTGCCGCTGATCTGAATTCCGGCTGCGATGCTGCGCTCAAAGGTGAATCCGTCCTTTGCATAGAGATTCTCAAAGCTGTCCGTAACCGAAGTAACGATCTCGCTGAGATCAACGGATTCTGCGACCGGTTCTCTGTCGGTCATCTGCAATTCGGAGTATTCCAGAATCTCATTGACAAGCGCAGTCAGCCGGTCGGATTCCTCAACAATCACCGCAACATCCGCCGCGCACTGCTGTTCGTCTTCGCGGGAAATATCGCGGATCATCTCCGCATAGCCCTTAATCATGGTCAGCGGCGTGCGCAGATCATGGGAGACATTTGCAAGAAATTCATTCTGAAATTCTCTGTTCTGTTTCAGTTTTTCGGCGGTTCTGTCCAGTGTGCCGTTCAGGTCATCGAGTTCCGTGCAGAATCCCTCGGTAAACGGTGTATCCAGCTGATTATCACCGAGCTGATGTGCTTTTTCGTTGAGCTGTGCGATCGGCTTTGCAAAGCTGCGGGAGAGGAACCATGCCAGCACAAACCCGACAGCGACAGAAAGCAGCGTCACCCAGAGCAGCTGTGTCCGGATGATGCGTGCCGCAGAACCGACTGCGCCCAGCGTTGCACCGAGATACAGCACGGCGTCCCCGCCGCTGAATGTGATATATCTGCCGTAAACGAAGAGATCATCAGAACACAGTTCGGCAGTGCCGTCCGCCGATGTACGGAGCGCCTGCAAAAATTCGCCGTAGTTTTCCGGCAGTTCTCTGTAATGCACATGGTCGTGCCGGATGTCCTTTCCGCCGCGGTCATCCCGTTCATTCGGTCTGCCTTGCAGCTTTCGGAATTCATCGGAGCTGTAAAGCAGATTGCCTTCTGTATCGGTCACATAGACAACAATGGAGTTTTCTCTGGATATTTCATCAATATAATCTGCATTCCGGCCGCTGCCGAATTGCGATTCAATGCTGTCTGCGGCGGAAATCGTATTCCTGATAATCATGCTGTCGTAGAAGCGCTGCAAAAAAACGGTTTGCAGCAGCCAGAGAACCGTGAAAATCACAGCGGTAAAAAACATGAAATAACAGAGGAGTTTCTTCTGGAATGTGAAAGCATTATGTTTCAAATTTATATCCCACCCCTCGGACTGTTCTGATACTGTCGCGGTATGCACCGAGCTTGCTGCGCAGCAGCTTGATCTGCCAGTCCACGGTACGGTCAACGACCGAATCGTCATATCCCCAGACCGCATTCAGAATCTGCTCGCGGGAGAGCACAATGCCCTGATTTTCCACAAGATAATGCAGCAGTGCATATTCTTTTGCGGTCAGTTCGAGCTTTTCCCCGTCCACCGTGACCGTCATGCCGGGCGTATCTATGACAATGCCGCCGGCTGTGAGGATCTCTTCTTTCTTCGCTTCCGTTTTCGGCGTTCCGCGCCTGAGCGCGACTTTGATGCGCGCCATCAGCTCCATCGGCGAAAAAGGCTTTGTGACATAATCATCGACACCGACCTCAAAGCCGTGCAGCTTGTCAAATTCCGTGCCGCGCGCAGAAAGCATGATGACCGGCGTTTCCGAAAACTCGCGTATCTTTTTGCAGGCGGTAAAACCGTCTGTATCAGGCATCATGACATCGAGAAGGATCACATCAAAGCTGTCATTCCGGCAGGCTTCGATTGCCTGTCTGCCGTCGGATACTCCGGTTACTTCATAGCCTTCGCGTTCCGCATATCGGGAAATCAGCGTCACAATATTCGGTTCATCGTCTGCTATCAGAATCTTCGCCATAGCGCACCTCCGCATCGTTTATTTACGATTATTATACACGAAAAACGCTCCGTTGTAAAGTGCAATGGAGCGTTTGCAGTGTTTCAGGTATATCCGGAATTTTCATACGGTTGATGTTTTCGCAGCTTTTGTTCATGCAGCAGCCGGATCACTGCTGCGGCGGCCAGGATACAGCCTGCAATCGGGTATACGAGAATCAGCCGGTTCGTTGTACCGTAGATTTCAAGCACGCCCTGAAATACCGATCCGGCCGCCCATGTAAAAACAGCCGCGTCCCAAAGCTGCATGGCGCATTGTCCGGCATCAAAGGATTTCCAGAGGCAGAGCGCATAGGGGAATGCACCGAGCAGCAGCGGAAATGCAAATGCATAAATCATCCGGTATGAATACACCTCATGACTGAAGCACTCGTATACAGCGCCGAAAAACGCAAATCCGGCAGCAGCGCCCAGATGCATCATCAATTTGCACAGCAGTTTTTTATCCGATGTAGACAATGTCACTCACGCTCCTCTCTTTGATCCTTCCGCCCGATGTCGGCTGATTGACGACCTGCCCGTTATAATACATCGTTGAGGAGCCGCCGCCGTCGAGATTGTAGGCCGTTTCCGCACCGAGCTTCTGCATAAATTCAGCCAGTTCATAGAGGGAAAGCCCCTCACTTTCAGCAGTTCTGCCGTCCGAAACAACAAATATATAATGATTCGCGCTGATTTGTCCGATTGCGGTACGGGGATTGCTTGCCTTCGCCTTACCGACCTCCTGAGCGGGTGTGACCGTGATCTGACCGTTCTCCACAAGTCCCGGCCCGAAGCTGAATGCCTGCCAGACACCCTGCTCCACAAGTTCATCCGCCGAATAAGCATCGGGAGAAACCACGCGCATTGTGCCGTCTGCATCAATGCAGAGCACATCGTTTCTGCCGCCCGAATCGCGGTAAACAATGCCGTTCCGGATGACACAGCCGCGCTCCTGCGTGCCGTAGTTATCGCCGTTCACGGCGAGGACTGCATTGTGTGCCGCTGCAATCTGTGAAGTATTTGCCGTCACATTTCTGCCGTAGGTATCGCCGGCGAACGCGGTTTTGATTGCATCCGCCGAATCTGCAATCACATCCGCAACATAGATATGCGTGTTGTGTTCCTCATACTCCGTCAATGTGATCTGCGGCGATGAATCCGCAGATACCTGTAAACTGTCTGCGGCTGCATTCTGCTTCTCCGCAAGCGTTTCTTCATCATATGCAGCGGCTTTTCCGCCGAAATGATGTTGCGATTGCGCCTCTGTTACGGTTCCGGTGCCGGATGCTTCCGCGGCCGATTCCGTGACAGAAGCATCAGAATCCGTCTCTGTAAACATTGCAGTATTGATTTGTGTTGCATCAGTCTGATAGTTTTTTGGCAGAACAAAGGTATCGAGTGAAATATACGCTGTAAACAGCACCAGCGCCGTTCCGTAGATCATCGGAAATGCCCTGTTTCCCATATCTGACCGTTCTCCTTCCTGACGCATTCAGCGGCAGAGCAGGCTCATAGTGTATGTTTGCTTCCCAAAAGCAGCATTTCACCGTTTCTCTGATGCCTGTCCATATTGCCGCCGTCGATTGTCGTTTATATCGGTTAGGGATTTGAGTTGTTTCTATGGCTTTATTATATGGATGCAACATGAAAGGATTATGAGGCGAATGTGGAATCGTGGATGGTGAATTGTGGAATTTTGTAGGAATTGGCATCAGAATCATGAAAGCAACCGGTATTGTGAGAAGGATCGACGATCATGGGCGGAGTGTGATACCAAAAGAAATCCGCCGTACACTCCGTATCAGAATGGGCGCCCCTCACTGAAAGCATTGTCACAGGATATTGTGTTCTGCATGAGTGTAGAATCTGCTGCGGAGAGGTACATCGGGTGAATAATGCCGCCGGCGGCTCCCCGCCCGCCGCCTGATTGAAAGTCAGGCGGCAGTTTCTTTTCACAGAATGTAAGCGGGGACGATCATGAAGAGGTTATTTTCAGGAACAGCGTTCTCGCAGGATGCACAAATCCAAAATATGATATTTGTGAAAAAAGGAGATTCTTTGCTCCTTTTCTTTTTTGGCTCGATCAACGCACCGGTATGTGCTATAATGATAAAAAGAGAGCATTAGCCTTCCGGTCAGCGATGAATTTTACAAGTTTATTTGAAACATCGTATATGAATAAAAAGTGCGATTATTATAAAAACAAATACGATGTTTATATAAATCTGCGAGAAAGAATTGTATAATAGAAAGTGAGGAATTCTGAATGAACAGAAACGGTGATTATTCTGAAAACGTGAACTATACATCAATCCATGCAGAGTCCAGCGTGAGATCGGTGAACATGACAGAGCGTTCTATTTCAAGGACAGGAAGATACCACAGGAAATAAAGGAGAAATATGGCTTACGATAAAGCGATTTACAAGAAACTTTCAGGGATAGTTGCTCCGATCGCTTTCCAGTATCTGATGGCGTCACTTGTTACAGCAAGCGATGCATTTATGCTTGGATTTCTTGATCAGGATTCACTGTCGGCTTCCTCGCTTGCAGGTCAGGTCGCATTCGTATTCAGCCTGTTCTATGGCGCTTTTGTATTCGGCTTGACTGTGCTTGCGGCGCAGTATTGGGGCAAGGGTGACAAGAAAACGGCAGAGAAAGTACTTGCGGTCACGATGCGTTATTCGTTGTTTGTCGGACTGATATTTTCGCTTGGAACAGCGATTATGCCGAAGCAGATCATGACTTTTTTCACTTCTGATGAAATACTGATCGCAGCAGGTGCAAGGTATCTGCGTATGGTATCGCTTTCCTATCTGCTGACAGGCTTCACGCAGACATACTTCGGCATGATGAAGGTGTGTGACAGAGCAAAGCTCAGCTCTGTGATCGGCTCTCTGTCGGTAGTCCTGAATATCATTCTGAATGCTCTGCTTATCTTCGGAATAGCCTTCTTTCCGAAAATGGGCATCGAGGGCGCAGCGCTGGCGACAGTCCTTGCAAGAATATTTGAAACAGTGATGGTCATTCTTGCTATTGCAGAAGAACGCTGTCCGCCGCTGCATCTCGGACTGATGCTCTGCTCGAATAACAGAGAGCTCCACAAAGATTACTGGAAATATACTGTTCCGCTTCTGATCAATCAGATCGGTTGGGGCGGCGGTGTGACAATGTACTCCGTTATTATGGGGCATCTCGGCTCTGACGCAGTCGCTGCCAACTCGATTGCGAGCATTGTGCGAAGTCTGATCGCAAGCCTCTGCTGGGGTATTGCATCCGGCGTTGGAATTATCATAGGCGGTATGCTTGGCCGGAACGAACTTGACGAAGCAAAGAAAGCAGGCGGCAGTTTTGTTCGCTTTTCGATACTGATCGGTGCAGCATCGGGTATTGTGATTCTTGCGATAACTCCGCTTGTACTCCATTTTATTCATTTGGAAGAACAGGCGCAGTATTATTTGAAGTTTATGATGTTCATGGCAGCTTACTACATCATCGGAAACTCGCTCAATTCCACAATCATTTCAGGGATTTTTCCTGCGGGCGGAGATACAAGATTCGGAATGTGGTGCGATGTGATAACGCTTTGGTGCGTGGTAGTGCCATTGGGTTTTCTTGGCGCATTCATACTGAAGCTGCCGGTACTTGCTGTAGCATTTATACTCACACTGGATGAATTTGTAAAGATTCCGGCCGTATACAGGCATTATATGAAATACAAGTGGGTGAAGAATATCACGAAGGAACAAGGAGCTACTTAATTTGAAACGACTGATATCCTCTGTAACCGCATTTGCTGTGACAGCCTGTATGCTGCCTATGCTGCCGCAGATGTCCGTGAATGCCGGAACGAATGATGAGATTCTCGCAGATCAGCTTTCCATGCCGATTGTATCTATTGATACCCTCGGAAACAGCGTCAGCTCAAAGGAAAGCTATACAAATGCAAAAGTGACGATCTACGATGAAAACGGTACTATAGACACAGATAATGCTGATATATCAATCCGTCTGCGTGGAAATAATACGCTGAATGTTGCGAAAAAAAGCTATAAATTCAAGTTTCCGAAAAAAGCAAATCCGCTCAGTCTTGGTGACGGCGCGGCGAAATCATGGAACCTTGTTGCAAAGTCTCACGCCGAGTATCTTGCAGAATGGCTCGATCAGCGTATCATCTGGCTGAATACATATTTTACCTCGGATGACTGGAACGGCGGCACATATCTTGATGAAAGCGGCACATATCTTGATGAAAACGGTAAGTCCATTGATCCCGATAATGCGGTCGCAGTTAGTACGCTGATGTTCTGGGACGGTACAGGCGAAATTGATGTGGACAGTCCCGGCTTTACCGCAGAAGCAAGCAGCGGCGGCTGGGACGGACAGGCGATTGCGGCAGGTGTCATGCTGTTCAAGGGGCAGAAATACAAGCTCTCCTTTGATTACACCGCACCCGATACCGCAAGCATCAATTACCGCATTCAGGCAAACCACGACAACTACAAGGCGTATATGAGCGGTACTGTCAAGCCTGATGAAAGCAAGCATTTTGAACAGAGTTTACCGCAGATGTTGATGATGCCAACTGTGCGCTGGTTCTGGAATTCAAAGGCAGCGGAACAGTCAAAGTAGAGCATCTTTCCCTTGTGGCGATAGAGCCTGAAACGCTCATGGGCGATGTGAATGCGGACGGCGAGTTCAATGCAGCAGATGTTGCCCATTTGCAGAAGTGGCTGCTTGCTGTGCCGGATACGGAACTGAAAAACCGGAAGGCTGCGGACTGCAATTCTGGCAGTAAGCTGAATGCCGTTGATCTGACGTTAATGAAACAGCTTCTGCTGAAGCAGTAAAACAATCATTGTGCAAAGAAAGAACCGTCCGGAATGGGCGACCGCTCGCTAAAACATTGACGCAGGAAATCGCGTTCTGTTTCGGGATGCAGGAACTCGCCGGGAGAGGGTACATCGGGTGAAAATGCCTGCGGGGGATCTCCGCCCGCCGGTTGCGATGATAAAGCAGTCGGCAGATCGGAATGTGAATAAAACACAAAGCTCGTTCTGCCCATATTCTCCGGCTTTTCAATCAAAAAACCTCCTGCGGTATCATCCGCAGGAGGTTGATTCTTATTTGCATACAAAAGGAAACAGTATTACTGCGTTCTGCCGCCGGGGCCGCCCGGGCCGCCGGAAGAACCGATATCGCCCTGTGTGGTCAGTGCTGCGCTTACGGTGAATTCCGCAACCTGATTTCCGTTGACCGTGATCGCATATTTTCCGCCGGTCAGAATGGAATCCGAACTGATGACCGCGCATTTGAAGGTCTGCTCGGCGGTGTAGGAAAGCAGCACATTCCCCTGCCCGTCGGTCAGCGCAATCACGCTGCCTTTGGCATAGGTCGTTTTGGAATTGCCCCAATACAGCGAATTCTGACCGGAGCTTTGCTCCGGCAGCTCGCCTCTGCCAAGCCCGCCGATTGCCATAACTACGCCGCCGTTGACCAGCATTTCACCGTCAGAATCCAGCGCGGAATCCGGTCCGCTGACAGAGCCTTCCACATAGATTTCGCCGCCGTTGATGACGATTTTGCCGTTGGAATCAATGCCGTCGCCCTCGCGTTCGTTGGTCACAAAGGCATGAATCATACCGCCGTCAATCTGGATAATACAGTTGTCATTGGCAACATCCACTTCGTTTTTAACGCCTTTTTTCGCTGCATTGAAAGGATCGTCCTCAGCATATACCGTCACATCGCCGGCTGTCATGCGAATCTGCATCGCTTCAACGCCCTCATAGCTTCTGTTGATACGGACGGTTCCGCCGCCGATGTTCAGATATTTGTCGCAGTGCAGCGCGTCGTCTGCGGTATCAATCGTAATCTCGCCGCCGCTGACAGTGAGCGTTCCGCCGCAGTGTATCGCATCATCGGATGTATTGAGCGTCAGCTTCCCGCCGGACAGCATGATACTTCCGTCCAGAGAAGCATCGCTGTCGCCGGCTTTGATGCCCTTGCAGCTGAATTCCAGATCGTTTCCGGTGCCGGTTTCGCTGCCCGGAGGTGTAAATCCGCCCCGCGGATTTTGCCCGCCAAACGGATTTCCGCCGGTACCGGTTCCCGTGCTGCCTGACGTATAATCTGCGCCCTCGTAGGTTTCGACCGAAACATCGCCGCCGAACAGAAGCACCTCCTGCGCTGCCTGAATGCCGTCGTCCGCCGCATGAACCGTGAGACTGCCGTTCCAGATTTTAATATCATCCTTGCCGACAATTGCATCGCCGGCATTGCCGTTGACGATCAGAGAACCTTTGCCCTTGAACTTCAGATCGTCAAGTGAATAGATTGCACCCGCACTTTCGTCTGCGTTGGTGTAATCTGTCCCGTCCGAAATCGTGTTGACCGTGTCTTTCTTCGCGGTGATTACGCATTCATCCGCGATCTGACTGATATACACCGGAGAATCCTGCGCATTGGAAAGCGTCAGGCCGCAGAGATCCAGCCCGACTGCTCCGTCCGGATATGCTTCCTTATCCACATCCACCCGGATCTGTCCGTTCTGACATTCGCCGTCGAGATTGATGTCACCGAAATCGGTTGTACCGTCGGAGGTCGGCGCAATCACCGTGACTGTCGTGCCGTTTTCGACTCTGACATTTTCCGCGTCTGCCGCGCTGACCGTTTCGCCGGCGGCATTTTTCAGCGTAACAGATGCGGATGCGTAGCTGATCTGTGTGACATATCTGTTTCCGGCAGCCGGTGTTTCCGTACCGGCAGAGGCATTCATCAGTGCGCGGTTCAACAGCGTCAGATCAATTGCATTGATGATTCCGTCACCGTTCATATCCGCTGCCGGATCAATGACAGCCTGCTCCGTGAAAAGAAAGCCGGTGAGTGTGCTGAGATCGCCGCGGTCCAATGCGCCGCTGCCGTTTGCATCTCCGCTGACCGCCGCAAAAGCAGGAATAGCCATTGTGCCTGCCAGCAGCACAGCCGCAGAAATGCTGCTTAAAAATTTTTTCTGTTCATAAGGTTGATCCTTTCATCATGTATTTGCTTCATGCTATTATCATAGCGGCCATTTCTTGAATGAAACTGAAATATACATGATTCAGGAACCCATTTTCATTTCTGCGGGGAGAAGCACTGATCTTGTCTCTTTCTGATTGTGATACACAAACGGCGGAACAGAATAAGATGGAACCGGCGATTATGGCTTTCCTTTTTTGCGTCCCCTGATGAGACACAGGCTCGGAAAAAGCAGCGCAGCGGCAAACAATACCGGCAGCGTGCTGCCGCGGTCACCCGTTTTCGGCGGCGGCGCATTTGTCAGAGCGGTTTGTGCTGTCTCTGACGCAGTTGTCTCCGGAACAGTTGTCACTGACAAAGCTGTTTCGGTTCGTGTCTCCGATGCAGACGGTTCCGTTTCCTCGGCATCGGTCTCACCGGAAAGGTTCCGTCTGATCTGTGCAATTTCGCTGTCTGTAAACCCGAGCTCTCTGATATACGCTTCCGCTTTCCCGGCAAGATCATCGCCGGCATCCGGCGCTTCATGAAACAGCAGAGACAGATAATCGACAATCAGCGATCTGACCGTTGGCTCAAGTTCTGCGGGAACAGGCTGCTTGATGCCGTCTGCCACATGATAGTAATTCTGATAAGTGAGGGCAAAATCATCCTGCACGACATTGAGATCGGCGCCCATCAGGCATTCCAGCAGCGCACAGGTGACGCCTGTGCGGAGCTTTCCTTCCATGCAGTGAATCAGATAAGGCCCCTCGTGTTCACACAGAAACCGGAGTGTTCCTGTCATCGAAAAGCGAAACGAATCTGATGCATACGCTGTTGTCATATCGGCAAAAAAGATATCGCAGCCGGAATAATAGGTCTCCGCATATCCGGGGTAGGATTCCGCGACCGCCCTGTTTTCCGCAAGATTCAGAACAGTTCGGATTCCGGCTTTTTCAGCTTCGCGGTCTGCATAGGCATTCCGCCCGAGGCTCGGATCAATCGGGCTTGACGAGCGGTACAGGATACCCTCGCCGATCGTTCCGGCGGTAACCATGCGGAAATTGGCAAATTCCGCATCGGAAAGTTCGGGGTAATCCGCGCGTTCGGCAGTGCGGCACAGGTCGTAAAGGCTGAGATCCCCGCTGCCGGCGCTCTCCGCCGCGTATGTCTTCGGCATATCCGTTTCTGCTGCAAACGACGGCATCTGCGGTCTCATACAGGCACAGGCGACCAGCACCGTCAGTCCTGCCGCAAGCCCTTTTTTTCTCAGTATCATCATATCCTGCTTCCTCTGTTTCACGTTCAGATTACGTCGTTCCGAACGTGCTTCACTGTATTTTCAGACAGGCGGTTTTGCGGAGCGCTGCCTCTCTCGTGTTATCTCTATTATGATAATATTACAAAACATAACTTGTCAAGTGACTTGCAGATATTTTCATCATTTAACTTATGATTGAGAGTCTCCGATGATTTTGCTTCGGTTCATTTCTGCATTACGGCAAGCCGCACAATCTACCGTCAAATTCCGGTCTGTTCATTTCCGCAATTCTCTATGGATTCCCCCTGCCGATCGGTGTTATACTGAAAATGGCGGGTTATAGCTCACCGAAAAACATATAGGGAAATAGAAAATGAAAAAAAGATTTGTGACGGCTTGGATATAACGGTTACAGTTTTTTTGATACGGAGCAGTTTCGCAGCTTGGAGCAGGAGCTGTATTGATAATCGTTTTATAAATTGTAAAGGAAAATAATCCCCCCTTTCAACGTAATGCATATATTTCCTTGAATCGCAAACAATACCGGTATGCTATCAAAAATAGCGAAATCAACACAGGAGGCACAAAATGAAAGCAACCGGTATTGTGAGAAGAATCGACGACCTCGGACGGGTCGTCATACCGAAAGAAATCAGAAGGACAATGAGAATCAGGGAGGGAGACCCCTCATTGAAAACATTGACACAGGAAATTGCGTTCTGTTCCGGGATGCAGGAGATCGCCGGGAGAGGATACATCGGGTGAATACAGTTAAACTGCCGTCTGATTGGAAGTCAGGCGGCAGTGCTTTGTATTCTGTTAATTCCATGGTCAGATAATTTTATGCGTTTTCCCGTTTTCGACTGCATCTAAATGCTTATCCTCGGACAGCTTCCAAACAAATCCTGAGGCACTTGCTATGTACGATCCCAGTCATAAGTCCGCCGAACGAGAGTCGCCCGCGGGCGACCTCCATCTTTATACACGCTGATTCATTTTCAATAGTTCTTGCATGGTATGTGATCGCAAGCCACTGCACGATATCGGAGAGCCGTTAAATTCGGTTGACGACAGATCCAGATAGATTCCAGCTGCTCATGAATCAGTATGCGCTTGGGGATAATGCTTGGTAGTATCTTGCATAAAAACATCGTATAATTTGAAGAATAGTATTGACACGTATGTAAAAAAGTGATACAATATAAAATAAAGTATATGTTATATCACAATATGATATGGATTCACGGGCGAAACCGCTGCAGGTTGTAAAAATACTTCAGCACGTTGGCAATTCACCGGAAACAACGATCGCTGCGTGGTGTGGATGTTGAATTACGTGGGAGCGGAATGCGTTATGAAAAAAACTTTTGTCATTATTGTTAACGTGTTCATCATGATCGCCATGCTGATTTTTGTCGTTCTGAATTCCAACCTTCAGAGCAAAGAAACAGCCCAAAGACAGATAGAACATTTTGAAAACACCACAATTGCGATGGAACGTGTCACCGAGAATTATCTGGAGGGTGAACAGCGCATCTGCGATGTATGGGCACGTTATATCAACAGCAGGGACATGACCATTGAGGAAGCCGTTTCCTTCATCCGGAT
>JAFYBM010000236.1 GCA_017540225.1 Oscillospiraceae bacterium | reverse complement strand
GTCCTTGATCGCCTGATAAACCGAAAAATGCTCCGCGTCTGCATTGATCGCAATATCGCAGAATACGATCTGCACGCCCTTTTGCTCCATGGTATTCAGATAATTCTGTTCGAGATTGTCGATCAGCATCATCACCTTGCTGTCCGGCGTTGGTTCCGCATCGAGGAAAATACAGCGGCTGTCAAGTCCCAATAGTCTTGCTTCATGCGTGATTTTTAGCATGTTGTCCTCGCTCGGATCAACATTGCCGTTGTGGATACGCTCTGACCGTGCTGCCAGTTCCTTCATATATGCTTGCTGCCGTTCATCCGGCTTGGCGGATACGACAATCGGCGCGCCGGTTTTCAGGGCAGGGACGGGGAGCTTAATCATATCCGGCGTCTGGATATCTGCAAATTCCTTATACATCTGCATCAGTTCCGGGATGTTGACGAATTTGGAGAAGCGGTTTTTCATCTGAAAGCCATTGCCTGCAGGCTTGATTTCCAGCTGCGATACGACTTCTCCGAATGTGCCTGCCCAATCGTCGAAGGTCTGCAAGCCTGCATTTGCAAGCAGATCAGGGCGCAGATACCGCTGCATGACATAGAATTCGACCATCGAATTGCTGACAGGTGTGCCGGTACTATATAAAATATTATTGCAGCCGTATTTGTCATTGAGATATTGCGTTTTCATCAGCATATCCTCAGATTTCTGTGCTGCCGTTGTCTGTACGCCTGCGACATTGCTCATTTTTGTGGCGACGTAGCAATTCTTATAATTATGTGCCTCGTCACAGACCAGATAGTCAAAGCCGAGCTTTTCAAAGCACAGGGAATTATCTTTTTTTGAGGACATCAGCTTTTCAAGCCGTTCTTCGATCTTCATCTTCTGCCGTTCCAATGCTTTGACAGAGGTACGGTCACTGCTGTCCACGTCTTCGAGTGCGTCCATGATCTCTGCAAGCTCTTTCTCCATAAACTGCTTACGGTATTCTTCGGACATCGGGATACGCTCAAACTGCGTGAAGGACATGATTACCGCGTCATAGTCGCCGGTCACACAGCGGGCAATGAATTTCTGCCGGTTGTCCTTTGTAAAATCCTCCGGTCTTGCGACCAGCAGCTTTGCGTTCGGATACAACCGCATCCATTCAGAAGCCATCTGTAAGGTCAGGTGTTTCGGTACGACCACGCAGGCTTTGGAAATCAGACCAAGCCGCTTTTTCTCCATGGTCGCCGCGACCATTTCAAAGCTCTTGCCGGCACCGACGCAGTGCGCAAGCAGTGTATTGCCGCCGAGCTTTGCGCGAAGTACGGCATTCTGCTGATGCGGACGCAGCTTGATTGCCGGATTCATGCCAGGAAATGTCTGATGACTGCCGTCATATTCTCTGCCGCGGATCGCATTGAACAGGTAATTATACTTCTCTACATATTTATCCCTCCGGTCAATATTTGCCCAGATCCAGCTCCGGAATGCTTCCTTCATCTGGCGGGCTTTTTCCTTTGCAAGCTGTGTTTCCTTCGGATTGACTTCATAATGGTATTTACCGTCCATGTCCTCCACGCGATCACGCACCACAATATCCCGCTGATTCAGCAGATTTTCAAAAATCTGGTAGCTTGTCATGCGGGAGGTGCCGTAGGTTTCCGTCGCCGCGACTGAATGATCCTGCCCGGCACCCTCGATCTTGTACTCACCGAATTTCGTGCGCGTGACCGGATGAAAGAAGGTATCTCCCTTGCAGACCTCGCGGAAAAACCGGTTATAGTCCTCGACTTCAATCCAGTTTGCACCGATTCTCACGGAGATTTCGTCTGCTTCCAGATCTTTCGGAATGACCGCCTGCAATGCCGTCATATTCCGCGCAAAGCTGCTGTCGATTTTCTCTGCATAATCCTGTGCAATTTTCAGCTTTTCCCGGACATTGCCTGAAAGATATTCGCTTGCGTCCTCATAGCCGGATAACGGATCGTCATCTCGTATTTTTGCGGGATTCCGGTACACCTGACTGCCGAGATCGGCAATGACCTGCTCCGGCGCACAGCCGACCAGATTTGCCATAAATACAATATCCACTCTGCCGTGCTTGTCAAGCGATACCTGCAAAGCCTCCTGCGGCGTATCCACGGATGTGATTTCGATCTCCGGCTGAATCGTGCGTTTTGTGAAAATCTCCGCTTTTTCGACGGTTTTCTTTTCCACATCCACGATTTCCAGCGCGGCAAGCGTATTGTAGTCATCGTCCTGCCGAAAGCAGCGCTCATTCGCGCTGTCTGTGATGTTGCCGTATGCCCTGCGGAATCTGTCATAGACCGCATTCAGTTCTCGCTGCAATTTCACAAGTTCTTCATCAGAACAGCCTGCCGCCTGCGCGTCGATCAGTGCCATTGCCGCAATCCGGATTTTGTGCATTCCCATCATGCGGTCAAGCGTTTTGCCGGTTTCCTGCACACGGAGCATAACCTCATTTTCACGGAAATACAGCTGCCCGTCCACAAGGGTATGGGTGTAATTCCTGACAGACGGATCAGCAGGAATGACATCACCCTCCTTCATCTGCTGTTCCTCTGCCGCAATAGTTTCGATGCTGCCTTCGATCTTTTCAACTGCCGATTTGATCTGTTCTGCCAGAGAAATACTGTCATCCCCGATACAGGTCGTTACTCTGCTGTCTTCGCCGAATTTGCCTTTCATGTGTTCGTCCCATGCCATGGTGCCGAGTACCATGTCCGGATGATCGACAAAATACTGATTGCAGGGAATGCCGTCCGGCGTTTGTCCCATGTGAACCCACGGCGGTACTTCGATTGTCAGTGTTTCCCGCTTTTTCAGGAACAGGATGTCTGTTGTGGTTTCCGTACCGGCGTTTTTTTTGAACGCAGATTCCGGCAAACGGACCGCACCAAGCAGGTCACAGCGCTCTGCCAGATAGCGGCGTGCCTTTTCGCTCAGCTTGTCCATGGTAAACTTTGATGTGACGATTGCGACCACACCGCCGGGCTTGACCTTATCCACGGATTTCGCCGCGAAATAGTCGTGAATCTTGAATTTGTGCTTGTCATATGCCTTGTCGCTGACACGGTAATCTCCGAACGGGACATTGCCGATGACAACATCAAAGCTGTTATTATTGAAGTGCGTCTGCTCAAAGCCGCGCACCTGAATCCGGTCCTGCGGATAGAGCTGTTTTGCGATGCGCCCGGAAATACTGTCAAGCTCCACGCCGTACAGCCGCGAGCTGTCACGCATATCCGCCGGCATTTTCGCAAAGAAGTTGCCGACGCCCATGGACGGCTCCAGCACATTGCCGCCGGTGAACCCGAATTGTTCAAGTGCCTGATAGATTCCGTCAGAGATTTCGGGTGGGGTATAGAAGCTCGTCTGTGTTGATGACCGCGCCGCTTTGTATTCATCAGGGGAGAGCAATTCCAGAAGCTGTTTCTGCTCTGTTTCCCAGCCGGTCGGCGGCAGATCTCCGAGATTGCCGGCATAGCTGTCTGCTGCAATGCGGTCTGTGACAAATGCCTGCGGAATGCCGCCCCAGCCGACATATCGCGCCATGACAGACTGTTCCTCCGGCGTCGCATAGCGTTTTTCCGCTTCGACACGCTGCAAGACCTGGATTGCTTCGATGTTTGCCTTGAAACGGTTTTTTGCTCCATTCGGCGCGGTGTCTGCCGGATTATAATGATAGGTAACGGGAATCCCTGTTTTCGATTCTGACTTTACCGCGGCAGAGACACGTTCCGGTGTCTGTACGGTCGATTCTGTGTGTTCCGGTTTATCTGCTGATTTTTGCGGAATACTATTTATATGTGTATCCGGCGCATTGCTGATCGAATCCGCTTTCAGCTTTGCAAGCTGTTCCGGTGCGTTTTCAACCTCCACATCATCATTTGCAAGATCACGAAACAGTTTGTAGTCTGCCACAGGAATCAGGTCGGATGATGACACATCCAGAATCTGCGCTGCCGCAAACCGGAAGTCGATCTCTTCGTCAAGCTCCCAGACTCCGCCGTCAATCAGCGAGAGGTCAGAGCGGAAGACTGCATAGGATAACCCTTCATCCGTATTCATCAGCTCGACAAAACGCTCATCTTCAAGAGAAAGGAATGCGGTATCATGCTGTACTGTATCCTCCGGCGGTTTTGGCATCACAGCTTCCTGCGATACGCTATACTGTGAAAGCACCTTCTTTGCCCGTTCAACAGCATAATGATTATTGTCATCGGGACTCTGCAAATCCTGTTTCGCCCTGTGGATACGCTCGTCAATATCCTTTTGCGAAATATACTTGTTTTCTGTGATCAGCCGCTCGATTCGCTCCGCCGCTTCTTCCCATTTCATTGTCACAGTGCATTTTGTATCTGCGCTGTAAGGATCTTTGGTGATACGGATTCCTTTTGCGTCATGCCATTCGTCAAAGCCTGCGTGACCCATGCCGCCGTCGCCGTATTCGCGTTTCAGAAACTTGACTTTTTCCGGAAGTGTATGCTCGGCGGCGAAGAATTCTGCGATTCGAAATTTTCCGTCTTCAACACCGCTGCCGTGAGAAGAGAGAAAATGATTCTTTTCATCATCAGTGATGAAAAACTGCGGTTCAAAGCGGAAATCCGGCTTTGTGATGAAGTCTGCCCGCGGAAGCTGCAAGTCCTCCAGACGGTGCAGCAGTTCCTTCGGCTTATGGTAGTGCATCCGCAGAATACCCGGGTTCTGCTCATATTCCTGCAAAAATGCCTTCATGCCGTCAATGTAGGTCTGCACCGTTGCCGAATCGGTCAGTGCCGCCTTGACTTTTGCTTCACATTCCGGGAATCCGCCCTGCGTCAATTCCTTCGGCAGGAAGAAATCGCCCTCCACATCCCGTTCCAAAAGCAACAGGCTTTCCGCGATCATGCCAAGCTCATTGTCTGCCGCCCGGTCAATTCTGTCCTGCGAGCAGTATTCGCCGTTTTGCAGCATTTCGCTGATGCGCTTCGCAGCCTGTTCCCATGTGAGATGTGCGCGCTTGCCATCCGGAAATGCTGTGCTGCTGATTGCCGCCGTAATGCCGTCCTTGTCAAACCATGCGGCTACCAGAGAGGTGCTTGTAAAGTCAGGCGGAGTTTATTTGTAACCGCGACCGCCTGTGCCGAATTCCCTTCGGAGATAATCTGCATTTTCGGCAGGAGTTTTGTTCTTCTGAAATTGCGCGACAATGCGCTCGATGGATTTTGTTTCGTTGCTTCCGGCGCGAAGAATATAATCGAGCATTTTCGGTGTCGGCGCAGTCAGGGAAATGGCGGCAGGCTGCTTTTTCGTCCGGGGTTTCGGTTCCTTCTGTGCAACCGGCTCAGGTTCTCCGAACAGCGTCAGCTGTAAATCGCCGGGTTCCGGTTCAGTTGTTTCTGTCGGCTCTGCAAAGACCGGTGTTTCAATTTCGCGGCTCTGCGGAATGAACTCAAAGCCGAGCTGTGTCAGCTTTTCCTGCCATTTGCCGTAGATGTTCTGAACATTGTCCGGATCGGTTTTTTCGCTGTTTGACAGACGAATCGTGTAATCATTTTTCAGAACGACCGTCCAGATTTCGCCGTCCAGACGAATCTGGTCGCCGGCATCCAGATCATCTGCATAATAACCGTTTCTGTCATGCATGACCGGTGTCCGGTACAGCTCAAACTGCTCCAGATCATATGCCTGCTCACTGGTAAACTGAATCGGTCTGTCCTTGTAACTGATGTACGGGGTATTGTCATCTGTTCGCAGAATCTCTGCTTCAAACTCATTCTCCCCGACGCTGCAATCCATGGTAATTACGCCGTCATGTTCCTTGAATCCGTAGATGACAAGCTGATTCCGGTCAGCATTCTGCGTATTCCGCTGCAAGGTCGGTTCATTTAGATATCGGTTTTCGTCGATCAGCTTTGCGATATATGTCGCGACTGCCTCCCATGAAAGCCCTGCTTCCTTAGTCCTGGACAGATAGCTGCTGCCTTCCCAGATCATCAGCCCAGTATCCGTTGTTTTGTATCCGACACGGGTGCTGCCGACATCAAATTCGCTGTAATCGGCATTGAACGCCGTTTTGACAAAATCAGCGCGCTCGGCATCATCAGAATGATCAGCGTAATATTCTGCGATTTCATCGCATTTCTTTGTAAAGAACTGATCGTGTGTCAAAATACCGGAAATGATTGTATCATCGGTCAGCGGCGGCAGAACGCCGGAAATGAGCGGGAAGTTGTTGACGATAACGGGTTCTGCGATTGTTACAGGCTCAGGTTGTTCCGATTCAGCAGGATTGTCTCGTGTTATATCACGGTTCTGAATTGCAACCATCATAATTTCGCGGATTTCCTGTGCCTGTGCAGGTGAGAATTTACCTGAATGGAAGCGGTTAAAGAACGTAATCGGATCAATCGTCATTTCCTCGCTGTCCGTGAATGCGAATCCTGCCATTTCATAGCTGTCCAACCGGCGGTTGAAGTCCGCGTGGAGATAGCGGCCTTTGAGATATTCGACTGTCAGCTGTGAATCCGGAACACGATCTCCTCCATGATGATATGCTCCAGTGTCAGCAGCCTGTTTTTCTCCCACTCCTGCATTTCGAGAAACGCCGTCGGGCGCGGGTTCTCCCTGCGGTACTGCTCGTCCAGCTCCGTCCAGCGGTTCTCCGCCTGCCGGTCGATCTCCCGCGGAATGATCTGCCACCGCGCTGTCATGACCAGCACCGCGATCTCCGTCGGATGCTCTGTTTTCATCCACTCCTGCCACAGTCTGCCCCATCTGCCGATCGGTCTGCGCAGGAGTGCCTGTTTCTGCGGGTTGTCCGTGTACTGCATTTCGGTCAGATACTGACCGGTTGGATTCAATTTCATGTACTCTTTCCCTCCGTTGATTCAAGATTAGAAATACCTCGCGCTCCATTTCCAGAAGTGAGTCCTTTGCCGTGCGCTGCACCAGATCGCAGAATCGGATCAGGTCGCGGGTATCGTGGAAAAGGTCAACAGCGTCCAGATTGATTCCGCCGCTGATTTTCATATTCCCGTCCT
>JAFYBM010000025.1 GCA_017540225.1 Oscillospiraceae bacterium | reverse complement strand
GTGCGGTGTTGCCTTAATCCCTGTCCTGTCTCCGCTGCTTCGTCCCTGCTGCACAGGGGTTCAGCAGGGACAGGATGGAACTATAATATTTATCAGGAGGATACAAACATGGCACAGATCATTGACGGCAAGAAGATTGCTGCGAACGTCAAGGCAGAGGTTCGCGCAGAGGTTGAGAAAATGAGAGCGGCGGGTGCGGATCCCGGGCTCGCTGTTGTTTTGGTCGGCAACAATCCGGCATCCCGCGTCTATGTTTCCAACAAGGAAAAGGACTGCGCAGAATGCGGCTTCAAATCCTATGAATATGCACTGCCGGAGGAAACGACCGAGGCAGAGCTGCTGGCGCTGGTTGCAAAGCTCAATGCGGATGAAAATGTCAGCGGCATTCTCGTGCAGCTCCCGCTGCCGAAGCAGATCAACGAGCAGACCGTTCTGCACGCGATCTCGCCGGCAAAGGACGTTGACGCATTCCACCCGGAAAATGTCGGCCGCATCATGATCGGCGATTTCAGCTTCCTGCCCTGCACACCGGCCGGCGTCATTGAAATGCTCGATGCGATGAACATTGAGATCAGCGGCAAACACTGTGTCGTCATCGGCCGCAGCAATATTGTCGGCAAGCCGATGGGAATGCTCCTGCTGCATCGCAGCGGCACCGTCACGATCTGCCATTCCCGCACGCAGAATCTCCCGGAGATCACGAAGCAGGCGGATATTCTGGTCGCGGCAGTCGGCAAGGCCGGTTTTGTCACGGCGGATATGGTCAAGGAGGGCGCTGTTGTCATTGATGTCGGCATGAACCGCAATGCAGAGGGCAAGCTCTGCGGCGATGTGTGCTATGATGAAGTCGCTGAAAAGGCTTCCGCGATTACGCCGGTTCCGGGCGGTGTTGGCCCGATGACCCGTGCGATCCTCATGCGCAATACGCTGACTGCGGCAAAGCGGGCAATTGCCGACTGAGCGCAAAAAGCAGCGCGATTGGTCTGAAAGGACGTTCACATGAAAAAGAAAGTGAAAAAGAAGATCGTGATTGCGGGCGCTGTGCTGCTGCTGATCGCGGCAGTCGGCGGCGTCTGCATCTGGCATAATCATGCTATGAAAGCGCTCCGCGATGACTATGAGCATCAGCAGGCTGCTAATAATGCCGAGCTGGATTCCCAGACACAAGATGCACTGGAACGCCTTGCAGACGAAAACGAATCATTGCGCGAGGCAGTCAATCGGGCAACCGAAGAAAAAAGTGAGCTTCAAAAGCTCGCGGATGACCTGAAAAAGGAGCTTGATAAGGTCACAAATCCGGTCGTTGTTGTCGATGCAGAACAGGTTGAGGCGGAGATTCGCAGCATCAGCGAGCTGGCAACGATCGAATACAAATACACCAATGTCGGTGTGTTTTCCGGCGAGATCGACTTTGATTTTGATTTCGACTGGGTGAAGGGAAAAAAGATTCCGTTCACCGGCAAAGAGGCTGTGATCTCGATGGACGGCACGATCAAGGCCGGCATTGACTTTTCAAAGGTGAAGGTTGTCAGCGATGACGGCAGCAAAACTGTAACAGTGAAGCTGCCGGCTTCGCAGTATCTTTCAAATGAACTCGATGAGGAGAGCCTGAAAACGATTATTGATGAGCAGTCTGTGTTCAATAAGCTCAAGCAGGAGGATCACAATTATCTGCGGAAGCAGATCAAGGAAACTGCTGTTGAATATGCGGACAAAAACAATATTTTGCAGCAGGCGGATGACCGCGCAAGGCTTCTGATTACGGATATCATTGAAGCAATCCCGAATTTCAAGGGCAATTACGAAATCAAATTTGAAACGATAGAATGAACAAAACCACCCGTTTATCGGGTGGTTTTGCTTCCTTAGAGCTGTTCTTTGATTCTTGCGATCGCACTTTTTTCGAGCCGCGAGACCTGTGCCTGTGAAATGCCGATCTCATTTGCAACCTCAACCTGCGTTTTTCCCTGCCAGAAGCGCCGGCGGAGGATATTTTTTTCCCTGTCACTGAGTGAAGCAAGCGCATCGCGCAGCGCAAGCTCCGACATCCAGCTGTTTGCGGTGCTGTCCGGATCACCGATCTGGTCGATCAGGCAAAGCGGATCACCGGAATCCGAATAGATCGGCTCATAAAGTGAAACGGGATCGCTGATGCTTTCCAGTGCCGTTACCACATCCCCGCGCTCCGCACCCAGTGCATCTGCAATCTGCTGCGCGGTCGGTTCACGCCCAAGCTCCGCTGTCAGCTTTTCACGCGCCTGCATTGCCTTATAGGCCAGATCGCGCAGAGAACGGCTGACACGCACCGCATGATAATCCCGCAGATGCCGCCGCAGTTCTCCGGCAATCATCGGGACACAATAGGTCGAAAACCGCACATCCTTCGTCAGATCAAAATTATTGATTGCCTTCATCAGACCGATCACGCCGATCTGAAACAGATCATCCACATCCTCTCCGCGGCCGGTGAAACGCTGAATCACACTGAGCACCAGCCGCAGATTGCCGAGAATCAGCTTTTCGCGGGCTTCCGCACTGCCTGTCTCCTGCATTTCACGCAGCAGCGCCATTTTTTCTGCTTCCGTCAGGACAGTCAGCCTGGCGGTATCCAATCCTGCGATCACTACCTTCTGATAAGCCATGCACAGCAACTCCTTTTGTTGATCTGCCTTTAGTATGTGCGGCTGCTGTGCAAATATACGGTTTTTTCTTCCGGCGCATCGCATCGGAAATTATGAACAAATTGTAAACTTTCCGGAACTTAAAGAATTCTTTATACTTTTCCTTTATGATAAAACCAAACAAAACCGAAAGGGAGGAACTGTTATGTCAGAAATCGTAATCGAAGCGAAACAGCTGACCAAACAATATAAAAGACAGAAGGCCGTTGACGATGTCAGCTTTCAGATCCGGAAAGGAATGATCTGCGGTCTGATCGGACCGAACGGCGCCGGCAAAACAACGATCATGAAGATGCTTGGCGGGCTGGTGCTCCCGACATCGGGCAGCTTTTCCATCTTCGGCGGCAGCACGGAAAAAGAGCTTGCACATTCCCGCTCGCGGATGAGCTTTATGATCGAGATTCCCTACGCGAAGGAGGAAATGTCCGCACGCGAAAATCTTGAGAAGCTCCGGCTGCAAAAGGGCATTCCGGATCCCAAACGAATTGATGAAGTGCTGGAGCTGGTCGGGCTGGCCGATGCGGGGAAAAAGCACGTTAAAAAATTCTCGCTCGGTATGCGGCAGCGGCTCGGACTTGCAGGCGCACTGCTCTCCAAGCCGGAGATCATGGTGCTCGATGAGCCGGTCAACGGCCTTGACCCCGAGGGCATCATTGAGATTCGTGAGCTGCTCCGCAAATTCAATGAGGAGGAAAATGTGACAATCCTCATTTCATCGCATATTCTCGCGGAGCTGTCGCAGCTCTGTACGGATTATCTGTTTATCCGGAACGGACAGATCCGGCAGTTTGCCTCGGCGGAGGAGCTGCACAAGATCTGCGGCGAGTATTATCACATCCATACAGACAATGATTCTGTGGCACTGGCCGTGCTGCAAAATCAGCTCGGCATTCAGAACTGCGATGTGATGAAGGACGGCAGCCTGCGGCTTTTTGAAAAGCTGGATGCACTGCCGCTGATCTCGAAAACACTTTACGAAAACGGGCTTGTTCCGGTGACGCTGCATATGCATGAGGCCGATCTGGAATCTTATTACATGAAACTGGTAGGTGATGACAATGCTGAACATTCTGAAGGAAATGCTGCGGCAGACCGTTCGTGACAAGGTGCTGTTCGGCTGCGGCATCTATCTGCTGGTGTCAGTTTCTATGGTTTTTATCGGAGATCCCTCCATGCTGAAAACGACCGGCAGTGAAGCAGCCGCACTGGCCGGCTCGTATCTTTCGATCATGCTGCCGATCATTGCGGGCGTGATTACATCACGCGCCTGCGGCACCGATCTGCGCGATAAAACCGCGAATTACGAGCTGCTGTTCGGGAAAAAGCGCTCTCAGACCTATTTCGGCAGATTTCTCGCTGCTCTGATCTGTGTGTTTGCGCTGACGGCACTGATCCCGCTGCTGTTTGTCGGCATCATGACACTTTTCAACGGCTGGGGCGGCAGCATGGCCGTTTCCAACGCCTTGCTGCATTTCGGGATGATATTCCCGATCGTATTCCGCATTGTCTGCTTTTTCACCGCACTGACCTTTTTTGCGGGCAATGACCTTGTGCCCTTCGCAATTTCCATTATCGGAACGATGGTGCTGATCCTGTCAACATCCCTGATTGCACTGTCAAGCGTTTCCGGTTTCTCATTCAGCTGGCAGACCGCGGCAACCGACCTGATGACCCTGCTGGATTTCAGCAATACAACAAGCGGCTTTCTGGACGGGCAGGACATTACCATATACAAGGCCTTCCTTTCCGGCGGCACTGTGCTGCGGATGCTCTGCACATCCTTCGGCATCGGCCTTTGCTGGCTGCTCGGCGGCTTTGCATTCTTCCGCAAACGGGATATTTCATAAGGAGGTGCGCTGCAATGCTTGATATTATGCGATTTCAGTTTCGCCAGCTGTTCCGCGCAAGAATGGTGCATCTGACAAACATTCTGATGCTGACCGTATTTCTTGTGATGCTGTTTCTGGACAGCGGCAACCACGGCGATGTGCGGGAAATGATGACCTCCTATCTGCCGCAGACACTCCCGTTTATTACAGGCATTTCCGTCTTTGCACCCGCAATCATGATCGCAATGGTCTGCGGTGCCGACTTTGAGGACAAAACCATCAACCATGAGCTGACAGGCGGCCGCAGCCGCACGGCATCCTTTTTCGGGCGTGCGGTTCCGGTCATGATCGCTGCGCCGCTGACGACCGTATTCATTACCGCGCTGCCGTATGTGATCTATGCTGCTGCTGCCGGTACCGGCGATGCGATTCCTGTTTCCGCGATCGCAGAGCGTTATCTGCTGATGCTGTTTCCGCTGCTGCGGCTGTCCGCATTCTTTGTGTTCCTGATTTTTGTCACAAAAAAGCAGCTTGCAGTGATTGTCAGCTCGCTGCTGGTCACTTCCGTGACACTCGGGATCATCGACGGCAGCGGGCGTGCAGTGCTCATTCAGGTTATAAACCGTCACGCCGGAATGCTGAGTATTTCCGATCTCACCAGGCTTACGAGATTTGACAACTGGCGCGCCTATGATCTCACGATGCATTCATTTTACACATATTATCCGCAGCTGCCCGTATCGCAGATCGTGCTGACCGTCATTTGCTCGCTTGGAATGGCTGCGGTCTGGCTGCTGCTCGGCTGGCACTTTTTCCATGTGGACGATATGAACTGAAAGGAGGCGGCACTGATGCAACGGATAGATCTGATCGCACTTGCGGTCTGTGTACTCGGCTGCGGTGTACTCTGGAAGCTCGCAGACCTTGCAGACCGCATCAAAAGCACAAAATGGAAGCTCTGCTGGCTGGTGCTGCCGGTCTGCGCATTTGCAATTACAAGATACGGCCCTGAGCTCTCCCTGCTGCCGCTCTATCTCGGCACGGTGATTGCAGCATCCGGTTTTTTTACGGAGCAATCCGGCAGCCGCAAAAAGCGTGCGCTTTCCGGCGCAGCGTGTATGCTTCTGAGCATTCCGGTCTGCCTGCTGAATCCGAGATACCGCGCAAAGGATTATCTCGGAGATTTTGACAAGCTGTTTGCCGCTATGCGTGAGCACTATGTGCTGACAGAACACAAGGGCATCGACTGGGATGCGATGTATGCAAAATACCGCCCGCAGTTTGCGGAGATCGACCGCACACAGGATGCCGGCAGAAATGCACTTGTCTGGGGTGCATTCTGCGGCGAGTTTCATGACGGTCATGTCGGCTACAGCTGTTTCAAGGATGACAATGACGCAGCATCTGCTGCGGTCAGAGAAGCGCTCGGCAATGACTACGGCCTCTCGCTGATGCGCTGCACGGACGGCAGCTTTGCCGCGGTGAATACGGATGCAAGTCTTGCTGCTTTCGGAATCCGAAACGGCACAGTCATCACAAAATGGGACGGCAAAACACCCGATGCAGTCAGCAGAAGCGCAGCGGCCTACGGCCTCAGCACCTTCATTGCGGATACCGAAACGGGCGATGTGCTGCTCATGCTGGACAGCTACCCCGACATTGACAACGAGATCTTCTGGAGCGGCGTACTGGCAGCGGGTGTCGGCGGAGACAGCGTGACCGTGACTTATCTCGATGAAACCGGCACGGAGCAGACCGCAGTGCTCCCCAAAATAGGCGCATACTTCGACCGGCTCCGCAGTACGGTGGATACGGTCAATCAGGGTGTCAACGCGGGGAATCTGCAATGGAAAAAGCTCAATGATACGACAGCCTGCCTGCGCATCAAGGGCATGAGCTATGATTCACAATCCTATGAATCCGCTGAGGATGATGCCTACGATGAAATGAAGGATGAAATCCGCGAAACGATCCTTCGCTATCAGGCAGAGGGTGTCAGGGATGTTGTTATCGACCTGCGCAGCAATCAGGGCGGCTCGCCGCATATGGTTGACGGCGTTGTTTCGATGTTCGCGCCGAAGGGCGAGCATTATAATATGTCAACCGGTCTCTGGGATGCAGAGCATCACTGCTGGGCAACGGATACTTCCGGAAGATATATCCCGAACGGAGACATTACATTTCAGGGAGAGCAGCTTCTCGGTGACGGCAGGATTATCGTGCTGGTCAATTCTGAAACGGTCAGTGCGGGCGATGACATGGTGAAAATCATGGAGGGAATGGAAAATGTCCGGATCATCGGCTTTATGCAGCCGAACGGCTCCTGTCAGGCGGTGAATTTTCAGACTGCGGACTGGGGTACACTGAGCTTCTCAAGCTGTGTTTCTCTGGAAAAGGACGGAAGTATTTTTATTGATTCGGGGATCGACCGGCAGAGCACAGACGGAGACGGTGTTGAGATCGTGCCGTTTGACGAAGCGGCAATCCGGTCGCTGTTTGATGAGCACAAAGACTATCTGATGGAGCAGGCATTGCAAATGCTTGCCGGCAGTACCGGCGCCGTTTCCAATCCGGTTCTCGATTAGCGTTTTCCCAACAAACAAAAGCGGCTCCTGCGATTGCAGGAGCCGCTTCTGAATGCGGTAATTACTTATTCGGAATGAGTCTTTCCTTGCCGCCCATATACGGACGCAGCACTTCGGGAACGATCACAGAACCGTCTGCCTGATACATATTCTCAAGCAGTGCGATCAGCATTCTCGGCGGCGCAACAACGGTATTGTTGAGCGTATGCACGAGATAGGTGCCGTTTTCGCCTCTGGTACGGATCTTCAGGCGGCGTGCCTGTGCATCGCCGAGGTTCGAGCAGGAGCAGACCTCAAAATACTTCTTCTGGCGCGGGCTCCATGCCTCAATATCGCAGGATTTCACCTTGAGGTTTGCAAGGTCGCCCGAGCAGCATTCAAGCTGCCGCACCGGAATGCCCATGCTGCGGAACAGATCAACCGAGAGCTTCCACATCTTATTGTACCAGTCCATGCTTTCCTCCGGCTTGCAGAGAACGATCATTTCCTGCTTCTCG
>JAFYBM010000235.1 GCA_017540225.1 Oscillospiraceae bacterium | reverse complement strand
CGCGTTAGTTTTGCAATCGTGCGCGCCCACATTAGGACGCTCACTGTGAAATTATTATCCGGATGGGCGGCTTTCGTGTATGTAGATTTGTTGCTCATACTTTTATAAAAAACCACTTGACAATACACGAATTTTTGGTTTATAATATAAAATGGAAAGTTATAGAAATTTATGTTCAGTAAGGAGGTATCTACATGAAACAGACCTGAAAACGTATCCTGAGTTTTCTGGCGGCGGCAATGATGCTCGGTTCTCTGCCGCAGTTCTCTCTGCCCGACCTTGAACAGGCAGACAACCCGGGCAGCATTGTGAAGTTTATCCGGCAATACAGCAAATACAAGGAGCTCACCGCCGAGGAGATCGCGGCCATGCTGCCGATCAAACTGTGGATCGACGACTGCGACGGTTGGTGCAGAAACTATTGCGACGGCGGGATTGATAAATAAGGAGCAAAAAAATGGAGCATAAGCTATTACCGATGAACGGATTTGGCTGCATTCCGACCGGACTGCCCGGCGGATTCTTCGTATATGAGGCACAGTCTCCCGAAACGATACTGTTTGCAGATCAGAACGTTATCCGGCTTTTCGGCTGTGAAACTTTTCATGAGTTTATGGAGTATGTCGGCAGCAGCTTTCAGGGAATGGTTCACCCCGAGGATCTGTACAAGATTGAGAATCAAATTCAGGCACAGACGCTGTTCGGTGAAAAGCGGCATGACTATGTTCGCTACCGGATCATTACGAAGCAGGGGAAAGTGCGCTATATCGAGGACTTCGGACATCTTCTGCACATGGAAAACGGCAAGAGCGTTTTTTATGTGTTTATTGTAGATGTGGATCAGAACGAGTATCTGAACAATAACCGCAATTCCTTCGCGGAGGCAGAGCTTCTCTCGCGGAATCAGGAGACAGATTCGCTGACCGGTCTCTTCAATATGTCCTTTTTCTATTATAAGATTCAGATGATGCTGGCACAGCCGGAATCGTGGCGGCAGCAGATTGCGTTTGTGTATTTTGATATTCCGAACTTCAAGCTATACAATGAACGACATGGTTTTAAGCTCGGCGATGAGCTGCTCTTTGATTTTGCAAAAATAATCAGGGAATGCTTTGCCGGTGCAACGGCTGCTCGTTTTTCTGATGACCGCTTCTTTGTCTGCGCGACCGGAAGCCGTGAAGAGATCGTAAGTAAGGTGGAAAATGTCTACAAACGAATGCTGCTTGCTGATGACATCAACAAGAAGGTACGCATCAAGGCCGGTATCTATTTTCAGGACAGCAGGCGTGCCGAGGTTGGCCTTGCCTGTGATCATGCCCGTCTTGCTTGCAGCAGCATTAAGCGGCGCCATGACGTCAATTACTGCATTTACGATGAAATGCTCCGCGAGCGTCTGCGGAAGCAGCAGTATGTGGTTGACCATATTGAGGAGGCAATCGAAAAGGGCTATATCCGTGTGTTCTATCAGCCTGTGATCCGTGTCCGGACCGGTGAGATCTGCGGCTTTGAGGCATTGGTTCGCTGGATCGACCCGCAGATCGGAATGTTATCTCCGGCTGATTTCATCGAAACGCTGGAGCAGTTCCACCTGATCCATCTGGTCGATCAGTATGTGATCCGGAAAGTTTGCTCGGATTATCGGGAAATGCTGGATGCAGGGAAGCCGCTGGTGCCTGCTTCCGTTAATATTTCAAGGCTGGATTTTGAGCTCTGCGACATTTTCAGCTATGTTGAGGAGATGCGTAGGAAGTATGATGTTCCTATGCATATGCTGGATCTTGAGATCACTGAAAGCGCACTGAATGACAATGTCGGCTACATCAAGAGTGAATGTGATCGGATGCGGAATCTCGGCTATCATATCTGGCTGGATGATTTCGGCAGCGGCTATTCTTCACTGAATACGATCGCAGAGTATGAGTTTGATGTGCTCAAGCTGGATATGGTATTTCTGCGCGGATTTGAACGCAATGAAAAAACAGCGACACTGATGAAATACATAATGAAAGGCGCAAATGATATGAAGGTGTCACCGCTGTGTGAAGGCGTTGAGACTGCGGCACATTATGAGTTTCTCAAACAAATCCATTGTGAACGCGCACAAGGATACTTTTTCGGAAAGCCGATGCCGCTGGAAGAAGCGCAGGCGTATATTGCAGAAAAAGGCTACAAGCTGGAACAGACCGAGCCGGAATCCGGTCAATGGTGATGCAGAACGGAGGATTACTATGAAAGCGAAAATGGTTGCATATCTGAGCGTATGTATGCTGCTGACATCGACAGTATCATTGCTGCCGGCACAGGCTGCCGCTGCGAACGGCGGGGCGGAAGATCCGCTGTTCGGCACGCTGCCGGACTGGGTACCGCAGGATTTTGCATCCGCGATGCAGTTCCGGAATACACACGGAAAATCCTATGTAGCTGACGGCGTCATCTGTCTTGTGCGGCCGATGGCGCATTTTCGAACGGCCGATTACCGGTATGAGATCGGCGGCAGTATGACAACGGTCAATACGCCCGCAAGCAGCGAGCCGAAAATCTATGAACTGGAAATCCCTGAAAAGCCGGATCCGCAGGACGCGGAAGCGGTCAAAGCCTATGAGGACTACTGCGACAGCGTCGGGAACTATTCGCATGACTACAGCTTCTTTGAAGACTATGCAAACCGCAAAACACAGACGGTATTTGAAGTGGAACTGTTCCGCGTACTGGACGGACTGGAGCTGACCGTTGAATGGCAGGAGAAAGCAGGCGACGAATACAAGACAACAGAAAAGTTCAGTTTCAGCAATACAGACGGCAATATGTATGAATTCGGCCGCTATTACTGGGTGCCGGACTGCGAAACGGAATACAAGGCTTTTCTCGATCACTACGGCAGGGCGTCTGTTCTCGGCGAGCATATCATCTATTGCGCAGATGTGAACGGCAGCACGGGAGAAACTCTCAATATGACGCAGGAGAGCGATGACGGCGGTGAGATCACGCAGGTGTATGAATCCGACTGCACCCCGTTCCGGCTGCGTTATGAGGACGGCACCGGTTCTTCTTCGGTTATTCTGTATCAGCCTGTCAAAGACGGTATCATCAATG
>JAFYBM010000234.1 GCA_017540225.1 Oscillospiraceae bacterium | reverse complement strand
GTTCGGTTTATGCTGAACAAGGTAATTTTAATGGGACGTCTGACCCGTGATCCCGAGTTCCGGCAGACCCCCTCCGGCGTTCCGGTAACCCGCTTTTCGATTGCGATTAACCGTCAGTTTGTGAACAAGCAGACCGGTGAGCGCGAAACGGATTTTGTTGACTGCGTTGCATGGAGACAAACCGCTGAGTTTGTTTCCCGTTATTTCAATAAGGGCAGCATGATCCTTGTGGAAGGCCAGCTCCGGAATGATAACTATACCGATAATAACGGTGTGAAACACTATCGCATGAATGTGCTGGTTGATAATGTCAGCTTCTGTGATTCCAAAGGAAACGGCGGACAGGGCGGCGGAGATTACTCCGGCGGCCAGCAGGGCGGCTATCAGGGCGGCAGTTATCAGCAGAATAACGGCTACCAGAATGCACCCGCTCCGGCTCCGGCAGCACCGCGTCCCGCAGCTCCCGCGCAGGATGCGCTTTCCATCGGTGACATCGGTGAATTTGAAGAGATCCTCAGTGACGGCGAAGTACCGTTCTGAGCAACTGATTTCCTGAAAAGGAGGGAAACATATCATGCCTATGGATCATGAGAGACCGCAGCGCAGCGGCAAAAGACCGCGCAGAAAGGTTTGTATGTTCTGCGCAGATAAGGTTCAGGTCATCGACTACAAGGACATCAACCGTCTGAAGAAGTGCATGACCGAGCGTGCAAAGATTCTGCCCCGCAGAGTAACCGGTACCTGTGCATATCATCAGCGTCAGCTGACGACCGCTATCAAGCGTTCCCGTTACGTTGCACTGATTCCGTATACCGCGGAATAATATGAAAGAAACGCCGCATCCGAGAGGATGCGGCGTTATTTTGTTGATATAGTCTGTATTCTCATTTTATCTTTGTCACAGAGGAACGAAAGATAAAAAATGGGGGAAGTGGCCCATTCAAAACGGGGCACTTCCCCCAAGCCCCTTTCTTCCCGAAAAAGAACGCAAAAAGGGAGTTTCGCGCTCTGCGGAGCGCAACGAGGGACGCTGTCCCTCGACCCTGCGAGCTTTTGAAAAAGCTCGATCAAAACTTTAATTTTGAATCTCAATTAGTTTCTTGACAGACTGAAACGCCGTATCCGGGAGGATGCGGCGTTTATTTATAAATTCTGTTGGCTGTTTATTTCCGGTATTTGTCCATGATGCCGCAGAAATCAAATGTTGCAAAGTAATCTGCCGGTGTTTCCGCACGGCGGATCATTTTGACTGTGCCGTTTTCGCAGAGCAGCAGCTCCGCAGAGCGCAGCTTGCCGTTATAATTATAGCCCATCGAAAAGCCGTGTGCGCCGGTATCGTGAATATAAAGCAGATCTCCGATCTCAACGGGCGGCAGCATCCGGTCAACTGCAAATTTATCGTTGTTTTCACACAGTCCGCCGGTCACATCGCAGAGGTAGGTGCATGGGGTGTTTTCCTTTCCGAGTACTGTAATATGATGATATGCGCCGTACATCGCAGGCCGCATCAGATTTGCGGCACAGGCATCACAGCCGACATATTCCTTGTAAATATGCTTTTTATGCAGCACACGCGTAACCAGCGCACCGTAAGGCGCAAGCATGAATCTGCCCATTTCCGTGAAAATGGCAGCATCGCCAAGCCTTGCCGGAACCAGAATCTCCTCATAAACTTTGCGGACACCCTCTCCGATTGCCAGAATGTCATTCGGTGTCTGGTCGGGATGATACGCTACACCGACGCCGCCCGAAAGATTGATGAAGCGAATGTCGGCGCCTGTCTCTTTTTTCAAATCGGCAGCAAGCTGAAACATCTGCCGCGCAAGCGTCGGATAGTATTCGTTTGTGACGGTATTTGAAGCAAGAAATGCGTGAATGCCGAAATGCTTTGCGCCCTTCTGCATCAGCATCCGGAAGCCCTCAAACATCTGCTCACGGGTGAAGCCGTATTTTGCATCCTGCGGCTTGTCCATGACAAATGTTGATATTTTGAAGTCACCGCCGGCATTGAAGCGGCAGCAGATTGTTTCCGGAATGCCGGTCAGCTTTTCCAGATAGTCAATATGCGTGATGTCATCGAGGTTGATATACGCACCGAGCTGATAGGCTAGCTGATAATCCGCAGCCGGTGTCACATTCGAGGAGAACATGATATCACTGCCCGAAAAGCCGCATGCATCTGCCATTTGCAGCTCAGTCAGTGAGGAGCAGTCTGCCCCGCAGCCTTCTTCCTTCAGGATTTTGAGAATAAACGGATTCGGCGTCGCCTTGACTGCAAAATACTCGCGGAATCCCTTATTCCATGCAAAAGCCTGCTTCACGAGCCGCGCATTCTCGCGGATGCCGTGCTCATCGTAGATATGAAACGGTGTCGGGTACTGCGCTGCGATCTCCTCCGCCTGCGCTTTTGTGATAAACGGTACTTTTTTCATTGTCATCTCTCCTGATCCTTACAAATCCTGCTGCCGAATTACAGTTCGGCAAGATATGCCGCTGCGTTCTGAACGGTCTCCCGTGTTCCGAATGACGAAAACCGCAGCCAGCCCTGACCGGCAGTGCCGAAGCCGACACCCGGTGTGCCTGCAATGCCGAATGTATGCAGCAGATAATCAAAATACGCCCATGAATCGGTATGACCGGGACACTCCATCCAGACATACGGAGCATTGTCTCCGCCGACCGAGTGAATGCCTGCCTTTGTCAGCGCAGCCTTGATGATCCGCGCATTTTCCATATAATAATCAATATCCTGATGCACTGCGCGCAGACCTTCCTCTGTGAATACCTTTGCGGCGGCGCGCTGGATGATATACGAGGTACCGTTGTATTTCGTTGCCATCCGGCGGAACCACATGTCATGCAGCGATGCGCCGTCAAAGCGCAGTGTGCGCGGCACGACGGTC
>JAFYBM010000233.1 GCA_017540225.1 Oscillospiraceae bacterium | reverse complement strand
TCCGCCGGCTGCGTATGAAGATCGAGGATGATCCCTCTGAGCCGCGCTATATCATGACCATCTGGGGCTATGGCTACAAATGGGAAGAAAAGCCGGAGAATCACCGCTGAGGGGCACTTGACGACTGGCCAAAAAAAGCATTACACGCCGCTGATCACAAACAATCTGGCCGTGATCGTGCTGATCCTGCTTGTGATCGAGCTGGCACTGATTTATGCCGTGCAGAATTATTACTACAATTCTGCGCGGCAGTATCTGGTATCGAAGGTCAATGCGGTCAACGGTGTGCTGACACGCTATGCCGCCGACAACGGTACAAACCTCAGCGCAGAGATCCGCAGCACACTTGAGAGCTTCTCCGATAAGGACAAAATGGAGCTGATGGCGATTGACTATGACGGTACCATCGTACTGACCTCCTCCGGATTTTCCGCGGATTATGCGATCAGTATGCCGGATTACGACATGGCCATGCAGGATGACGAAACCTATGGCTACAGCACGAGCCGCACCGCTAACGGCGAGCGGATTATGGCAGTCTGTTTTCCGATTACGGAAATCAGTGAGGAATTCAGCGCGATCCGCGTCGTGACCTCACTGGAAACAATAGACAATACCGTTGCGGGCTTTGTGCTGACTGTGACGGTCGTTGCCGTTGCGGTTCTGCTGCTGCTCGGCTTCTCGGATCTCTATTTCGTCGGCTCGATCCTGCGCCCGATCCGTGAGATCAACCTCAACACCGAGAAATTTGCGCAGGGCGATTTTTCTGCGCGGATCAATCAGGAGAGCGAGGATGAGATCGGTGAGCTTTGCGCCGGCATCAATCATATGGCCGATGAGCTTTCAACGGCCGAGGCCATGAAAAATGAATTCATCAGCTCGGTTTCCCATGAGCTGCGCACACCGCTGACGGCAATCAAGGGCTGGGCGGAAACCCTGACCGATATGGCCTCGGATGCCGCCTCGGAGGATACACCGCCCGATCCGGACATGATGCGGAAGGGGCTGCATATTATCGTCGGGGAAACAGAGCGTCTTTCCGAAATGGTCGAGGAGCTGCTGGATTTCTCCAGAATGCAGAGCGGCCATTTCTCGCTGCAAATGGATACAATGGATATTCTGGCGGAGCTTGGCGATGCCGTCCTGATCTATATGGAGCGGGCAAAAAAAGACAATATCCGCGTGATTTATGAAGAACCGGAAATGCTGCCGTTTGTGTTCGGGGACAAAAACCGTATCCGGCAGGTCTTTATCAATATCATTGACAATGCAATCAAATATTCCGATTCCGGCGGACTCGTGCAGATCACGGCGGAGTCCGTTGAGGACGGTGCTGCTGTTCGCATTACCGTGCAGGACAGCGGCTGCGGCATCAAAAAATCCGATCTCGGCAAGGTCAAGACAAAATTTTACAAGCCGAACCACACCCGCCGCGGCTCCGGCATCGGACTGGCAGTTGCGGATGAGATTGTTGCTATGCACAACGGTACACTGGATATTGACAGCGAGGAGGGTGTCGGGACGACGGTCACAATCACGCTGCCCGCGAAAAACGCCGTTCAGTGAGCAAAAAGGAGCTGCAAAATGGAACCGAAGATCGTACAGGGCATTCAGCCGGACGTTTCCTACTGGCAGAGTGAGTATCATATCTGGGGCGCAATCCTGACGGCGCTGTTCGGTGCCGGACTGGCGATCCTTCTGATTGGCTTTTTCCGGAAGCTGCAGCACTGCTCTGCGGAGATTGAGGCGGAAGTCACGCGGCTTCTGCACAGCACAAGCACCGATTCCGAAGGCTTTACAATGGATACCTACGCACCGGAATACACCTACTATTATGAGGGACAGGAATACCGCGTGCAGTCAAAGACTTATACGAACGGAAAACAGTATGCGGTCGGACAGACGGTTCAGCTGTTCATAGATCCGGAGCATCCGGAGAAATTCTATGACCGGAAACGCGATCTTAAAACCACGATCTTTATGGGAATGATTATGGGTGTGTTTTTCGCAGCCGGTATCGGATTGCTGCTGACAAAATAAGGAGTTATATGATGAATACAGCTATGTTTTTTGCATATTTCGCATTCAGCATGGCGCGGCATCAGTATGTGGGGCTTGGCCTTGCGGTGCTGGCCGGTTCGCTGCTGCTGTTTTCGCTGGTTTCCATGTTCCTGCGAATGCGGCGCTGTTCTGTGAATGCTGAGGCGGAGGTCACGGCGATTCTGAACGGTGCGAATCCGCGGCATTATGTGCCGGAATACACCTATGATTATGACGGCGTGACCTACAAGGTACACCCGAAGGATTATTCCAGTCAATGCTGCTATCAGGCAGGCGACAGGACAACACTGCGCATTGACCCCGCAAAGCCGGAGAAATTCTTTGACCCGAAGCGGGATGTGCGGAATACGGTGATTGTCAGCATCGGGCTGCTGTTTTTTCTGGGACTCGGCATTGTGCTGATGCTGATGCAGCCGTCAGCCTGAAAGCGAATGCCGTATAAAAACAGACATACGAAAGGATGAGCTTTTTGCCGGAAAATATGGAACCGCTTTCCGCCGAAGCCGAGCAGTCGGCTGCAAAGGCGGAATATGCACATAAATCGAAGATCGGCGGACAGGCGCTGATTGAAGGCGTCATGATGAAGGGCGCTTTTCGCGGCGCGATGGCCTGCCGCCTGCCGAACGGCGAGATTGACCTCGAAACATGGGAGCTGCCGGCTTCCTTTGAAACAGACCCGAAAACAGGAAAGCAGCGTGTCGTGCGCAAGTGGTATCAAAAGGTGCCTCTGGTGCGCGGCTGCGTCAATTTTGTGCTGTCAATGGCTGACGGCTATCGCTGCATGATGAAATCCGCCGAAAAGCAGTTTGATGAGGAAGTCGATGATTTCTGTGCATGGAAAAAGCATGAGAAGATCGAAAAGCTGCCGGAGGAGGCGCAATTCTCCCGCTTTGGGGAATGGCTGACTGCCGAGCGCGAAAAGATTGACAAAGAAAAGGCGAAAGAGGATAAGGATTATCAGCCGCTCGGCATTCCGGATGCGGAAACGATCCGGAAGCGCTGGGACTATCTGCAAAAGGCGGCAGAGCATTATGACTATGAGGAGCCGGGGAAAATCGAGCAGTGGCTCGATGACAAGCTCGGTGACAAAATTTTCAGCATCATCATGACAATTGCGCTGATTCTCGGTATGCTTCTTGCAATCGGGCTGTTCATGTATCTGCCGAAGCTGGTTGTATCGTGGATCAAGCCGCTGACCGAGAGCCGCATCATCAAATCCTGTGCGGAGGGCCTCGTGAAAATCGTGCTCTTTGTGCTGTATATGTGGCTGACGGGACTTGGCAAGAGCATCCGCCGCACCTATGAATATCACGGCGCAGAGCACAAAACGATCGCCTGCTTTGAGGCGGCGCTTCCGCTGACGGTCGAAAACGTGAAAAAGCAGTGCCGGTTTCATCCGCGCTGCGGCACGAGCTTCATCTTTCTGGTGCTGCTGATCGGCATTTTCTTCGGCTGCTTCAATCCGTATACGGTTGTCTGGCAGAGAGTGCTGTTCGGCTTTGCATTGCTGCCGCTGATTATGGGCGTGAGCTATGAGCTGATCCGCATTGCCGGACGCTATGACAATATTTTCACGCGGATTCTTTCTGCGCCCGGCCTCTGGATGCAGCGTATCACGACAAGAGAACCGGATGCATCGCAGATTGAATGTGCGATTGCGGCAATGGAACCCTGCATCCCCGAAAATATGGAAGATGATATCTGGTGAGCGGACAGTGTCCGCCTCCGTTCATGCTTCCGGAAGCTGCGAACAGCAGCAGATACCGTTCTTAATTATAATCTGTTATTCGGGTAATACAATGAAAAATATGAATATTGAGCTGCTGGAAGCGGTGACTGCGATTCTCCGCGCAGGCGGAATTGAGGATGCCGGACTGGAAGCAAAATGGATTCTTGAGGATGCCGGAACACCGGAGCAGGCGCGGGAGATCGCGCAGCGCCGTGCAAAGCATGAACCGCTGCAATATCTGCTCGGCAAATGGGAATTCTACGGAATGCAGTTTTATGTCGGCGAGGGCGTGCTGATCCCGCGTGCGGATACGGAAACACTGGTTGATGCGGTGCTTGCCGGAAAGCAGCAATTGCCGGAGAAGCCCGCTGCCGTTGATCTCTGCACCGGAAGCGGCTGCATTGCGCTTGCGCTGAAACGGCATCTGCCGCAGCTTGCGGTTACCGGAATTGACAGCAGCGAAAAGGCGCTCGGCTATGCGAAACGGAATGCCGGATACAACCGGCTGGCGGTGCAGTGGCTCTGCGATGATGTGCTTGCACCGAAGCATTCCTTTGCGATGCTGGATCTGATTGTCTGCAATCCGCCGTATCTGACTGCGGATGAGATGGAGCAGCTTCAGACAGAGGTGCGGTATGAGCCGCGGGAGGCGCTGTTCGGCGGCGCAGACGGACTGGATTTTTACCGGCAGATCACGGCGGTCTGGCGGGATGCACTGCGGCACGGCGGAATGCTTGCCTATGAGGTCGGTTTTTCGCAGGCGGACGCAGTTGCAGAGATCCTTTCGGAAAACGGCTTTTCCGGTATTGAGAAGCACCGCGATTATAACGGCGTTGAGCGGGTTGTGCTCGGCCGGAGGTGCAGCGCCGGCCTGCACGGTATCACAGCGTAAATCATTTGCGGGTTCTGCCCGCACAGAAAGGATAATATCATGGCAAAAGCAGAACTGAAAAAGAAAAATGTCGGTGTTGTCATTCCGGCAACACGCGAGGAACGTGAAAAGGCTCTGAGCAATGCAATTGCACAGATCGAGAAGCAGTACGGCGCAGGTGCCGTCATGCGGCTCGGACAGAACACGGTGCAGAATGTGCAGGCGATCTCGACCGGCTCACTCTCACTGGATATGGCGCTGGGCATCGGCGGTGTGCCGCGCGGCAGAATCGTTGAGATTTACGGTCCGGAAAGCTCCGGTAAAACGACTGTCGCGCTGCAAATCATTGCAGAGGCACAGAAGCTCGGCGGCGATGCTGCATTTATTGACGTTGAGCACGCGCTTGATCCGGTTTATGCACAGGCACTCGGCGTCAAAATCGACGATCTGCTTGTTTCGCAGCCGGACAGCGGTGAGCAGGCACTTGAAATCGCGGAGGCACTCGTGCGCTCCGGTGCGATTGACGTCATTGTCATCGACTCGGTTGCCGCGATGACGACCCGCGCTGAAATCGAGGGCGAAATGGGTGATTCCCATGTCGGTATGCTCGCAAGACTGATGTCTCAGGCGATGCGTAAGCTGACACCGGTTATCTCCAAATCAAACTGCGTTGCAATCTTTATCAATCAGGTGCGTGAAAAGATCGGCGTGATGTACGGCAATCCGGAGACAACGACCGGCGGCCGTGCGCTGAAATTCTATGCCTCTGTGCGGATGGAAGTGCGCAAGGGCGAGGCGATCAAGAGCGGCGCAGAGGTCATAGGCAACCGCACCAGAGTCAAGGTCGTGAAGAATAAGGTCGCACCGCCCTTCAAGGAGTGCGAGTTTGATATGATGTACGGCAAGGGCATTTCGCGTGTCGGTGAGGTGCTTGATCTGGCAACCGATCTCGACATCATCCACAAGAGCGGCTCGTGGTTCAGCTACGGCGACCGCAAGCTCGGTCAGGGACGCGATGCCGTCAAGGAAATTCTGCTCAATGAGCCGGACTTTGCAAAGGAGATCGAGCAGAAGATTATGGCACAGCGCGAAAGCCTTGTGCTTGCATCCAAGAAGAACAAGAAGGATGCCGCTGTTTCTGAGGCAAAAACCAAGGCAACACAGGCTGTTGCGGCGACCGGTGCGGCACTGGATGCGGCTGGTGCCGATCTCGATGAGGATTTTGAGGAATTTGCACCGGAGGAATAATGCTGCGGCATGAAGATTCTGGAAATCAAACCCGCAAAGGGCAAGCTGTTTGAGATTACGCCGGAGGACGGACAGAAGCTCTGGCTGCACGGTGATCTGGTGCAGTCGGAATTCCTGCACACCGGTGATGATCTCGGCAGTGAACGCATTGCGGAGCTGAAATACCGCGCCGCCGAGCACCGCGCCTATGAATACGGGCTGTATCTGCTGGAAAAGCGCGGATATTCCTACCGCGAGATGTATGAAAAGCTGAGCGGTGCGCCGAATGCGCAGGAGGATGCCGTGCTGGCGGCGCTCGAAAAGCTGACGCGCTACGGCTTCCTGAATGATGCGGTTTATGCGGAGCAGCTTGCGCGGCATTTTGTAGCGGGCAAAAAATTCGGGCTGCGGCGTGCAGAATATGAAATGCGGCACCGCGGACTTTCGCAGGAGGACATTGACGATGCGCTGGCTCCCTATGATAATGCGGAGCAGATTTCGGCGCAGCTTCTGGAAATCCTGCAAAAGAAATATGCGCGGTATCTGACCGATCCGGATGACCGCAAGGCGACCGAGAAGGTTACGGCGGCGCTCGTCCGGCGCGGGTATACTTATCAACAGATTAAATACGCAATCGAAGATTACTACGCATGGGCGGAGGAACAGGCCGATGACACATGACGAGCTTGCAGCACTCATCAACCGTTCGCTGTTTGCCGATCTCGGCTATACAGATGAACAGGGGCGGCCGAATATCCGCAGGGTGTTCTGCGTCTGGCATAAGGGGCTCGGCAGACACCTGATCTCAACGAATACCGGTTCAGCGCATACACAAAGCCTGCTGCAAAACGGCAATGCCTGTCTGTATTTTTCGGATGATGCGGCATTTGAAGGACTCTGCCTGTACGGCCGCGCGGTCATCCATACGGATCGCACATTCAAAGAGCTGCTCTGGAATGCGGGCGATGAAAAATACTATCCGCAGGGCATTGATGATCCGGATTACTGCGTCACGGAATTTGTTGCGGACAGCGCAAGATTTTACCGCTATGACGGAAAAGGCACGCTCTCCGCAGCGGAGCTTGCCGCATTTGATGCGGATAAACAGTTTGAGAACGGCTACGCAAAGCACACACGGGCAAAGTAAACAAACGGGAGTGGAAGAATGGTCGTCAGCATGGTATCGCTTGGCTGTGCCAAGAATTTAGTTGACTCCGAGCGAATGCTCGCACTGATTCAGGAGGCGGGCTATACGCTCGCGGCGGATCCCGCCGATGCGGAGATCGCCATTGTGAATACCTGCGGATTCATTCAGTCCGCAAAGGAGGAAGCCATCGACACGATCTTAGAGCTTGCCGAGCTGAAAAAGGCCGGCAGCCTCAAGAAAATTGTCGTCACGGGCTGCCTTGCGGAACGCTACAAAGAAGAAGTTGCGGAGCAGTTTCCCGAAGCGGATGCCGTCATCGGCATCGGCGATCAGCCGGAGATTGTGCGCGTGCTGAATGAGATCACAGAGGGTCTGCGTGTTACGCAGTTTGCCCCGAAAAACTGTATGCCGCTGACCGGCGACCGCATCATTGCGACGCTGCCGTTCATGGCCTATCTGAAAATCGCGGAGGGCTGCTCAAACGGCTGCACTTACTGTGCAATCCCTGCGATTCGCGGAAAATTCCGCTCTGTGCCGATGGAGGATGTGCTTGCGGAGGCGCAGTCGCTTGCCGGTTCCGGCGTGACCGAGCTGCTTGTCATTGCGCAGGATACGACCCGCTACGGCGAGGATCTTTACGGCGTATCCAGACTGCCGGAATTGCTGAAAGCACTCTGCAAAATTGACGGGTTTCGCTGGATTCGGGTGCTCTACTGCTATCCGGAGCGCATTTCCGATGAATTGATCGGCGTAATCGCAGAGGAACCGAAAATCGTCAAATACATGGATATTCCGGTGCAGCACTGCAATGACGAGGTGCTGAAAAATATGCGCCGGAAATGTACCGCAGAGATGCTGCGGGCGCTTTTTGCGAAGCTGCGCAGCCGTATTCCGGACATTACGCTGCGGACAACGCTGCTGGTCGGTTTCCCCGGCGAGACAGATGAACAGTTCAATGAGCTTGCGGAATTTGTGCAGGAAATGCGCTTTGACCGCATGGGCTGCTTTGCTTATTCCGAGGAGGAGGGCACAGTTGCAGCACGGATGGAAAATCAGGTCGATGAGGACATCCGGCAGCACCGTGCAGAACTGCTGATGGAGCAGCAGATGCAGATTGCGGCGGAGCTGAATGCCGAACGTGTCGGCACGGAGACTGAGGCTGTGATCGAGGATTATGACAGCGAGGCGGGCTTCTGGCTTGCACGGACGGCCGCCGATGCACCGGAAATTGACGGGCGGCTGTATCTGGCCGGACTGCCGGAGCAGTATGCCGTCGGACAGTATGTTACAGTGCGCATTACATCGACAGTTGATGATTATGATTTGATGGGAGAGGTGACCGTGTCTTGAATACGCCGAACAAGCTGACACTGCTGCGCGTGCTGCTGGTGCCGCTCTTTGTCCTTCTGTTTTACTGGCAATTTCCGGCGCATTATTTCCTTGCAACGCTTGTGTTTGTCGGAGCTGCGATTACGGATGCAGTAGACGGCCATCTGGCACGAAAAAACGGTCTTGTCACGGATTTCGGCAAATTTCTGGATCCGCTGGCGGATAAGGTTCTGGTCGTCGCGGCGCTTGCCTGTTTTTTGCAGCAGCAAAAGGTCAATATCGTCGTATTTCTGCTGATTATCGCACGGGAATTTATGGTATCGGCGCTGCGGCTGGTTGTAGCCAATAAGGGAACTGTCGTTCCGGCGAGCTTTGCGGGCAAGCTGAAAACCGCTTTCACGATGATTGCACTGATTACGGCAATGGTTTACTGGTCGTTCCGGCTGGATTTCAATGCCTTCGGGCTGCATCTGCCGGAAATGGTATATACGGTTTCGGAGATTGTGCTTGCGGTGCTGTTCTGGATTGCGGCAATCCTGACAGTCTGGTCGGGCGCGGAGTATCTCAGAGCTTACTGGAAGGACATCAATCCGAATCAGTAAAAAAGCACACAAAAACGGCAGCTTTCACAGGTTGGAGGCTGCTTTTTGTATGTGCTGAGTTGATTGCATGATGAGGAAAAAAGGGCGTTTTCAAGAAAAAACGGATTTTCCGGCAAACAAAAAGACCTGTGCGGATGCACAGGCCTCATTTTTTGGTCGCGTTGCTAGTTTTTATTCAGTTTCTCACAGATATATACGCTTGCCTGCTCCGGTGTCAGTCCGAGCGAAAACCCGAATTCCTCATCCAGCATCCGTGCAGCGTCCTTGCGGGCATTGTCATCCATTGCGGAAAGACGCTTTCCGCGTTCTCCGAGTGCAGCTTCCTGCCGCAGAATGCAGTGAATCATCCGCAGCAGGGTTTGTGCATCGCCGCCGGCGAGGATCCGCCGGAATTCCGCACTGCGCTGCTTGCGCTCCGGAATCCACTCCATTTCCTCATCCTGTGCAGCCTCATCCAGCATCCGGTCTATTTCTTCTTTTGTGCGCAGCGGATGCATTCTTGCACAGAGCATCTCGCTGTCCAGCGGAACAGAGACTTCCATTCCCGTGCTGCGCAGGGGCTTGAGCACATAGCAGAGCCGCAGCGGCTTCTCTCCGGGATAAGCGACTTCTTCAATGCGGTCGATCAAACAAACACCGGTTCCGCCGTACCGGATATGCATTCCGGCTTCAAATGCCCTGCTCATGCTGAAATCCCTCTTTTCTGTATCATTTTTCCTGCTGTCCTGCCGTTCAGCTGCACACAATGTGCTGCATCGCCGCTTTCATATTACTATTATTATAGCACAAAGATATTGTTTGTTCAAGAGACAATTTCAACAAAATTCACGCAATCTGATTACAGCGCATATTGTTTTACATATTCCTTATTATCACGCCGGAAGCGGATTGTCAGGACATCGCCTGCAAGCTCGGCCGAGAGCAGTTCGGCCTCCCGCATCCGCATCAGCCGGCGCAGCATCATTTCCTGATTGTCGTTATACATCGCGCAGTCGTCTGAGGTAAAGAGTACGCTTCCGGTCAGCGCATTGATTTCCGCAAGACACTGTTTCTGCGCCGCACGCATGACAACATCCTGTCCGCGCAGCAGAAAGACATCCGGATCATTGCCGAAGGCTCTGCCGTCAAGCTGCCGCCGGAATACGGAATTGAGCACGGAACGTTTGGTGCTGATGCGCTCGCGGTGCATGACGCGCATATAGGCCTTGTCGTCCCAGTCGAGGGATACATCGCAGCCGATCCGGCAGTAATCAACCTTGCCGAAGGCGCTGCCCAGCGGTACGCCGCAGCCGAGAATCTGTGCGCCCTGCGTGATTTCCCGCAGGAAATCCATTGCATCCGCCATGATCCGGCCGCGGGTCTTGTCCGGCCGCGGCTGAATGCAGACTGCATAGAGGAAATCCAGCTTCAGGAGCTGAAAGCCCCATGTGCGGATGACCGTATCGAACACCTCGCGCAGATATGCCCGTACATCCTCATTGTAAAGATCGAGTGCATAGAAGCCGCTCCAATTGGAGCCGCCCTTGATGTATTCGCCGTTTTCTCCGGTGCAGAGCCAGTCCTTATGCTCGCGGAAAACGGCGGATTTTTCCTCACACACAAACGGTGCGAGCCAGATTCCGGCGTGGTGTCCGGCCGCATGAATCGCATCGGCGATATTCTGCATTCCGTTCGGGAACTTTTCGGGATCCGCAGAGAGCCAGTCACCGACGGCAGTTTCCCAGCCGTCATCGACCTGAAATACATCCGCTCTGTAATCCAGTCCGTGCAGGCCGAGCAGATCATTGAGGAGCTTTTGCTCATCAATATTCTGATAATGCCGATACCAGCTTGTATATCCGAAAAGAGGCTGCGCGGTCACGGGCGGAATGCCGAGTGCGCGGAAATAACCGTCAAAGACTTCTTTTTCGGTGCCGCGCAGAACGATAATTTCCATTGTATAATCGCCGGCCATGTGCAGCCCCGCGCAATCCTTGTGCAGCCCGATCAGGCTGTTTTCGGTATCTGTTTCGATGCAGGTGAAGCCGTTTTCGTCATTCAGCGCACCGATCAGCAGGTATTCCGTTCCGCGGCGGATATATCCGTATGTCCAGCCGTGCAGTCTGCCGGCTTCATTGTAATAGGGCTGAAAGCCGTAATCGCCGTACTGCGTGAATGCATATTTTTCCGTGATCTTATCCGGAATGTGGTCAAGCCCGCGCATTTTGTCATGGATTGTGTGCTCGGTGCTGTCCGTCCATGACTGGTAGCCGTTGAGAAAAATGCGCGCATCCTCCGTGAAATCATGCAAAAAATCTGCACCGAATGCAAGCAGCTCAATTTCCGTTTCCGCATGAACGCGGAGCGTCAGGCGAGTGCCGTCCCAATCGGCAGAAAAGCGCACACTGTCCGTTTGTGCGGCAGAGCCGTCAGTCATCAGCCTGAAGGGCTTGCCGTTTTGTTTGTAGCTCAGCCGGATGCAATTCACTTCTTTCATAAGCTCTGACTCCTTTTCATACAGTCGGTTGTCACTTGCAAAAAGGGGGATGCTGTGATATAATTATATCATGTTGCAGCAAATAATTCAATGGGTGCAGCGAAAAAAAGCCTTTCCGGCACTTGCCGTAAAACGTCGAAAACGCGGCTGATCCAGATCAGCCGCGTTTTCGGGAAGAAGTAGAGAGGTATTATTTATCATGTTTACAAGCATATTATAGCACATATTTTGTGAAAGTGAATGCATATTTTTTCAATATTTCGTGAACAAGTTATGAACCGCGCAAAGGAGTTTCCCAAAATGGATGAGAATTTGTTAATCTTCGATAGTCATGCGCACTATACCGATTCAGCATTTGATACAGACCGTGAAGCGCTGCTGGAAAAGCTGCCGCAGGAAGGCGTAATGCACTGCATCGTCTGCGGCACACAGCTTGCGGATTCAGCGGCGGCTGCCGCGCTTGCGGAACGGTATCCGTCGCTGCTCAGTGCAGCCGTCGGAGTGCATCCGGAATGCCCCGCGCCGCCTGACGGCTATTCGGAGCAGCTGCGGAAAATGGCAGCACATCCGTGTGTGCGGGCGATCGGTGAAATCGGGCTGGATTATCATTATGAAGGCTATGACAAGGCAGTGCAGCAGCGGATTCTGCGGGAGCAGCTCGCACTTGCGCAGGCGCTTTCTCTGCCGGTTATCCTGCACTGCCGTGAGGCGACCGGTGATATGCTGACAATTCTGCGGGAGTTTGCGCCGCTTTCCGGTGTGATGCACTGCTTTTCCGGCTCGGTTGAAACAGCGCGTGAGGTGCTGCAAATGGGACTGTATCTCGGCTTCAACGGTGTTATTACATTCAAAAATGCGCGGAAACCGCTGGAGGTGATCCGGTTTGCGCCGACTGACCGGCTGCTGCTGGAAACGGATTGTCCTTATCTGGCACCGGTTCCTTTCCGCGGCAGGCGCTGCGACAGTACGATGATTGCGGAAACAGCCGCCGTCATGGCACGGGAAAAGGGCATCTCCCGCGCAGAAATCTGCCGTATTACGGCACAGAACGCAATCCGGCTGTTCCGCTGTGAAAAGGTCTGTGCGGATCCGGCAGAAATTATTTCAGCAGGGATTCCTGAATCATAAAATGCGCCGGCACACCGTGATGCATCTGGATTGTCAGCTCTCCCTGAATCAGCGGCATGAAATACCGCAGTGCTTCATCGGTGATATTGTTTCCGGCTGCATTGATATATTCTTTCGGCAGCAGCTTTTCACGGTTCGCGCAGAGAGCGGCCTCTGCCGTTTCAATCGTGACTGTGTAGGGCATATCATTCAGCCGGCGGAAAACCATGACCTTACCGGTTTCGCCGCGCAGCGCACAGCGCACGCCTGCTGCACCGATTGCCTCGGATTCATCAATATCTGTGCGGGAGCAGAGATGTGAGGAGCAGCGCTGCATGACATTCAGCTCAATAGAGCGTACCTTGCAGCCGATCTCCTCGCGGACAGCCCGTTCAAGATAGCTGCCGATGCCGGAAAGGTATTTGTGTCCGAAATTATCGACAACACCGGACTGCACGCCCTCCGGTACCTCAATGCCCTCGGATACGGCAACGATCACAGCCTTGTGTTTTGCCATTTCCTGCCGCACATCGCGGAAAAATTTATCCAGTGAGAAATCAGATTCCGGCACATAGATCAGATGCGGCGCAGCCTCGCCGAGCTGATGGAGTACCGCAGAGGAAGCCGTCAGCCAGCCCGCGTGCCGTCCCATGATCTCAACAATCGTGACGGACGGGATACTGTAAACGGAGCTGTCGCGGATGATCTCGTGCAGTGTTGCAGCAACATACTTTGCCGCAGAGCCGAAGCCCGGTGTGTGGTCGGTGACACATAGATCGTTGTCGATTGTTTTCGGGATGCCGATGATGCGGATGTCACTGCCGCGCTCCGCAAGAAAGGCGGAGAGCTTTTGCACGGTGTCCATCGAATCGTTGCCGCCGATATAGAAAAAAGCACCGATCTGCCGCTGCTCCAGTGTTTTGAGGATCTGCTCGTAAACGCTTGCATCCTCGTGCCAATCCGGCAGCTTGTAGCGGCAGGAGCCGAGCACCGTTGAGGGTGTCTGACGAAGCAGCTCCATGTCGTCGTTTGTGAAGATCAGTGTTTTCAGGTCGATCATGTGGTTCTGGATCAGTCCTTCAATGCCGTTGACGGAGCCGAAGATCGCATCAATATCCGGTTCTTTGAGCGATTCCTTGAAAACGCCGACCAAAGAAGCATTGATTGCGCAGGTCGGGCCGCCTGATTGTGCTACTGCAATGTTCATGCATTTTTCCTCCCGCAAGGTGTTATCGTTGCTTATCTATTGTATCACAAACCTGTCTGATTGTCAACCCGCACCGCCTTTGCGGCAATGAGCGTATATGCACATTCGATTCTGACGGACTGAGGCACCGCCCGATCTGATGACCGGACGGTGCCTCAGTGTCAATTATCAGACCAATCCTGTGATAATGCGCAGAATATGGATCACATCAAATGAATTCAGTCCTGCAATGCCGTCACAGTCAGCGTTCACAAGGCCGTTATCGGTAATCCGGACAGAGGGATCGCCGGTTGCAAAGCGTGCAAGAATCACAGCATCCGAAACATCAACCTCGCCGGATTCATCCACATCGCCTGCAAGCGCTGAGATGACCGGTTTTGTTTCTGAGACGGTTGTTTCCGGAACTGTCGTTGTCTGCGGCTGCACGGTTGTCTCCGCCTGCGCAGGCAGAGTTGTTTCCGCAGGCTGTTCGGTCTGCTGCGGCTCTATCATGCAGGCAAGTGCCATATAGAACAGATTGCAGGAATCCGCCTTGGTCAGGCTGTGTGCGCCGGCAGAGATCTGCAAGGTCAGAATACCGTCCGATGCGATGTGCTTCTGACCGTCCAGCTTTACGCTTCCGGCTGCCTCCCCGAATACCAGCGTCATCACGCCGTCAGCCGGTGCATTGAAGCCGATCGAGGTCGCGGATTCCATTTTCAGGCACTGCGTCAGCGTCATGCCGCGATAGCTTGCCGTTCCCTTGGAGGTCGAAAGGTTGCCGGAGATCTGATAGAAATTGCTGCTGAGACCGTTTTCGGTGAAGTTGTGATTAAATTCAGAAGCGGGAAGAATCTGGATAAACGGTGCAGCGGTCGTGACCTGCGGCGCTGCCGTGATTTCAGGCTGCGGTGCCGTTGTGACGGCAGGCTGTGCCGGCTCTGTTTCGGCAGGCTCAGTCGGTGCTACATAGGAACCGCTGCCGATTGCCACGATCTCCGATTTATAATTGACAAGTGCGGATTTCAGCGCGGTGTTGACCGAATAGCTTGCATCGTCAACCGCATTGTTGAACTGCCACTTGAAATCGCCGCCCTGCACGCGCCCTGCACCGGCAGTCACGATTGCCGGAACATCGGCAGGCGCATCGGCCTTGTAGGAATACATGATAGCAGAGGTGTCGAAATTATTGTATGCCGTGCCGCCGGAAAGCGTTTTGACGGATGCCGGAACAGTATCCTTCGCATTGCCGGCCTCATAGGCATCGAAGCTCTGATTGTTGTCCTGATAGGTGATATAGCTCTTGGCATCGACCATGATATTATTATAGGCCTTGATGATGCCGCCGGTCTCGCCGGAGAATGTTCCGTCTCCCTGTGCGTCCGTACCCTGCATGGAGCTCATCATCGGCTTCGGGCAGTTGCGGAAATAGTTGCTGTCTACAAATGCGGAGGCGCCCATCGTTACGCCGACACCGTATTTTGCATTGCCGTCAAAATAGTTGTTATAAATATGAACGGTGCAGGTGCGGATGCGCGGATGCCGCGAATCGGAATGATCGTACCAGTTGTGATGGTAGGTGATATAGTTTTCGGTCGATTCGGATTTCATGCCCTGCAAATTACATTTTCCGTTGTCCCAGAAGTGATTGTAGGTATGGGTGATATAGCTGGATGTTTTGGTATCCAGTGCGCCGTCGCCCTTGGCCTGATCGGCATCCGAGCCGGCATCGCCGTAAAACATATCACAGTTATGTACCCAGACATGGTCATTGTTCTGCTGCAGGCCGACATCATCGCCTTCGCCGCTGTTGCAGTTCATGAAGCCGATGTTTCGGATCTCAACACCGGAGCAGTTTGCGATCCGCAGGCCGAAGCCGTTGAATACGGTATCTCTGCCGATGCCTTCGATCGTGACGCCGCAGGAAAGCCGCTTGCTTGCGCCGCTTCCCTTGATGAGCAGATCGCCGTCCATCAGTACGGCCGGATCGGTGATATTGCCGATGCAGCGGATGCAGAGCGGCCGGGAATCGGTGCCCTTCTGATAGGCGGTCAGGATATTCTGGATACCGGTCTGCTTTGTTTTTGTTCCCTTGGAATCGGTGACAACATCCAAAGAAACGGTGTTTTTTGTTTCCTCGGTGACATAGAGTACGACAGCACCGGTTTTCAGTGTACCGTCGTCGTTGTAGGCGCCGGAGGACGAGCCGTTGACCCAGCCGAAGCCGGTACGGTCATGCGCTTTGACCGTAACCTGCTGCTCCTTTGCTTTGGAAGCATCCTCCTTGCCGGAGATCAGCGGCACGACCTTTACGGTGTGGCTGCCGGCCTTGAGTCCCGGAATATCAACGCGGTAAAAACTGCGGTACTGGCGGATCAGGATGCTGTCGATCTGTTTGCCGTCAGCATAGACCTGATAGCCGGTCGCACCGGAGACCGGTTCCCATTCGGCATAGGCTGTTTCAAACCAGCCGTCTGCGACAGTGAAAGAAACGGTATCAGCGGCAAATACGGCATTGCCGGATGATACAGACGGAATCGCCGTAACGGCGAGCGCGGCACTGCAAAGAAGCGCCGCAAGCTGATTGATTGTTTTCATGTTTTTCTCCCTGTAAATCAAATAATCTGTACGGTTTCTTTTTTCAGGAGCAGAAGCTCCTTTCTGAGCTTTATTATACCGGATTTTGCGCCGGAAAGCAATGCCAAATCCTCTACAAAATCTGCGCAATGGTATTTTTTTGCAAACAGGTGAGCAAAGGCGCAGGGCTTGCAGCACGAAGCCGGTCAGCAAAATGCGGGAGGAAAAACGGTGTTTTCCTCCCGCGAATTCGTTTGTTATTCTGCCGATTCCGGAACGGAATAAATGAAATTCCCGAGCCGCTCCTCAAAAAGCTCAACCGGAAGCGGTTTATCAAAGAAGAAGCCCTGTGCAAGTCCGCAGTGGTTTTCCCGCAGAATATCGACCTGTGCCTGCGTTTCTACGCCCTCTGCAATGCATTCCAGTCCCATTTCCCGTGCCATCGCAACAACATATTTGAACATGATGCTGCGCACGCTTTCTGAATCCTCCTCATCGACCGGAAGAAAGCTCCTGTCAACTTTGAGGACATTCCACGGAATCTCACGAATCAGGTTCAGCGAGGAATACCCGATTCCGAAATCATCAACCGAGGTATAGATTCCGGACTGCTGCAAGCCGTGAACAACACGCTTCAGATCACGGAATTCAACGTCTGTTGTTGTTTCCGTCAGTTCGACCTCAATATACTGATGCGGAACACCGTTCCGGTCAATGATATCAAGAATCGTTTGCAGCAGGTCAATATCCATCATGTGCTTTCTGGAGAGATTGACCGAAATGCGGACGACCTTGCGGCCTTCGTCAAGCCAGCGGCGAAGATCCTTACAGACATGATCCAGCATATAGAAATCGAGCTTGCAGATTTCGGTTGTCTCCTCCAGAATCGGAATAAACTCGACCGGCGGAACGATCTTTCCGTTGCGGAACCAGCGGCACAGCGCCTCGGCGCCGGCGAGCGCACCGGTTTCAATGTCGATCTTCGGCTGATAGAACACCTTGAATTCTTCATTGCGCAGCGCATCCGGAAAATACTGCTGCACGCGCATGACCTTTTCCTTGCTGGCGAGTTGTTTTTCATTGAAGAATACGATACGTTCCTTTCCGCCGACACGCGCTGCCATCAGCGCGGCGATGATCTTATCCATGATCTCGCCGGGATCACGCAGGATAAAATCATCCGGAATCGGATAAACACCCACACTGCACGCGATCATGATACGCTTATTGAAATTGATGTCATAGCAGACCGGTGTTTCATTGAGATAATTCAGAACAGAATCCGTGCGGCTTTTTTCAAAGAATGCAACAAAGTTATCGCCGCCGAGACGGCTGACCGTACCGCTGCTGCCGATGAGCTGTTCCAGTCCGGTATAGTGGTTGCGCATGGCAATATCGCCGGCCTTGCGTCCAATTTCCTGATTGACCAGAGAAAAATGCCGGAGATTGTAATTGACCGCAACCTTGCTGCTGAGCAGCCGCTGCTCATTGGTCATACCGATCTCACGCATGAAGCTGCGCATATTCCGGTAGCCCTTGTCATCGCGGAAGGCCATTGCTTCGATGGTTTTTTGCAGACGGGAGAGACCGGCCAGATTCAGCACGGTCCGCATGACAATCTCGAGCTTCTGATCCTCAAACGGAGTCAGGGGCGGTGCGCCCTCCGGCCGGTAGGCATTGCAGGAGACGACCGCCATAACATTTGTCAGAATACGGACGCTTTTGACGAGCTGATGCTTTTCGCCGGTATCAAACGCAACGATCTCCTCGCCTCTGCCGAGCCGCTCGTTATTGACATTTTCATAGAAGTATGTGACACCTTTTGACAATCCGAACAGCCTGCATATTTCCGTCAGAACCTCAAAGATCTGCGGAATGTTGTTTTTTCGCTGTTCTGTCATTGCGATAATCAGCTCTTCAAGAAGCTGAAAAAACTGCATTGTCTGATTTGTATCCATGTTGTTACTCCTCTGAAAGATACTCCTTGCGGAACTGCTCCTTGTTCAGATACATCGCCTCATCGGCACGCTCAAAGACATCCTGCATCCGGATGTCCTGTCCGGCGCGGTATTCGGAGATGCCGCTTGCAACTGTAACAAGTCCGTTTTTGCGGTTATCCCGGATCTTTTGTTTCAGTCTTTCCATCAGTCCGAAGCGTTCTTTGTAATCATCCCGCATCAGTAAAACAACAAATTCGTCACCGCCGATGCGATAAACCGGACTGCGTTTGAAATTCTTACAGATTTCATTGCAGGCAGCCTTGATAAACGCATCGCCGGCAATATGCCCCTGTGTATCGTTGACGGCTTTGAGGCCGTTGATGTCACAGACGACCAGTGCAAATTCCGGTGCGTTTCCTTCACGGATCATCGCATCGGTTTCCATTTCCATCTGCGCATATGCATATTTATTTTTCACACCGGTCATGGAATCGCAGTGCGCAAGCTCCATTGCACTGCCCAGCGCTTCCCGCATTTCAATTTCCCGCCGCATCGAAGCATCCACATTGACAACGGCGACGATGATATGATCGGAATCCTCCTGCGGACGGATCCCGAACAGTGTAACATACTGCGGTTTTCCGTTCAGAATCAGCCGGTAGCTCATGCTTGTCATGCCGGTCTTTTCCATGTTTTGAAGCAGCGTTTGTTTTTCGAGCGCTGCGGATATTCTCTCAAAATCCTCCGGATAGATGATCTTTTTCAGGTTTTTCTGGGTTTCGGTAAAGAAATTTGCGCCGGAAGAACCTGTCCGAAGATAAACATCGGCATTGCTGGTATTATAGACAGTGTAATGATCTGTAAGGATATTGACGTAATAGATCGCCTCATAGCGCCGCGCAAGCGCCTTTGCAATTTCACCGAAGGTCTTGCTTTCCGTTTCAATCGCCATTTTCAGGCGCACCTGTGCATCAACATTCTGGACACCGACAATAATGAAACGGTCATCAGCGCCCTTGCCGCGAATCGTTTTCAGAAAATAATAATACGGCTTTCCGTCATAGATCAGGCGGTAATGCAGCGTAAAGGATTTTCCGGATTGCAGCGCGACTTCGACATTTTCCTTGCGAAATGAGCGCAGAAACATCTCCTGATCCTCTGGATGGACAAGGAGCCGGCAATTTTTGATTGTATCGCTGTAGAAATTATCGCCGGAAGAACGGATGCTCAGTTCCTTCACCGCACCCTCGGCACAATATTCCACATAGCTGTCGTCAGTCGTATTGATGACATAAATGCTTTCATAGTCATCAGCAAGTGCGAGCGCAATGCGGGAAAACGTCACGGAATCGTCATTTGCGGCGAACTGCGGGTTTCGGAGCGGCATTGTCATACATCTCGCCTCCAGTCATTGACAAAAGCGTCTGTTCAGTTTATGTGTCGGAGAAAAAGCGGAACTAAATAGCCGATTTTATTATATCACATTTTGCACAATATTTCAATGAAAAATCGCAATTTGCAGCGCAGTTTTACGTTCTGCATAAATCCGCGAACGGTTTCTTGGTGAAAAAAACAAGTATGCGGACGTTTTTATGTTAACTAATACAGGGCTTGCGGCTGCAAAACGGGCATCATAAGAACACGCGGAAACAGTTTTGCAAATCTGTGTATAAATTTGAAAAAGCAGTTCATAATAGCCCTGAAAGCCGGTCGGGTGACGAGGCTTTAATACCGATCTCCGGACTGATCCGCCGAAGCGATCCCCGCACGGCACTTCACCGGTTTCCGGAAATGTCTCATGAAAGAAAGGCGATAACTATGAAAAACAAAAAACACGCCGGCACGACCGGCAAAGGCTTTTATGCAGCGCTTTCGCTCAGTGTCGCAATGGTTGGCGCGGCCTGCTGGTACGCATATTCAGAAGCAGGCAAAATGACGCCGCCCTCTGTGCCGGAGCAGCGTATCACCCATGAATATAAGCCTGCGCAGACAACGGCTGCGCCGCTTCCCGCACAAACCACGGCTCCTGCGATCCGGCGCAGTACCGAACCGCCGAAGGCCGTTACTGCGGATGCGGAAGCAGAAGCTGCCGCAGCACTGCTGCGCCGTGCCGCAGAAACAACCGTGACAGAAGCAGTGCCGGAGCCTGCCGAGACCGAAGCACCGGTCGAACAGCCGCTTCAGCCGGTTGCCGGCGGGATCCTTCAGCCGTTCAGTCAGGGCGAGCTGGTCAAATCCAAAACAACCGGCATCTGGGAAACACACAACGGCATTGATTTTGCAGCGCCGCTCGGCACGGAGGTCTGCGTGACCGAGGACGGCACCGTGACCTTTGTCGGAAATGATGCGCTGTTCGGCATCTGCGTGACTGTTCTCCATGAAAACGGTACGGTCACACGCTATTGCGGTCTGAATGACGGCGTCTGCGTTTGCGCCGGCGACGTCATTGCACGCGGTAAGGTGCTGGGCGCAGTCGGTGATACGAATGAAGCGGAGAGCGCACTGGAACCGCATCTGCATTTCGAGGTGCTGCATAACGATAAATATATCGATCCTGAAAGCTATCTCGCCGGTGCGCTGACAGCAGCATCAAAGGAAACAGATGCTTTGCAGGCGGACTGACAGACAGATACCGTCAGCAAAGCAGCCGCACATTTCTGCCGGATGCCAAACAGCTTACTCTTTTTTGCACAGTGCATTGTCAGATTGGCCTGTCCTGATACACGGGACAGGCCTTTTTACTGCGTCTGACGGTTGACAAAATATAAAAAATATGGTAAAATATTAATAAAGTATTATCATGTCATGAAAAGGAGGCATAGAAGCATGAACAGTCTGTTGCTGCTTGCGGCATTGCCGATGGGCGATGATACCCCCATCCTGCTGTATGCGGTGCTCGGTATCGTAGCGGTTCTGTTGCTCGTCGGTTCGGTTATCCTGGGCAAAAAGTCCAAAAACAACGATAAGGATAAAAAATGATGAAAATGAAACGGAAGATTCTTGCGTTAACATTTGATGACGGCCCTTCGCCCGATACAACGGCTGATGTGCTGGATATTCTTGCAGAATACCGTATTCCGGCAACCTTTTTCCTGGTCGGTCAGAATATTACGCCGGATACGGAGCCGCTGCTCAGAAAAGCGGTATCTCTGGGCTGTGAGCTGGGCAATCATTCATTTTCGCATCCGGATATGACTGCGCTGTCTCCCTACGAAATGTCCGTCGAAATCGACGAGACCTCCAAGCGGATCGAGCGCATTACCGGAAAGCCCACACGTTTTTTCCGGCCGCCCTATATCGCGGTCAATGAGGACATGATCCGTCAGATTCCGCTGACCTTTATCGGCGGATATGGCATCAATGACTACGATCAGAATCTCTCTGTCGAAGCGCGTGTTTCGGGGATTACCGACCTTGCAGCGGACGGACGAATCCTCGTGATGCATGATTCAGAGGGCAATTCCCGCACGGCAGAAGCACTGCGCAGGATTATTCCTTTGCTGCTTGTGTAGGAATATTCATTCGTGACAATTCCGAAGCTGTTTGAGGAGAAGGGAATTCATCCGCGTCCGAAGGATCGCATGGTTTATTCTTTTGCAGAACAGCTTACGATGTTTGCGCCGGATGCCTGATTTCATAAAAAAGCCGCACATTTTTCGCAGAATGTGCGGCTTTGCCGTATATTCCCCCTTTTTCCGGTGCATCCTACCGAAAAAGGGGGATTTTTGTTATGCAATGGCTCACAGAAGAAACCGGCTGGCTCTTTCCGGAGGATGACGCTGCACTGATTCCGGATTCTCCGGAAAAACTGCCGGCACTCGGTGCCGGTCTTGCAGGTGCGGCAGGATGCATCATCGCCGGCAGCGCAGATACCGATGCGGCGAAAGCGGCTGCACTGCTGCTCTGCGGCGGAATTGCGGCGGCCGGCGGCTCTGTCTGTTATGCGCCGGACTGTATGCCGGCTGCACTGCAAACGGGCGCCGCCCTGCATCACTGCGGCATGATCGTATTCTGCGGCGGCAGCCGTATACGGATTTTTTCCCGCGGGCTGCTTCCGCTGACGGATGCGCAGCTCCGGACAATCCGCAGCGGCTCCGCAAATCCGCAATGGATCGGTACGACAGAATGCGGCCGCATAATTACGGACAGAACGCTCACCGGTATTTATACCGCACAGCTCCGGCGCAGACTGCCGGTGCCGCTGCCTTTCCGAGCAGAGCTGCGCACGGCTTCTCCGCTGCTCGGCATGATGCTGCGGCCGGTTTTTTCCGGCGGACGCGGGGCGGAACTGACGCTGCGTATTTCGCAGGACGGCTGCCGCGCTTCCGTGTATTCGGCGGAAACGGGCTGGCTGTTCTATGAAAAGCTGCTGATGATGTGCGCGCAGCAATATCTGCGGCAGGGAATGGATACGGCACTTCCGAACTGGCTGCCGCATACCGCGGAAGATATGGCGGCAGAATACGGCCGAAAGGTGTTCCGCTATGCGATGCATCCGGACGGCAGCGACACCGAGGCACGGCAGCTTGCGGCAGCGCAGCGCTTTACGCTGGACGGCGCGGTGCTTTGTGCAGAAATCATGCGGCTCAGTGCGGAAACGGGACGATCTCTCAGAGAATGGGCAGCCTCTCTGCCGGAATGTCATACTGTTCGGCGGATTCTGCGGACGGATGCGGCCGCAGATGCGATGCTGCGTTCTGTGCCGGCACTGCACGCATCTGCTGAAACAGACGGCTTCCGGATCAAAACGGAAGCCGGAGAGGCACTGCTGCATCCATCCCGCTGCGGTGACGCAGTATCCATGCTGGTTGAAGCGCGCAGCACAGAGGCTGCCTCGGAGCTTGCCGGTGATATTGCATCCCTTTTGCTTTCTGACCGGCAGTGCCGGTCTCCGTTTTAGCGCCTATGCAGTTCCTTTTGTATCCTTTTTCGCATCTCCCATCATGTTTTACGGCATCATATTTCTAAACGGCAGTGCCGGTCTCCGTTTTAGCACCTATGCAGTTCCTTTTGTATCCTTTTTCGCGTTTCCCATCATGTTTTACGGCATCATATTTCTAAACGGCAGTGCCGGTCAGTGTGACAGCGGAAGCCGGAGCGTGACGGTCAGACCGTCAGGGGCGTTGGAACAGGTGAAGATCCCCTGCATTTTCTCTGTCAGTGCGCGGGAGATATACAGTCCGAGACCGCTGCCCTCTTTGCCGTCGGAATTCTGCCTTCCGCGGTAATATTTCTGTGTAATGAACGCAAGCTCCTCCTCGGGGATGCCGCCGCCGTGATCGGTGAGAGACATCGCAAGGAACTGCCCGTCAAAGGCATAGCTGACGTCAATCGGCGTTCCTGCGTATTTGTATGAATTGCTGATGATATTGGCGAGCACCTGCGAAAGCCGGCTGCGGTCAACCGAGAGCAGACAATCCGGAACCGGCATCTCCCGGCATAACCCTTTGGTATCCTGCTCTAAGAGCAATTGATGCAGAACACCGGATTCTGTATCCTGACAGCAGACAGTCAGCTCTCCCAGTTCATCGAGCGAGGTTATCAGCAGGTCGCCTGCCAGCCGGTTGATCTGCTCTGCTTTCTGACCGATCTGCCCGATCTTGCTGCGGACATAGGCGTCCTCGGTTTTGACGCAGAGCAGTTCACAGATCAGCTTGATGCCCGTGACGGGTGTGCGGATATCATGACTCAGCGACGCAATCAGTTCCTTTTCGCGCTGTCTGAGTGCTTCCTCGCGTTTGCGGGATTCCAGAAGCGCCTCCCGCATAATATCAAAGCTCTCGGAAAACGCACCGAACAGATGATGCCTGTCCATCGGCAGCGGCTCCTCCAGTCTGCCCTGTGCGATTTCTTCCGCAAATCTCCGCAGGCCGCGGAACGGACGAACCATCCGAAGATAGAAAAATATACCGAGCGCCGCCGCAATCAGCCAGATGCAGCCGCAGACAACGGCCGCCGTCAGGAGCAGCCTGCGCTGCGCCGCACTGAGCAGGGCGGTATCAGGAGCCGGCAGCGCGACTGTGCCGAGAAACGCATTGCCGTCATGCACCGCAAGACAGGTATAGCCCTGCCGGATTGCCTCGGAAAGCGTTGTTATATCGTCTGCAGCGGCATCGGAGGCGTAAACCAGCTCGTCCTCCGTCCCGAAATATAAAAATTCCGCATGAAATTCTGCGAGCATCGCCCTGTCGTCAGGGTGCTCCTTTGCGGTCTGCACAATATCATTGAGCAGCAGGGCATCCTGCTTGGTGCCGCCTGTGTGCATCCATGCGGCAAGCCCCAGCAGCACAAGCACCATTCCGGCTGCCAGCGCCGCAAGAAATTTCAGATAGCCCTCATGCCTCCGGCTGCTCCTCCAGCAGATAGCCGACGCCCCAGACGGTTCTGATCAGTGCGGGGGCGTTTGGATCGCGCTCGATTTTCTCACGCAGATGCCGGATATGCACTGCCAGCGTCCCCTCACCGATAAAGGTGTCGCCCCATACATTTTGCAGAAATTCATCCTTTGTGACAACTCTGCCGCGGTTTTCCAGCAGATACAGCAGCATTTTGTATTCCATAGCCTTCAGCGGTATTTCCGCGCCCTGCCGGAGAATACGGTGATTGCCCGTATCAAGATACAGTTCCTCCGCAATACGGATCCGGTCGGGCGGTTCCGCAGAAACGGCTTTGGCGGAGACAGCCTGTGCCGCCTCCGCTGCTTTTTCATATCGTCTGAGAATCGCTTTCACCTTTGCCAGCAGGATACTGAGCGAAAAAGGCTTTTTGATGAAGTCATCGCCGCCGATATTGAGCGCTGTCAGAATATCCTCATCGCTGCTGCGTGCGCTGATGAACAGAATCGGCATATCATAGCGCCGGCGGATCTGCTTGCAAAGCTCAAAGCCCGAGCGCTCGCCGAGATTGATGTCCAGCAGCAGCAGCGAGACACTGTTCTGCTCCAGAAATGCCGCTGCTTCCTCATAGCTGTTGACATACGCCGTCTGAATATCGAAAATATTGAAATACTCTGCGGTCGTTTCCGCGATGGTCACATCGTCGTCGATCACCAGGCATTGATATTTCATGCTCAGCCTCCCGATTGCTGTACGCCGACTGTCCCTCCGGTCTCACCGACAAACACGATCATGCCGTTCGCGGGCAGAGGAACCGTGCTGCTGCGGTTTTTCATGAAGCTCGAATAGGTGATCTGTCCGAATTTATCATAGACATAGACCGATGCGTGCTCCGGAATGTCCAGTGTGACAGTCCTGTATGCATTACTGCCGATATTATACCATGCCGCCGCATCGGTTGTCAACTGCACCTCGCGCAGATCAGTCGTAAAATCGGGGATTGAATTGCCTGCGATGTATTTGTAGTTGCTGTCCCTGAGATACAAATATTCGATGCCGTTTTCCGTTTTGCATTCCAGATCGGTCAGATCACGGCTGGCATCGGACGGGATATGCAGACAGGCCTGTGCATGGTTTTTGTCGATAATCTTCCAATTGCCGACATAGCCCTCCGCAGCGATCAGCGTCATACGGTTCTGCGCGGAAAAGGAAGCATCCGAAAATTTGCCGCTGACAAGATAATACGGCATACCGCTGCGGGCTTCCCATGCCGCCTGTACGCTTTCGCTTCCGCTGAGCGGATTTGCTTCCGCGCGCTGTGCGGAATAGGTTTCATATTTGCTGTAGCCGAGGCTGTCATCGCCGAACCACTGCTCGCTGCGGATATATACCTCGCCGCCGAGTTCGCAGAAATACAGTGTCTCACGGTCTGCTGTCTGCACCGCCCTGCCCGATGCGATATTGCCCTCCGTTTTGACAAAACCGCCGTCGGTTGTATACATATATTGGGTACGCTTGCAGCGAACTTCGGTCAGCGTTTCGACCTGCATATATTTCCGGTCGGGGAATGTCACGCGCACCAATGCCTCACCGGTGAGATACAGTCCTTCGTATTGCAGATACTCCGCAGGAACTGTGTCAACCGTTTCCTTTTCTTCGAGTTTGCTGTGCGTGACCGTGATGCCTTTTTCCTCAAGTGCAATGTCCATCAGTGCAGCCGCAAGCATCTTTGCGGCACTGCTGCTGCCGCCTGCGGAACAGACCGCAATGCTGGTGTTCTCATCCGGCGCGACATACAGCTCCGCGTGCTGGTTCACCAGATCGCCGCCCTTGCTCAGAACCTGTACGCCTGCCGCAGTGTAATCTGCATCGCCGACCGAATCCCAGCCGAGTCCGCAGCCGTTCGGAGCTTTGTTCTCCTCGTAGCAGCGTTTCATTTCTGCTTTTGATTTTTCCGAGAGCAGCACGTTGTTTCCCGTGAAAAACGCCGTGCCGAATCTGCTTAGCTCCGGCGCTGTCGAGAGCACACCGCCCGCACCGACGGTCATGTCGTATTCTGCGGGCAGCTCCGATTTCCCCTGATAGAAAACGCGCACCTGCTCATCTGTCTCAAAGGCGTTCCAGGGCGTGCCGGTCTGCTGCAAGTCAAGCGGGACACAGATATGCTTTTCGACATAATCCGTGAAGCTCTCGCCGCTGACACGCTCCGCGATCAGCGAGAGCAGTTCAAAGCCGTCATTGCAGTAGCAAACGAACGCGCCCGGTGCCGCTTTCAGGCGCTCACTGCTGAGATGTTCCAGAAAATTGATATGCGCACGCTCCGATCTGTCCCCAAAAAACATGGTATCTCCGTAGCAGGAACCCATCAGGCCGGATCTGTGGTTCATCAGCATCCGGACGGTAATGTCCTGATAACGGCTGTCTGCGAGCCGGAAATCCGGCAGATAATCCGTCACGGGCGCATCCAAATCAATTTTTCCCTCGTCGGCAAGCTGCATCACTGCCGTCACCGCGAATATTTTGCTCACAGACGCGACCGAATACAGTGTATCGGTTGTCTCATGCGGCTTGTTCTTCGTGACAGCCGCACGCGCAGGCATTGCGGGTGCCAGCAGGAGCAGCACTGCGCATCCCGCCGCAATTGCTTTCATCGTATGTTTCATGATATACCTCACTCTGTCATCAGCTCATAAACGGAAATCTTTTTGATATGCCGCGCGCCGAAATAGGCGCAGCCGAAGCAGAACAGCAGAATCAGAATATCTACCGCGATAATCGAAGGCAGATTGACCGGCACCGCACCGATGTAATTGACCAGCAGCTTTGTCGCCGTGACACCGAGTACCGTACCGATCACAACCGCAAGTGCTGCGGCGGGCATAATACGGAAGGCAAGCTGGAGCATCAGCTCGCGGGAGGTGTAGCCCATGCTCTTCATGATGCCGAGTGTCCTGCGCTGCCGCCGGATTTCCGATTTCATCAGAATGAACAGAAGCACCATGACCACAACCGCTGAGATTACCATAAACAGCCGTGTCAGAATGCCGGTCGCCGTCACCAGTGTGCTGAGCAGCGATGTGACCATCTCCGGCCAGTTCATATAATCCTTAATCATGATCTTGCTGCTGTCGCCGGTGATGATCTGATCGCCGATCTGAATCGCATAATCCAGATGTGTGATGCCTTCCTGCTGCATCAGCGCTGCCGTGACCTGCTCTGCGCGCTGCCGGATCCGTTCCTCAAGGCTGCCGGAGTTTTCGGTTTCCGCGCCGAGACTCGCTGCGCTTCTGCCGTATTTCTGATCGAGCAGGCTGCGCACTTCCGCAGGATCCATGTCCTCGCTGACATAGACCTCGAACAGATTGTACGCAAAATCCGGCACCAGACGCCGGTAGCCGTCTGCGGTGAAATAGACCGAATCCGCGTTGATAAACGCCGTGACAATGCCGGTGATGAGATAATCTCTGCGCACGCCGCCGCATTCGAGCGTGATGCTGTCGCCGGTCGTCAGCTTCACCGCCGAGGATGCCGTTTTTGTCAGCATGACCTCGTTGTCGTGCGCAGGAAACCGTCCGTCGCAGGGGTGAATATTCTCCGTGCGGGTGTAATCATCGAACACATCCGCCATCAGCTCGAAATTGCAGCCGACGACTGACATATCCATGCTTTCCGTGCGGGGCAGCACCTTGCGGATTTCCGGCATGGATTCCAGCTCCGCAGCAAAGCTGCCTGCATCGACGGCAGGCATGATCTCAAGCTGCAAATCACTCATCTCATGTCCCGCGATGCTGAGGACAACATTGGAGCCCTTTCCGAGGAAGCCGTAGAGGATGAAACTCAGCACAACCGCCAGCGTCGTAATGCTGACAACAAACGTCAGTCTGATATTCTGCTTTGCGTTGTCGGCAAAGCCTTTGAGTGCGAGCCGCAGATGCACATTTCCTTTTGTTTTGCGCAGGGGGAAATGCGATCTGCCGAAGTGATGTGTGCCGATGCCTTTGCGGAATGCCGTCACCGGCGGATATTTCCGCACAGAGCGCGCCTTCATGAATGCCAGCAGCGTTGAAAAAAGCAGGACTGCCGCAAAGCATATGAGCAGAGTCTGCCAGCAGATGCTTCTGCCGCTTGCGTAACCGCTCAGATATTCCGCAATTTTAACGAGCACGCGATAGAGCACCAGCGCACCGGCCGTGCCGGCGGTGCAGCCTGCCTGCGCGATCAGAAAATACTCTGCTGCATAGGAAAGCGCGATCTCGCCGGAGCGATAGCCCAGTGCCTCAAGCACACCGATGGATACAATCTGTTCCTGAATATCGGTGATGATTCTGTGCCCGATCATCACTGCAACCGAAAGAATGATGACGCCTGCCATGACCTCAAGAAAACGCAGAATAAAAACAATATCCGTGTTGAAATTGTCCTTTTTGAGCTGATAATCAGTCAGCGAGCAGGCTTCAAACTGCGTGCCGGGCGTATTCCGGCACTTCTGCTCGAAGTCACTGCAAATCGCGTTCAGCCCGTCGGAATCGATACCGGCTGCGGCTTTGAAGCCGAAGCCGGCCGCTTCCGTACATAAGGGGCGCAGCACCGCGTAATCCGCATCGGAAATGAGATACTGCCCGTAAGAAAAGAAAGAAGTCTCATAAAAGCCGATGACCGTGAAGGTGAATTTCTTTGCGCCGAGGGTGAGGACAAAAGGGTCGCCCTCCTTCAGCCTGAGGGAATCCTTCTGATTGAGCGGAATGCGGATCGGATGTGCAGCCGCAGCGATTTCCGCGTCTGTCCATGCGCTGACCGGACGGTAGATCTCATACTGTTTCTCGTTCTGTTCCGTGATAAAGCACATCATTGAGGACTGCTCTTTTCCGGATTGATCCTGCATCAGCATGGACATGGAGAACAGGTAATTGAAATGCGCATAATCCGCGACGCGGTCATCCTCCGCGAGGTACTCCGCAAACACCGGATCGTCACTCTGCGCCGTGTATGTGATCTCGTGATCCCATGCGCCGGTGCGCTCCATCATATCGGGGAAAATACAGCGGGCAGTCTGCTCCGCGGCGACTGATCCGCCGAGCAGCAGCATACAGAGCATCACCATCAGCGCCAGCAGCACGGATTCAGTTTTGCGGCGGCGGATATTGGCAATGCCGAGCCGAAAAATCCTGTTCATTGTATCACCATCCCATGCTGTCCAGAAATTTTTGTAAACCTTCTCTGCGTGCGGCGGCATCCTCCGTTCCGTAGGGAGGCATTGCGTGCTCACCGACAACCGCGCCGTCGTGCAGGAAGATTACTCTGCTGCCGCGCAGGGCGGTTTTCAGGTCATGCGTTACCATAACAATGCTCTGACCTTTGTTGTGCAGCTCTGTGAAAATATCCAGCACATCGGTGCTTGAGGCGGAATTGAGCGAGCCGGTCGGTTCATCTGCAAAAAGAATTTCCGGCTCATTGATGATTGCACGGACAATGCCGACACGCTGACATTCGCCGCCGGAAAGCTGATTGGGATACTTCTTCCACATATCCTCGCCGATTCCGACCTTTTTCAGCAGTGTCTCTGTTTTCTGCACAAGCTCCGGCGAATTCTGCTGCGCGACCAGCGCGCCGGTCAGGATATTGTCAAAGACGTTCATGCTGTCCAGCAGATAGATACTCTGAAAGACAAAGCCGCAGTGCCGGCGGCGAAATACCGCAAGCTGATCGTTCGTATATTCCGAGATGTCCTCCCCGCCGAAGAATACTTTGCCGAGCGTGGGCTTATCCATGCCGGAGAGTGCATAGAGCAGTGTCGATTTGCCTGAGCCGGAAGCCCCCATAATCACTGTGAAATCGCCCTCGCGGATTTCCAGATCGAGATTCTTGATAACGTGCTGCTGCACACCGCCGTTGGAAAATGATTTGCATAATTTTTCCGTATGTAATATCGAAGCCATGCGGACACACTCCTTTTCGTGTTCTGTGTCTTCATTATAGCACAGCTCCGAAAAAAAGTCTTTATCGGAATCCTATGGATTTCTTATCAGTTTCTTAATTCATTGAGACATCCTGAAAAAACAGTTTCCTTCTGAAGTTTCTGCGCTTTCGGCCTCCCGCCCATTGCGTTTTCCGATAAAATATGCTATAATGATACGAAAGAATTATGACAGGAGTTGTGTCAATGGAGCAGATGAACAGGATTATCAGCCGGATCGACGGATATGTCTGGGGCGTGCCGCTGATTGCACTGATTATGGCCTGTGGGATTCTTCTCAGTGTCAGACTGGGCTTTTTACAGATACGCAGACTCGGAACAGCCCTGAAATATATGGTGAAAAACGAGGAGGGCGGAACCGGAGAGGTATCCAGCTTTGCTGCGCTCTGCACCGCTTTATCCGCAACAGTCGGCACCGGCAATATTGTCGGCGTTGCGACGGCCATTGCGGCCGGCGGACCGGGCGCATTGTTCTGGATGGAGCTTGCGGCATTCTTCGGCATGGCAACAAAATATGCCGAGGGACTGCTTGCTGTGAAATACCGCGTCAGGGATGAAGGCGGCAATATCCTCGGCGGACCGTTTTATTATATCGAAAACGGACTTGGCAGAAAATGGAAATGGCTCGGCAAGCTCTTTGCGCTGTTTGGCTTGCTCGCCGGTATCATGGGCATCGGCACCGTTACGCAGATCAACGGCATCACATCCGCGGCAAACACTTTTTTTGATCCGCAGAAAAGCAGGACGTTTCTTCTGTTCGGCACCGAATATACATGGACAACCGCGATTGCGGGCGCGGTCATCACACTGCTTTCCGCACTCATTATCATCGGCGGCATCAAACGGATTGCAGCGGTGTCTGAAATTGTTGTTCCGGTTATGATAGCTGCGTATGCAGGCTGCTGTCTGATTATTATTTTCACGCATATTTCCGAGATCCCGTCTGCGGTTTCCGCAATCCTTTCCGGTGCATTCAGCATGAAAGCTGCGGCAGGCGGTGCGGCCGGCACTGTAATGATATATGCGATGAAAAGCGGCGTTGCAAGAGGCATTTTCTCCAATGAAGCAGGACTCGGTTCAGCGCCGATCGCGGCGGCTGCGGCGAAGACCGGCGAACCGGTGCGGCAGGGGCTTGTCACCATGACCGGCACCTTTATTGACACGATCATTGTCTGCACCATGACCGGTCTTGCAATCATTATGTCCGGCAGCCACGGCACAGCCGAACTCAAAGGCGTGATGATTACAATGGATGCCTTTGCATACGGTCTGCCGTTCAGCGAACGGATTTCCTCGTTTATCCTGATGGCAAGTCTTGCCGTATTTGCATTTACAACAATCCTCGGCTGGAATTACTATTCTGAACGCTGTCTGTCTTATCTGACCGGCGGCAGCTTAAAGGCGGCAGCGGTTTACAGATGGGTGTATATCCTTGCAGTGTTCATCGGCCCGTATCTGACTGTCGAAGCAGTCTGGAACCTTGCAGATATTTTCAACGGACTGATGGCGCTCCCGAATATCATTGCGATTATTCTGCTTTCCGGCGTTGTATCGGCAGAAACAAAGGACTATCTGGCACGGCTGAAAGCGGGAAAAATCAAAGAATAACTGCGCTGAGCAAAAAAACGGATTAAAAAGCAAAAGGAGTGACAAACTATGCTGGAAAAGCTGTTTCACCTGAAATCACGCGGCACAACTGTCAAAACAGAGCTGGCCGCCGGTCTGACCACATTCATGACAATGGCCTATATTCTTGCCGTGAATCCGAATGTGCTTTCCGAGGCGGGAATGGACAAAACCGCCGTACTGCTGGCGACCTGTCTTGCCTCATTTCTCGGAACGCTTATCATGGGGCTGGCGGCGAATCTGCCGTTTGCACTCTCGGCCGGCATGGGACTCAACGCATATTTCACATATACCGTTGTGCTCGGCATGGGTGTTTCATGGCAGACCGCGCTGCTCGCGGTTTTTGTCGAGGGTGTGATTTTCATTCTGCTTTCGGTGACAAAAGCGCGGGAAGCAATCTTCAATTGCATTCCGCTTACGCTCAAGCAGGCGGTATCCGTCGGAATCGGGTTGTTTATCTGCTTCATCGGTCTGCAAAATGCCGGTCTGTCCGTTGATTCTGCAACGCTGGTCAAGCTCGTCAATTTCCGGAGCAGCTTCTCCACAGGCGGCATTCAGGCACTGCTTGCTGTCATCGGTATTCTGCTGACCGCAATTCTCTATATCAAAAAGGTACCCGGCTCCATTCTGCTCGGTATCTTCGGTACATGGCTGCTCGGTATTCTCTGTCAGCTCACGGGCATTTATGTACCCGATGCGGCTGCGGGATATTATTCGCTGCTGCCCTCCTTTACGATGACCGATTTTTCCGCGCTCGGCAATACCTTCGGTCAGTGCTTTCATTTTGATCTGCACAGCACGGGAATTTTCAATTTTGCCGTGATCGTGTTTTCATTTCTCTTTGTCGATCTTTTTGACACGCTCGGAACGCTGATCGGCGTCAGCTCCAAGGCCGGAATGCTCGACAAGGACGGCAAGCTGCCGGGCATCCGTCCCGCCCTGCTCGCAGATGCGGTCGCAACGAGCGCCGGCGCCGTACTCGGCACCTCCACAACCTCAACCTTTGTTGAATCCTCCGCAGGTGTTGCAGCGGGCGGCAGAACCGGCCTCACTGCGCTGACAACCGCTGTACTGTTCCTGCTTTCCGTATTTCTGGCGCCTTTGTTTACGGCGATCCCCGCCTTTGCTACCGCACCGGCACTGATTCTTGTCGGCTTTTTGATGTTCACAAACGTCACGAGCATCCGATTCACCGAGGATAACTATACTGAAACGGTACCCGCTTATCTCTGTATCATTGCAATGCCGCTGTTTTACAGTGTTTCCGAGGGCATCTCGCTCGGTGTTCTCTCTTATCTTGTCATCAATGTCTTTACCGGGAGGGCGAAAAAAATCAATCCGATCATGTATGTGCTCGGGGTGCTGTTCATTCTGAAATATGTTTTTCTCTAACAGATGCAAAACAATACTGAAAAAAGGAGCCGTACTCCCGCCTGAAGGCAGGGGTACGGCTTTGTATCGGAAAGAAAAGGTTTATGTGAATTCAAATGTTACTGCACGGGAATCTCAATGTCATTGATGCGGATGGCGGTCAGGCCGTCCAGCGAGATCGGTGCGGAGAAATACCGGCTGACCTCAATGAATGCGTCATATCCGCCGCTGCTGTTTGCCGAAGCAAGGCTTGCGCATCCGCCGGAGCCGTAAGGGTCATACGGAATTTGCAGCTCGGTGCCGTCCTCGTAGACAGCGGTATAACTGACCGCTGCTTCGTCAACACCGGGGATCCAGCCCCATTTCGGTGCGCCGTCATATTTGCCGACTGTTTCATCATGCCGGAACCGCAGCATGAACGGCGTCACGGTCATCTCCTCAAAG
>JAFYBM010000232.1 GCA_017540225.1 Oscillospiraceae bacterium | reverse complement strand
ATAGGGAACCAGCAGCCCGAGAATCAGAATCAGCAGCGGCAGCATCATAATCAGATCACCGAGCAGATAAATCGCCAGCGAGATAAAAAAGCCGAGTGCAAAAAGGATCGTCACAAGAAAATGCACCAGCCGCTCATGCTGCATGAACTGGATCATGATAAGATGCGAACGCTCCAGATCGTCATAGTCAATTGCTTCTCCGGAGGCAAGCAGCTCCTCAAGATGCCGGAGATAATCCGTCAGATATTTTCGCATAGCGGCCTCCGTTATCTGCCTTCGTCGGCTGCATCGGCCTTCAGAAAGGCCTCCAGATCCATAGAACCGTTATTGATTGCTTCAAAGCGGTCGTTATAGCGGTCGATCGTTTCTGCGGAAACAAACATCAGATAGGAGAACAGCGCCTCAGTCAGCACGGTCCCGATATAGCAGCTCGTCAGCCGGAAACGGATCTCACCGGTCTGCGGATTCAGATCGAATGAACCGTCGATCAGTCCGTGATTTGCGGCCGCAACGGCGATTGCAGCATCGGTCATGCGCTCCTGCGAAATCTTGAACGGCATCACAGAAAACACCGATGCAATCTGGCGATCCGTCCGCAGGATAATATGCAGTGTGATCGGCAGATCCTCGCCGGTGAAGTGCAGCCGGATATGTGCTCTTGCATCTGTCTGCTCATCAACTGTGTATTTCAGTTTTTTATGTTCCAGCATGGAAATCAGCATTTCCGTATTTTTTCGGGTGTTTTCGGCTTTGATCTGATCCGGTTCCATCGACAGTCCCTCCTTTGTACGTCTATAGTAATATTATACCATGAAAAGCGGATAATGTCAAGTCTGTAATGCGAATTGCACAATCCGCAAACCTTTTCTTTTACAGAACGGTGCTTGCATGGCGTGTCACATGACAGCCGACATTGACAGCAACAGGCAAACCGGCAATATGTGTGGGCGCCTGTTCAATATTGACGGCAAGTGCCGTAACAGAACCGCCGAAGCCCTGCGGCCCGATACCCAGCCGGTTGACCGATTCAAGCATTTTTGCTTCAAGCTCCGCATACAGCGGCTTCGGATTGCGCACGGAAATATCCCGGCAGAGTGCCTTTTTTGCAAGAAACGCACACTGCTCAAAATCGCCGCCGATACCGACGCCGACAACGATCGGCGGGCAGGGATTGCTGCCGGCCTTTGCGATCGTATCTGTCACAAAGCCGATAATATCCGCTTCGGAAGCAGCAGGCGTCAGCATTTTCAGCGCACTCATATTCTCGCTGCCAAAGCCTTTCGGACAGACATCAATCCGTATATTTTCGCCCGATACGATATCAATATGCAGCACTGCCGGCGTATTATTCGTAGTATTCACGCGCTCCAGCGGATCACCGACCACAGAGCATCGCAGGTATCCTTCCAGATAACCGGCAGCAACGCCCGCATTGACAGCCTCGCGCAGACCGCCGCCTGTGATATGCACATCCTGACCGAGCTGCATAAAGATCACGGCCATGCCGGTATCCTGACAGATCGGCAGACTGTTTTCGCGGGCGGCATCCAGATTTGCGCAGAGATCGGCAAACACTGCTTTTCCGGCATCGGACTGCTCCTTCGCCGCGCCGCATCGGATGCATTGTTCCAGAGATTCCGGCAGTACGCTGTTTGCCTGAATGCAAAGATCGCGCACCGCTTTTGTAATTTGTGAAGCATCAATTTCTCTCATACAGAAGGACAGCCTCCTTTTCGATTCGTCATTGCAATCCCAGTATAACACAATTTCAGATTTGATGCAAGCAATTCACAAAAATTTCATAAAACATCAAAGCGCCCCGATTAAGAAAACCATTTTGCGGCCATTCAGTATTT